>PAQH01000046.1 GCA_002709225.1 Planctomycetaceae bacterium
CGCACATTTTCGACCAGACGTTCGAGCAACACCTCGACTGGCGCGGACAAACAACCGCCTAGCCACTGCATCAACAAACCATTATTGAGCACCTGCGACTTGGCCTCCAGAGTCTTCATCGCACCTTCACTGAAAATAATCAACGCGGTACCTGGCGGGACATTGTGTCCCTGCGAACAATACGTTGACTCCGGCTGAGTGCCCAGCGGCAAACTGTCATGCGTCACGCGCCGCGCACCATTCACATCCAACAGGAAGGCCACCATTCTTCCTGCCACCGCGAACTCCAATTCGCCACTCTCGGGCTCCAGCATCCCGTAAAACAGGTCGGCAAACTGGTCTCCCGCCGAAGATGTCCAGAAGGTCTGATTTACCCGGTCGACCATATCAAGCGGACGATGGCGGTAGCAACCGTGGTCTTTGACGGCGGTATGCAGCATTGCAGCGGTCAGCCCCGCCTCCACGAGTGACCCATGGGCTGCTCCCACTGTCAGCGACAACGTCCCATCTGGTACGACAGACCAGTCGTGAAACTCCCGATTCAAGCCGACCGCGGGAGAGGTCCAACCAGCAACCTGCCAGCCGTCGATTGCGGGCGCGATCGTCGGTAAACGCGACAGTTGCCAACCCACCGCATCGGTCAACTCTCGTTCCATCCGTTTGGACCGCATCCCTTCATTCAACAACACCCAGCGGTCCAATTCAGCCGCCACACGCCCGGCGGTAATTTCGACCACATTGCTGGCAACCGCATCGAAGCCCCGTGGCTCTCGGGAAAACACCCAGAGCGTCCCCAGCGGTGCCGAAGGGCTGGCGATCGGCACGCAGATCGCGGATGCAAACTGCTCTTCTTCCGGCAGACGCCAATGTTTCAGCATCGCGGTATCCTCAATCACCACCGCGTGCCCGACCAACGCCTCCAAATCCGCCGCCGAACCCTGCAGGGGCCGCCCAACTTCCAGCAATCGCTCCCACGGGATCTCTCCCCAAGCCGCCCGTAACTTGAGATGGCTCGTGGCATCATCCAACAGGTATGCGGCGGCGGCCTGGCATTCGACCGCCTCCGCACCAGCTCTCAACACAGCCTGCAAAGTTTCCGCCAGGTGCTCCCGCTCATCCTGACGTGGCGTTACCGGCACGCTGGCCGCCAACTCTGCCTCCCGTTTCCAGAGTGCGCGCCGTGTCCGATGCAGTTCGCTGAGCACCTCGGCGATCGATCCGGCGAGCTGCTCAACCGCCGCCAACGATTCCCGGTCATTGGCAGCCCGCGACTGTTGCATGCCACGGATCACCAACCGTCCATTGGTATCCGAACCGTCCGCTGTGATACCCTGCTGCCACAGCGGCGAGGCCTTCTCATCCACACCGACTTGATACTCCAACTGCCATCCCAGTGCTGAGGTAAAATGCTCACAGAGCTTTTCCACGCTCGGCAGGCTGCTGATGGTGGGGGCCGGAGCTGGCTTACTTTCATTGTGTAATTTCAGATAACAGGGTGTCGTTTTACGCACGGCAGTAAACTCATGAGGAAGACCATAATGCGAACTCCGTCCGTGACCATCATCGCGGTGGACGATCGCCTGGCTTCCTTGCCCGGTAGAAGAGTACATCGGCCAAAACAATCGGTTCTTGCACCGCAATCGCGCCAACGACCTGGTGGTTTACGGATACCTGACCGGTCGCCGGACCTGATCGGTTTGCAGCAACTGAGACGGCTCGCACGGACAAGTGGAACATAGGATCTTCAACCGGCAGCAAGTTTCACAACCACGACCGTTGTCCGGTGGATTTCCGCAAGTGACGTTCAACCACCGCCGGACTGATTGCATTTGGACAGCCCGCAAAGATTCCCTACTGGACCTCACCAACTCCCCCTGTGGGCCCATTTCTTGCGTGCCCGATAGCCACTGCAACGAAACTGGCCGCGATAAGATTCGATCCGGGGCTGAGACACCGATCACTGTCCATGGATGGACGGCGGGTTCCGACCTTGGCCGCAGAAATTCGCTTCACCGCGGAATTGACCCACGCCTGTTCAGGTTGGATACTAAGCGGCCAACCTTCGATCAAATCACGCGCCTGCCGTACCATGACACCCGCGGCCACACCCGCGGCGACACATCTCGAGCCCGTGTCACAGCAAAGGCCCACCATGAATGCTCCCTTTCGCGATTTCTTTTCTCGCGCTTTACCGCGGCGACCTCGAAACGTCCTTGCTGGCAGGGCGACCGGAACCATAGCGCTGCTTACCGCGGCCTGCGGCTGGGCGACAGCCGCACCGGCAGTGGCCGCGGAGTCGCGCCCGAACATTCTGTTCATCATGTCAGACGATCACGGTTATCAGGCGATGAGCTGCTATGGCAGCCAGGTCAACCAGACGCCCAATATCGACCGGCTGGCGAAAGAGGGAATGCGTTTTGACCGGTGTTTCGTCACAAATTCGATCTGCGGACCCTGCCGGGCTGTCATCCTCACGGGCAAATACAGTCATCTCAACGGATTTGCGCAGAACGGCCAGACATTCAATGGCGGCCAACCCAATGTAGCCAAAATGCTCCGCAAATCTGGCTACCAAACCGCGATCATCGGTAAATGGCATCTCCGTACCGAGCCAACCGGCTTTGACTACTACCACCGTCTGATCGGCCAAGGCCCCTACTACAACCCCAAAATGCGGACCAATCACGGAGAAGTGGGACCGCAAGGGTTTCGCGACATACAGCACGAGGGGTACACCACCGACATCATTACCGATCTGGCGCTCGACTGGTTGAGAGATTCTCGCGACCAGGAACGACCGTTCTTTCTGATGTATCAGCACAAGGCCCCCCATCGCAACTGGCAACCCGCGCCACGGCATCTCAACGCGTACGACGATATCACGATCGCCGAACCACCAACACTCTTTGACAACTACGAGGGAAGAGGAACCGCGGCTCGGACACAAGAGATGACCATCGCCCGGCACCTCAACCCACACGATTTGAAACTTTCAAGACAGCGAGGCTTCTTTACACCGCAACAGCGAATGGTCTGGGATCGCGCCTATGGGCCCAAAAACGAGGCGTTCGCCGCCGCCAAACTGGAGGGCCGTGATCTCGTCCGCTGGAAATACCAACGTTACGTCAAGGACTACCTGCGTTGCATCGATGCAGTTGACGAAAATGTCGGCCGTGTGCTCGACTACCTGGATGCGTCGGGCCTGGCCAAGAACACCATCGTGATTTACACGTCGGATCAAGGATGGTATCTGGGCGAACACGGCTGGTACGACAAACGCTGGATGTATGAAGAGTCCTTCCGCACGCCTTTACTGGTGCGTTGGCCTGGTCACACACCGGCTGGGTCCACGACCACACAACTAGCGATGAACCTGGACTTCGCCGAAACGTTTCTGGATGCGGCCGGGGAAAAGATTCCGGAGACGATGCAAGGGGAAAGTCTGGTTTCCGTCCTCGCCGGAAAACAACCAGAGCAATGGCGCAAGTCACTTTATTACCACTACTACGAACACCCCGGTCCCCATATGGTTCACCGGCACTATGGTGTGCGCACCGATCGTTACAAGTTGATCTACTTCTACCAACTCGACGAATGGGAACTCTACGACCTGCAGAACGATCCACGCGAACTAACCAGCGTCTATAACGATTCGTCGTATCAAGAAATTGTGACGAGTCTGAAACGCGAACTCAAGCGACTTCGTGAACACTACCGTGACGACGGTACGGTAATCGATTTTGGCGCGCGGCGGGCTCGCAACGTCAAACCCACACTGGCTGCCAGGTTTGATTTCGGTAATCTTGGCAATACGCGACTTCAGTACGGCAAGCTCGTTCCCGGCCGCCAGAACACAGCGGTAGAGCTCGCTGGAGCGAAACCCGCCATCCAACAGCCAAACCGAGGAAAATTGAATCCGGCATACAAACCCATGACAATCGGAGGATGGTTCAAGACGACCGCGGCAAAGGGTGTGCTCCTGGCACAAGGCGGACAGAGTCTTGGCTATTCACTCTACCTGAAACAAGGCAAGGTCCAGTTTTCCCTGCGTCGCCAGGGCGCTCTGACCACGTTAGTCGGACCACCGGTCTCACTGAATACCTGGCACCACGTGTCCGCCACGATCGACCGTGACGGGAAAGCTTCGCTCCGCTTGAATGGCAAGCAGATCGGCGAACCGATTGAAGCCGGCTTCATCATTAGCCGGCCGGCTGACGGGCTTTCGATCGGCGCCGACAGCGGCTCACTCGTCGGCCCCTATGGACCGGCCAACGGGTTCCATGGTCAACTTGAGGACCTCCGCATTTACTGGGGCCCGGTCGCGGCAGATGTGCTGACAAACTGGTCCCAGCCGTAACACAACACGGTACCGATTCGCCAACTCCCCCTGCAAACCGCCAAACTGGCTCAGTGCCAAAGACCATAGAGTAGGATATTGATCGCGATCCGGGCGGCGTCATCGTGAGCATACCCACGGCACTGCAGCGATGCCTGGTTCTCTAACGCGCAGCTGAGATCGTACGGTGAAAACACCACCGCGACCCGCCCATCAATTTCCAGTGCTTCCAACAGCGGAGACGTTGTCCTCAGCCTCGCCTCAAGAGGGTCATCCGCGCCACGCACCTGTGGGTCGCGAAGGGTCACTTTACGGACGTCATAACCACGAAACTCCGGCGTTAACAGCGGATGCGCGGCTGGAATGCGACGCACTTCTTGCTCCGGAAATAACCTTCGCATCTCGCGCCGAAAGGATGAAGCAAACTCAGCACTAGCGCAGATCGCATCCGCAAACAGAAAGCCACCCTGCTGGAGAAACCGACGCATTGCTTGCCGCTCGCGCGAGCTCCACTGGAATGTGCGGCGACCGTGCATAAAGACAATCGGGTAGTCGAACAACTGTCGGTCACCGGGTGACAACAACAAGGGCGTTTCACTTACCAGGCGTACTTTTCTCTGCTGCCGCGCAGCACGCATCAGATTTCCCAGGGCACGTGGTGCATCATCGGCACCTCCCGCATGATTCAGCTTGGGAACCTGCAACGTCCCGCGCGCGACCTTGTTGGACACATCGGCACTGAGCGCCAGCTGGGGACGATCCAATTTCGCTCGCAACTGGCGATTGGTAGCGTAAGCGACCACATTCTCACCGATGCGTAAACAAGCCTCTATTTCGTCCTGCACTGCCTGTGGATAATCGACTTCTCGGACGCCGGGGCTCAACTCCCAGTACGCCGAAAGACTGTCTGGGCAGTACACCACGCTGGTACGACAGCATGCATTCACACCATATAGCTCGCGTACCTGTTTGACTTGGACATCTGCAAACCAGATTGGATGATCCACGGGCAATGGCGTCAGTGGGTTCTCCGGAAAAAGCTCTTGCATTAACGCACGGAAAGAGCGGTCAAACTCCTTGCCGTGCTTACACGACTCGGCAAGGATAAATCCACCCTGATTCACATAATCACGCAAGTTGCGTTTCTGTTCCTGATCCAGTTCAAACGCGTCTCGTCCACTCCAAAATAACACTGGCGATTGCATCAGGTCCTGCAACGAGGCGACCTTAATGTCCATCGTCTGCCAGGTCAATTCTTGCTTCCACCGTGCCTCCACCCGTCTCGTCAGATTCGGAATGCCAGACCGGTGACGATCCCAGTTGATGCCTTCCCCGTACCGCAACTTCGAAACTAGCAACGGCCGCCGCCCTTTAGAGAGAAACAACAGCGCCAGTGAAGTACCAATCGGCCCTCGCGACTCGGCTTTGTCCAACCCTTTCCACTGCCCAGACAGCTCATTCTGGACTTTCACCAGCTTTTCCGCTCCTGCGCGGAACCAGTCATGCCGCCCGATAAACCGGTTGCCTGACAACCGACCCACACGCTCTACCGCATACAGGTAATAGAGCAGCCAGGCACGATTCACCCCTCCTTGCTCCTGCGCTCCCGGATTGTAATGCACCGAAAATTTATCTCCCAACCACTGCAATCCGCGTTCAATGGCATCGTGCTCCTGCTGGTCCGCACAACACTCGACCCTGCCCTCAACCACTCTCGCATCGGCCTGACTGCGACTCCCGTGACAAATCAACAGCGAACCGATTCCGGCACAGGTCATACTTCCCGACGGCGGCAAGAACTTCGAGTAACCCCAGGCGCCATCCGCGCGCTGCAAGCGCCGCCAGTACTCCAGAGAGCGTTGCCAAATCGCGGGCTGCACCACAATGTCCAAGCGTTCCGCCTCATGGAGTGCCAGTAACGCGAATTGCGTGTTGGAAGGGTCCCCATTGCCACCACGTCCGTAATTCCATGCTCCCGACCGATCGCCATCAGTCACCTGCACGCTTTCCAGCCAACGCACATTCTTAACAATTTGCAGGCGGTCCTGGGTTGGCGTCGCCCGACAAAACACCATGGTTTGCAGAGCGGTCGAATAGACGGTGCGGGGCTGATTGAATTGCCGAAGATATCCGAGCGCCGCCCGCATCGCCGGGTCATCCGTGGTTACCCCTGCGTTCAGTAGCGCCAACGCCGCCAGTGAAGAAACCCCATACGGTTCCAGCAGAATTTCAGACCAACCGCCCGTGGTTTCATTCTGCTCGCGGCGGAGAAACCGAATCCCCTTACGAATCGCCTCGCGGACCTCTCGATCCGTCAATGGGGCACCCTGCAACGGCCCCAATACCCCGCTAGCAACGATGGCCAGCAACGCCCAACAGACCACTCGACAGCGCATGGTTTTGATCTCCTGTCTCAATCCTCGGCGACAGCCCCCGCCGACTTCGAGTAAATCTCCCGCCTTTGTCGGCAACCGCTCCCCAACAGCTCGCTAATATCTCTCCAGCTTTCCCGAAGCCAGATCCGGACCAAATTGCATGCGAGCTCATCCAGTCATGCCTACTCCGCAATCCTCCCCAAATCCCCTAGCATCTCGCCGTAAACAGCGCGATTGTGAGATCACGCTTGCATCGATAAAATCGACGCGCCGCACTGGTCAACCGACTCGAGCGCAGCGAACCACTGTCGCACGCCCCGGTTGACACCGGCCCTGTTTGCGACGGAATTTCTATTACTCAGCAGCACGCCCCACCATCAAGGCACTACCCGTGGCAACCAGGCAACCGCGAAGTTTGGGCGACACCCTGCAGGAATTCAGTCAGCGTCGTGCGTTGATGCAACAGGAACTGCAGAAAGTCATTATCGGCCAACACGACGTCATCGAACAGCTGTTCGCTGCGATCTTTACACGAGGGCACTGCCTACTGGAAGGTGTTCCTGGTCTTGCCAAGACGCTCATGGTCAGCAGTTTGTCGCACATTCTCGATGTCCAATTCAAACGCATCCAGTTCACTCCGGATCTCATGCCCTCGGACATTACTGGCACCAATCTGCTCGACGAAGATGAGCAGGGCCGCCGCGAGTTCCGGTTCGTCGAAGGCCCCATCTTTTCCAATATTCTCCTGGCAGACGAAATCAACCGGACGCCGCCCAAAACGCAGGCAGCCCTGTTACAAGCCATGCAAGAACGCGAAGTCACGGTTGGTCGCAGCACGTACCAGTTACCCGTTCCTTTTTTCACGATTGCGACACAGAACCCAATCGAGCAGGAAGGAACGTACCCGCTCCCCGAAGCGCAACTGGACCGCTTCATGTTTAATATCAAGGTCGGCTATCCAACCGCGGACGAAGAGGAACAAATCCTTTCAGTGACCGCACGGCAAGAAAAAACGGAAGTCCGCAAGGTCCTTTCGGCCAAAGCCATCGTGAACCTGCAAAAACTAGTCAGTTCGGTGGCCGTAAGTGAATACGTTGTAAAATACGTCTCGCGTCTGGTCCGCGCTACACGGCCGCAAGACGAATCGGCACCAGAGTTCGTACGGGAGTTAGTCGACTGGGGTGCCGGGCCGCGGGCGGGCCAATTCCTGATCAATGGTGGCAAGGCGTTGGCTGCCATGGACGGCCGATTCTCAGTCGCACTCGACGACATTCGCAAAGTCGCCGAACCGGTTCTCAGGCACCGAGTCAGCACCAACTTTCAAGCCCAAGCGGAAGGCCTCGATACAGAGGGAATTATCGCCCGCCTGCTGGCAGAGATTCCCGAACCTGAAGTTGCCAAATACTCCCCCGCCACTCCCCCGCCTCCCCCACCGGAACGTTGAAGCTTGCGTGGCGCATCCGGCCAACGCAACCGTGTCCTTAAGCCAACCCATACAGTGGCTCCAATTTACCCCGCAAATGAGCCATCAAAGGCTCGTGCGAGAGTGGTTTCCCAGACACCTCTGTGGCCAGTTCCATTGCTGGATAGCACTGACCATGCTGGTATATCTTCTCACCAAGCCATGCCCGGAGCGGTCCAAACTCACCCGCGGCCAGCATCGGCTGTAGATCTCCCAGCGCCGCTTCGGCTGCCTGGAAAAACTGGGCGGCGTACAGATTACCGAGCGCATAAGTAGGAAAGTACCCGATCGCCGCGGAACTCCAATGAATGTCTTGCAAGACACCGTCTGCATGGTTCGGCGACTCAACTCCCAAATACTCTCGATACTTTTCATTCCAAGCTGCGGGTAAATCCTCGACCACGAGCGTCCCATTGATTAATGCCTGCTCTAGTTCGAAACGAATGATGATATGCAGGTTGTAGGTCGCTTCGTCTGCTTCAACCCGAATCAACGACGGCCGCACCGTATTCACCGCACTGACAAACTCATCGAGCTCCACTGCGCCGAGCGCGGCCCCAAATGCTTCCCGGGCCTGTGGGTAAAAGTGCTGCCAGAAAGCGTGGCTGCGCCCCACCAGATTCTCCCACAACCTCGATTGCGATTCATGAATCCCGAGCGAACAGTACATCCCCGGAGGCAACCCGAATTGTTCCGACGGCAAGCCTTGTTCGTAAATCCCATGCCCCGCCTCATGCAGGATGCCAAAAAACGCCGTCGAGAAAAACTGCGAGTCATACCGCGTAGTAATACGAGAATCACACGGCCCTAACGTAGTACAAAAAGGGTGGTGGGTTACATCTAGCCTGCCCCGCGAGAAATCAAAGCCAATTTCTGTCGCCGCGTGCTTGCCAAATTTCTCCTGAACATCGATCGGAAATTCACCGTGAAGGCAATCCGTCGTCGGAACTCGATCGCTGGATCGAATCGCCATCAGCAACGGGACCAACTCCTCCCGTAACGCCGCGAAGACCGCCGTCAGCTGCGTGGTAGTTGCGTCCGGCTCGTATTCATCAACTAACGCATCGTAAGCGCAGCCCGTATAACCAACTGCCGCTGCTTCCTGACGTTTGAGATCGACAATCTGCTCCAACAAGGGTTGGAATGTCTGAAAATCATCGTTTTTCCGGGCCGCCACCCAAGCCTGTTGCCCAAGGATGCTCTGCCGAGAAATGGCCTCCACCAGGGCGGGCGGAATCCTCGTCTGTCGATCAAAGTCGCGCTGCAAACAACGCACCGTAGTCGCTTCGGCGCTATGGGAAGATGCCATTAAGTCGGTCGCTGACAACTCTTGCAGCCAGTCACCAATACGGGGATCCGTCCGCCGTCCATGTATGATCCGAGACAACACTGTGATTTGCTCGGCGCGGTAGGGCCCTGCCGCGGTAGGCATGATCGTCCGCTCGTCCCATTCAAGCAGGGCGCGGATCGTTACCAGTCGAGCTGTCTCCACTACATGCTCACACAGCTGCGTATACGTTGTGATGGCTTCCGACGTTTGCGACATACCTCAGTTCCTTCGTGATATTATGGTGAACATACACACCTGTTTCCGGGCGGGCGGCTCGGCAAACTCAAACCTGTGGCGACGACTGCCTCACTGCAAGGCAAGACACTGCTGCTCGACGTTTACACTTTCAGAACAGAATTCCCTCCGCCTAGAACAGCCGACCTTGAATCCGGCGATCCACGGGCTGGACACATGCGGGCCCCTCGTGGGCAACATGATTGACGTATCTGCTGACCGGACCGAGTGTCATGCCCACATCAGAGAAAGGCGTCAGCAGCGGCAGCAACTCTTCTGCCTGCTCAATCGACTGGTCAAGCCAATGCGCAACAGCAGAAGGACGCAGGATGACCGGCATGCGCGCGTGAATCCTCTGTGTCAACGCGTTCGCCTCGCTGGTGATAATGGCGCACGATCGCAACGAATTCCGCTGCGAGGGCTCACCCGAATCCCAAATCCCAGCAAACCCGAACACGCTGTCATCCTGCAAGGTGACAAAATACGGCTGCCGGCCTCCCCCGCTCTTGATCCACTCATAATATCCGTCCGCGGGAACGACACAACGCCGCCAGCGAAATGACTCCCGAAACGATAACTTCTTATGAACGGTCTCTGCCCGAGCATTGATCTGCAGCATTTTCGTCGCAGTACCACGGTTGCCGCCGGGCGACAAACCCCAGCGGGCCGTCATCCATTCGGGATCACCAGCGGGGTTCGCGCAGCCCAGTATTACGACGTCCTGACTCGGCGCGATGTTGTAACGAGGCTGCCAGCTTTCCACACCCGCGCCCAGCCAGCGCTGGAAAAAATGAATCGGCGTGTTTCGCAACGTATAACGGGCACACATATCAGCATTGTACGCGGTGGAGGCGTCTCTGGCAGCGGGCACGACCGTCTGCCGCCGTCGCTTCCGGAAGGCCTCACTTGCCGGCACGATGAACCAATGGCTGGAGCTGGAGACTTGACCTGCCGCGAAAATCGTCGGACCATGAAACAATGCCACGGCAGAACCATTTTCGTCACCAGCGGTACGGCCCCCCTGCTCTCACGCAATATGAACTCGTTGCGCCCAGCGGAATACCGTGGGAACAACAGCAACTCGTCAGAAACACCGCCAACGCCGCACGCCAACTCCGCCGCGCCAACGTGTCGGGAATCTTGTTGATCCATGGAACCTTTGTGGGGACCGATGGCCTCGGACTATTCCGCAAATTAGCCCACATCTGGAAACCCGGCGGAGAATGGCTCCAGCACGTATCCAAACAACTGCTGGATGCGATCGCCCAGGACGCTGGAAACTACACGCCACAATACGCGAAATTACTGGAAACGGCCGTGAATCAAGACGGCGGTCCACACATTCCGGTGCAGCTCTTCACCTGGTCCGGGGAAAATCATCATCTGGGCCGCGCGGATGGTGCCATAAAGCTCCTCAACCAACTTACCCACTGGCAACAATTACGACCGGGACGTATTCTTTGCTGGGGGCACAGTCATGGAGGCAATTTGCTGGCTATCTTGACCAATCTGCTGGGAAGCAGCCACCGCGTTCGACGACGTTTTATCAAGACGATCAACCGCATTTATCGTTGGTCAGGCGACCATGCCGTAGCCCAAGATACCTGGCGTGCCATGCAGCGATTCCTAGAAAAGGACGGCCCCCTCCTCCCAGACCACACGTTGGACATGGTCACCTTCGGCACCCCGATTCGCTACGGCTGGGACACTGAAGTCGCAACTCGGTTGTTGCATTTCGTCCATCATCGCTGCTGTGCCGACCGCCGTCCCGACCAGGCGCCCTATCCGCCCTCCGCAGGTGAATTCCTGCAGGCAACCCATGGTGATAGCGTGCAGCAGATCGGCATCGCTGGAACCAACTGGTCACCCACCCTATTCTCCTGGCGCGCGCGGCGCGCCGAACGCAGATTGCACCAAATTCTCCAGAAAGGTGTTCACAGCAGGGATCTGCTTACACACCTGGAACAGGGTGGGCGCGTCGCCGAAGACGGCCACACACTGCTGGTCAACTACGGTGATCCAGCCAACCTTCAGGTCCAACACCTTGGCGGCCATTCCATTTACACTCGCCTGGAATGGCTGGCTTTCCATCTCAACGAAGTCACCAGTAGATTTTACTCTACGGCCGAGACCTCCAGGACAGCGTCAGCAGCGCAGCAGACGGATGGCAACCGGACCTCTACAGAATGAACTTGTTCAGGTCCTCGTCTTCCGTGATCGCCGACAGACGCTCGCTCACATACACGGCATTGACAACAACTTTCCCCATCTTCATATCAGGAGCCTCAAAGCTCACTTCTTCGAGTAGACGCTCCAGCATCGTGTACAGTCGCCGAGCCCCGATGTTCTGCGTCGATTGGTTCACCCGATAAGCACAGTCTGCGAGCGCCTCAATGGCATCTTCGGTAAACTCCAGCTGTACGCCTTCGGTTTCCAAGAGTGCGGTGTACTGCAGCGTCAAGGCATTCTGAGGTTCCCGCAGAATGCGCATAAAATCCTCCTTGGTGAGGTCCGTCAATTCCACACGAATTGGAAATCGCCCCTGTAGCTCGGGCATTAAATCACTTGGAACACTTCGGTGAAACGCCCCCGCGGCCACAAAGAGAATGTGGTTCGTTGACACATGGCCATAGCGTGTCTGGATCGTGGTCCCCTCAACGATCGGCAGCAGATCCCGCTGCACCCCCTGCCGCGACACATCCGCCGACTTGGACTCCGTAGCGACCACTTTGTCGATTTCATCCAAGAATACAATGCCGCCGTTTTCCGCCAGGTCAATGGCCTCGCTGTTAATCTTCTCGGAATCGAGCAGGCGGTCACACTCTTCTTCAAACATGACCTTCTTGGCGGCAGCAACGGTGAACTCTCGGTGAATCGTGTTCTTGGGCATGATCTTGTCAAACAGGCCCTGCATATCAAAGTCCATATTCTCCATGCCCATGGGGCCAATCATCATGGGCGCTGCTTTTTTTTCTACATCCATCTCCACCTTGCGTTCATCGAGCTCCCCAGTGCGGAGCATGTCACGCATTTTTTCACGCGTACGCTGATATTGCTGACGTGTCGCGTCTTGATCTTCCCCCCCCAGATCAAGTGGCTCTGGTGCCAACAGGTCGAGCAGACGTTCTTCCGCCCGCTCGTGGGCCGCTTTCTCAACACTGCTCCGCTCTCGTTCTCGCACCAGCACAATCGCATTATCGACCAACTCTCGAATCATGCTTTCGACGTCACGTCCGTAGTACCCGACCTCGGTATACTTCGTAGCCTCCACCTTGATAAACGGCGCGCCGGTCAATCGCGCTAAGCGCCTGGCAATTTCGGTTTTCCCGACACCCGTAGGACCAATCATCAAGATGTTTTTCGGCGCCACTTCCGCGCGCATCTCCTCGCTCAACTGTTGACGTCGCCAACGATTGCGGACCGCGATCGCCACCGCGCGTTTGGCATCCGCTTGCCCGACAATGTAACTGTCAAGTTCAGCTACAACCTCTCGCGGAGTAAGATTTCGAGAGGACGCCCCCCCCGCCCCCTGGTCATTCAACTTGAGCACGCCAATTCCTCCAAGGCAAAGTGCGTATTAGTGTAAATATCGATCCCGGCTGCGATCGTCAGCGCCACCCGGACGACTTCCCCGGCATTCAGTGTTGCATGCCCCACCAACGCGCGGGCGGCGGCGATCGCGTAATTGCCCCCGGATCCGATACCAACAATGCCATCGGTTGGTTGCACAACATCGCCTGTACCACTCACTAGCAACGTGGTTGAAGCATCGGCGACCGTCATCATCGCCTCCAGGCGGCGCAACACTCGATCCGTTCGCCACTGCTTTGCGAGTTCGGTCGCCGCCCGCACAATGTTCGACGGATGATCCTTAAGATGTCCCTCAAAACGCTCTAGCAAAGCAAACGCATCGGCCGTCGTGCCTGCGAATCCGCAAAGCACCTTACCGTCCGACAAACGGCGGACCTTGGTCGCGTCTGATTTCATCACGGAATCACCCAGCGTCACCTGGCCGTCACCACCCATCGCAACGGTTCCCTGATGACGCACCGTCAAGATCGTCGTGCCGTGCAGTTTCATTGTCATCGAGTTACTCCAGAAACAGTCCCTGCCGTGGAACAATTGGGGCACACGGGTCTGGCCATTGTTGTCAAAATCAAGCCCGACCGACAGGGTCACGTCGCTGTGAAATTGACGACACCTTGGAGTCCGGCATCACGAAATACCTGGCGACAGTAGGACCGGATGCGCGCCACCCGTCACCTTTCAATCTGATACTCGTCAATCTTACGGTACAGCGTCGCACGCCCAATTCCCAACATTTCCGCCGCGGCGCGAACACTGCCGCCAGCCCGCGCGAGCGCATCGCCAATCAGCCGCTTCTCCCATTCATCCAGGCGTAGTGATGGCATAGCCGCTTCCTCAGGCTCACGACGTATCCCCAGATCCCTGACTTGGATCTGGTCTCCATCCGCCATCACCACAGCACTATCGATTACATTACGCAACTGCCGCACGTTTCCCGGCCAGCGGTACGAAAGCAGCAAATCACGAGCTTCACCAGATAACCCCAATCCCATTTTCCCATGCTGTGCGTTGAAATGCTGAAGAAATAGCTCGACCAGCAACTCGATGTCGCCTTGACGTTCACGTAGCGGTGGAATCGAAAGCTCAAATACACTCAATCGATAGTACAAGTCTTCGCGAAAACGTTTCGCTTCAACCAGTTCACGAAGATCCAGATTCGTCGCTGCAATGACCCGCACATCGGTGCGTATTTCCCGCGTATCGCCCACCGGCTGAAACGGGTGGCCTTCGAGCACTCGCAACAACTTCGCCTGCCCTTCGAGTGTCAACTCACCAACTTCGTCGAGGAACAGCGTGCCTGAATCCGCCTGTTCAAACCAGCCTACCCGTTTTTCGTCCGCCCCCGTAAAGGCACCGCGGGCATGCCCAAACAACTGACTTTCCATCAGTTCTCGAGGAATCGCCGCGCAATTAACCGAAAGCATCGGCCGTTCAGACCGCAAACTCTCTCGGTGCAAAGCCCGAGCAACTAATTCCTTACCAGTTCCACTCTCACCACTAACCAGGACCCCCCCAGCTGCGCGTCCGACTCGGGCAATCTTGCTTTTCAAGTCGCACATTACCGCACTGTCTCCCACCAGCTCACTAAAATCAGACCCCTTGGCCACCAGCCTTTCATGTGCGGCGTTCAACACCGCTTCCTTGCGAGCCCGTATCAAAGCAACGGCGAGAAGGTTCGCCAGCAATCTGGTCATCTGAAAGTCACGCTCGCTAAAATGCCCTCTTTCCAGATATACGTGTACCGCTCCCACTGTCTGGCGATCGTGCCTCAAAGGGGCACAAATCGCATCCGCATAGTGTTTCAAACTGGCCGTACCTTGATCCGCCTTCTGGTCAGCGTCTCCCGTCTCTTGACTAGCAACCCAGATGGCACGCCCATGGCCACAAACCCGCTCGGTAAGCGTACGACTCAAGCGGATTTTGCGTTTTGATTCCTGTGCACTGGTCGGCAGCAGGCGTCTGAGCTTCAATTCGCCAGCATCGTCCACCCACAATAAACCAACGATCGACGCGCCTGTCTGCTGCTGCAACAAGTCCAAAGAGACGGTGACAACCTCCTCTGGGTCAGAACAACTAAGTAAGCGGATACTCAACTGCAACAGCGTCAGGCAATCCTGCACTTGTTTAGGATCGCTCAAGACCTCCGCAACGTACCCACCGGAATCCGCCGGAACCATTTCGGTCTCGGCCATCAATACCGTTGTCAGCCTCTCGGCGGCTCCGTCGGCCGACTGGTCCGCGGCATCCGCAAATTGGAATTCCACTTCGCCGATGCGGATGCGACTGCCGCAGGACAAGCGGGCTTTTGCGACCTTATGTCCATCCAGAAACGTTCCGTTCTGGCTGTCGTTATCAACGACCCACCAGCCCTCTGCATCACGGTAGATCCGTGCGTGCGTCCGCGAAATACTGGCGGCGATGAGAACAATCCCGCAATCCGCGCCACGGCCGAGTACCAATACAGCACTCGGATCTAGGACCGTTGTCATCCCCAAACGGTCGCCGCGAATCATAATCAACGACGCATTCACTGTTTAATCGCACGGTAACAGACAAAGGCACGGTAACAGACAAAGGCACGGTAACAGACAAAGGCACGGTAACAGACAAGACACGACTGACACCGACCATGAGACGGCCGGCGAGTTCTAGTTCCACGGCGACACAAGCCGGCGGAACATCTCGCCACGATGCACGGGACGCTCCGCCCGCGGGTCAAAACACCGTGCCATTCCGTCAGTCGGGTCACTGATTAAAACATATGAAGCGGGCAAACGTCTATCCTGGAGCCGGAATGCCATTTTATCGTTCTACTCGCGCGGCCGACGTGGGTCGTCAAGTTCCCCCGCGACGCTAACATCTACAGAGGGCGCGCTTGGTCGGCTCTCTCCGAAACCACACTTGGGGCTCGTTTCCAGGGCTGGACATCGATCTTGTCCCCGTGTGCAAATATGCTTACATTGAGTGTGCCTGTTTCGTTAACTCCTGACGGAAGTGCAACTTGCGTCGCGACTCGCGACTTGCTGGTCGACATCCAAGAAAAGGACGGCTCATGCGTTCAATTTCGCCTCTCTTACGTCGCCCCGTTTGTTTCTCATTGGCCATATTTCTGGCCATCTCCGTGGTCGGTGCTACCGGGGTGGAAGCGGAACTAGACGGGCCCAAACCCAACGACCGCAACGTCACGCTCGTAGTCAGCTCCCTGATGAAGCGGCAGCACCTGCTGCGACATCCTTTGGATGATGAAATGTCCCGGCGCGGGCTGTCACTGTTCCTGAAGACACTCGACCCCATGAAGATGTACTTTCTGAAATCAGACATCGACGAGTTTCATCAAAACCAAGACAAATTGGACGACCAAATCAAACGCGGCGATATCAAATTTGCCTACACCGTATTCAACCTATTCCTCCAACGCGTCAACGAACGCGTAGCAGCAGTCGACGAACTCCTTAAATTGCCGCATGACTTCAATGTAAAGGAACAGTTCAACACGGATGCCGAGAATCTTGACCATGCCGCATCGACTCAAGAAGCAAATGAGCGTTGGCGCAAACGCATTAAATACGACCTATTGGCATTGAAAAGCGATAAGACTGAGGGCGCGGAAGCGATCCGCAAACTCACGCGGCGGTACCAGAGTTTCCAGAAACGCATGGCACAGACGGAGAGCGATCAACTGCTGGAAATGTACCTTACATCGTTCACGACCGGATTTGATCCACACACAACCTACATGTCTCCCTCTACACTCGAGAATTTCCGCATCATCATGCGGCTTGAACTCGAGGGTATCGGCGCGGCGCTGCGCGTCGTCGATGGCTATACCGAAGTCTCGAAGATTATTCCCGGAGGCGCCGCCGACCGAGATGGCAAGCTTAAGGTGGAAGACCGCATTGTCAGTGTCGGCCAAGGCGAAGACGGAGAAATGGTCGAAGTCGTGGACATGCAACTCTCCAATGTTGTCAAACTCATCCGCGGTAAAGCAGGCACCGTCGTCCGGTTGGGTGTCCGCGGCGCTTCGGGTGGCGACACAACGATCTACAATATCACGCGTGACAAGATCAAGCTTGAAGACAGCGCTGCGCGTAGCGTCATTTTCGAAGATGGCAAGAAAGGCAATGGCGCGCCTTACAAAGTGGGCGTCATTGACCTGCCTAGTTTTTACATGGACATGGAAGCTGCCCGGAGGAATGTCAAAGACTATCGCAGCACGACGCGCGACGTACGTAAGATCCTTGCTGACTTTCGCACGCAAAAAGTGGACGCGGTAATCCTCGATCTACGCCGAAATGGTGGTGGCAGCCTGAATGAGGCGATCAGTATGACCGGCCTATTCATCGACCAGGGTCCGGTCGTGCAGGTCAAGGACGCCCTGGATCGTGTCCAGAAATACGAAGACACTGACCGCGGGATGGCGTGGGACGGACCGCTGGTTGTTCTCACGAGCAAATTCAGCGCCAGCGCCAGTGAAATCCTAGCTGGCGCCATACAGGACTATCGACGCGGCCTGGTGGTCGGCGACGCCACGACACACGGCAAGGGGACGGTTCAGAGCCTGCTCGATCTCGGCCAGCAACTTTTTCGAATTCCCAACCCGCCCAACCTGGGGGCGCTCAAGATTACCATGCAACAATACTATCGACCCAACGGCCATAGCACTCAGAAACGTGGGGTGCTGGCGGATGTCGTCCTGCCTTCGATCTCGACGCATATGGATGTGGGCGAAAGCGACTTGGATCACGCCATCGAATTCGAGAAAATCGATCCAGCGGCTCACCACCAATATGATCTCGTCGCGCCAGGAACGCTGCAGAAGTTGCGAGAAACCTCACTATCACGTCGGGAGGGTTCTGACGATTTCGATCGCCTTCTGAAGAATATTGAACGCTACCGGCAATTCAAGAAAGAAAAGAAGGTATCCCTCCACGGCGAGACGTTCTTTGCCATGCGTGCCGAGTTAAACGCGGAGAAAGAAGAAGAAAAACAATTTGAACAGCAAGCCAACGGTGGTGGTGACGACAAGAAGGACGAAATCGTCAAACGGGATTACTACTTCAACGAAGTGATCGCGATTACCGTTGATTACATTCAACAGCTAGGCAGCGACAATAAAGCGGACTCCGATTAATCGGCCGACAATCCAAGGTGGCGGACGACGAAGGAGCGTGGGCTCCCACGCCCCGACGCTTTTCAGGCCAACTTGATCCTTAGCCCGTCGTAGGCCAACGCCATCGACTCAGGCAAACGTTCATTCACCGCGTGGTGATCCACTTCGTGGTTCATGTGCGTGAAGTAGGTCTGCTCCGCGTTCACGCGTTCCGCAACGGCCACCGCTTCATCCAGTGAAAAATGAGTCGGGTGGGGCCGCACTCGCAGCGCATCGAGAATGAACACTTTCAGCCCGCCCAACCGCGGCCAGCTTTCTGCGGGGATGGCGTTCGCGTCAGTACAGTAAGCGACATCGCCAACCCGGAAACCGAGTGTCTGAAGACCAGCCCCGTGCTGCAATCGGATAGGAGTCACGCGGCTACCCAAGAGCTCAAAGGGATCGGTCGAAATGCGATGCATTTCCAACTGCGGAATCGCCCCCGCGTGCCGAGTACCCGGCTCGTCAAATGCGTAATCAAATGAACGCCGGATACGGTCTTCGACAATCGGTTCGCAATAAATGGGCACTGGGTGCCCTAGATAAAATTGCTGTAAACGCAACTCATCCAGTCCGAAAATATGGTCGGCGTGACCATGCGTATAAAGCACACTGTGCACAATACCGACCTGCTCTCTCAATAGTTGCATTCGCAAATCGGGAGGCGTATCAATTAACAAGTTCCCGCCGGGCAGCCCCAGCACCACCGCGCAACGCGTGCGCTGGTTGCGCGGATCCCCTCCCTGACACACCGCGCAGCCACACCCTACAACAGGCACGCCCACAGAGGTTCCCGATCCCAAGAAAACCAGCTGTCCACGAATGTCACTCGTAACAGGAGACTTGTTCACCAACGGTGTGTCACCAGGAAAGTTGCACCCCGGTACCGGCGCCACCCGGGGCAATTTTACCAGGCGGTAAAACAGTGCTCATTGGCACCACAGCTCATACTGACCGGAGCCTGAATCCGCCGCTCCACCGGTAGAATCCCATCTTACCAGAAAATCAGGGCCTTGGATCCACGTTGACCGTGCCGGCAACCCGCCATAAACTTGCAGCTGGCCACATCTGTGCGACGTCAGCGCCGTACAGAAACAAAGCGTTATACCTCTCTTCCGGCGCTTGCGGCCAGCGTCGCCCCCTTTCGCAACCGCGAAGGACAACATGAGTATTTGGGAACTGATCTGGGAACGACTGGGCTTGCTGTTCAGCGCCCTTGGTACGCTTTTTTCCCGCCTGCTGACTCGATTCATCGGCACCGACAATGCGCGCCAACTGCGACGACTCGAAGATAAAGTTGCCGCCATCAATGCCTTAGAACCAGGTCTTCAGCAGCTGTCCGACGACGAACTGCAAGCGCAAACAACCAAGCTTCGAGAGCGGCTCCGCGCAGGAGAAACATTAGATGCGGTGCTCGTCGACGCATTCGCGACGTGCCGCGAGGCGGGGCGCCGATTTCTCGAAATGCGTCACTACGATGTCCAGCTCGTAGGAGGAATGGTACTCCACTCCGGGAAGATCGCCGAGATGATCACCGGCGAAGGAAAAACTCTTGTCGCCACACTTCCCGCCTATCTCAACGCCTTAACGGAATCCGGTGTTCATGTCGTCACCGTAAACGACTACCTCGCGCGTCGCGATATGGAATGGATGGGACCGATCTATCGCGGCCTCGGACTCACCGTTGGCGCAATTCAGAGCAACATGCCCGTTGAAGAGCGGCAAGAAGCCTATTCCTGTGACATCACGTACGGAACCAACAACGAATTCGGCTTCGACTACCTCCGTGATAACATGCGTCCGGCAGCACGCAACGATGATCGCTACCCCAAACATCTGCAGCAATCGCAAGGCCCACTCCACTTTGCCATCGTCGATGAAGTTGACAATATCTTGATTGACGAAGCGAGAACTCCACTGATCATCAGCGGACCCGCTTTCAGCGACGTACGCCGTTATGCCGAAGCGGACACGATCGCACGCAAACTGAAGCCAGGCGAAGACTTCGTTGTCAACGAGAAAGACCACACGGCCCACCTTACCGACGCCGGGATTCGCGCCGCGGAAAAGCTTGCCGGAGTTGAAAGCTTCTACACCGCGGGCAACATGGACTGGCCGCACCTGATTGACAACTCTCTCAAGGCGCACCATCTCTATCAACGCGATGTCAAGTACGTCGTCAAAGAAGGGCGGGTCGTAATTGTGGACGACCACACGGGGCGTCTTCAGGAAGGCCGGCAATGGAGCGATGGCCTGCATCAAGCCATCGAGGCGAAAGAACGCGTCAAAATCAAAGAGGAAACACAGACTCTGGCCACCATTACCCTGCAGAATTTTTTCAAGCTGTACGACAGATGCTGTGGGATGACGGGTACAGCGATGACGGAAGCAGAGGAATTCGCCAAGATTTATGGCCTTGACACCATCGAAATCCCTCCGAACCGTGAGCTGCAGCGGAAGGAACACGCCGACAAAATCTACAGCACCGAAAAGCAAAAATTCCTGGCGGTCGCCAATGAGATTGAAGAGTTCCACAAATGGGATGTGGTGAGAACCGACAAAGAGTTTTACGTCGGTTCCATTGTCTCGGAAAATGCCAGCGAGCTTGAGTTTAGATGCCGCAACGAAAAAAAGAACATCACGATCACGCGTTCTGACAAGGTCCAGGTTCAGCGCAAGGGTCGCCCGGTGCTGGTCGGTACCGTTTCGATTGAGAAGAGTGAGCGGATTTCCAAGATGCTCGATCAGCGTGGGATTCCGCATGAAGTTTTGAATGCCAAATTCCACGAACGCGAGGCCGACATTGTCGCCCAAGCCGGGCGATTATTTGCCGTCACAATCGCTACCAACATGGCCGGTCGCGGGACAGATATCATCCTCGGTGGAAATGCGGAAACCATGGCCTGGTCCTCACTTCAACACCGTTACGAGACTCGGTTGGACGTACCTCCCGAAGAATTCGAATCACTTGTAAACGAGATCGATGAACGCGAAGGTCTGAAAGAAGCCGGCGAACAAGTCAAAGAACTTGGTGGCCTCCATGTCATCGGGACCGAACGGCACGAGGCTCGCCGCATTGACCTGCAATTGCGCGGACGCACGGGACGCCAAGGCGACCCCGGAAGCAGCCAGTTCTTCCTTTCGTTGGAAGATGATCTGATGCGGATTTTTGCCGGCGAATGGGTTAAGAAAATCCTTACCAACATGGGCTGGGAAGAAGACCAGCCGATTGAAAGCCCGATGGTAAGTCGCCGCATTGCTAAGGCGCAGAAAAAGGTCGAAGAGCGTCATTTCGACGCGCGTAAAAACCTCCTTGAGTACGACGAGGTCATGGACGAGCAGCGCAAACGCGTGTACCAGTACCGACAGCGCATTCTGGACGGCGTCAATTGCCGCAACCTCATCGTCGATGCGATTCACGAACAAGTCGATCAACACCTCACAAAATTCCTGGCGCCTGACTATGGCTCTCAATCCTTCGCCAGTTGGGCCAGCCATGCATTGTCCGGATCCGACGAAATCTTGTTCGAGGACAATAGTTTCCATGACATGGAATTCAAGGATGCCGTTGATTATGCGATTGACTCCGCCAAACGCAAAGCAGAAACAAGCGTGCTGGATGCGTTAGACGAGAACCTTCCTTACGAAGTCGATGAAAGTGACTGGAACTGGACAGCCCTTGCCAAGACGGCGAACCAACGATGGGGACTTAGCCTGCGTGACCGCGACCTAAAAAAGGTCGGACGCGACAACGTGGCTGACTTATTGATCAAACAAGCATCCGAAGCCATCGACAAAGTCGATTTATCTGATGGCAAGGTTTTTCTCGAAAAACAATTCGGCCTGAGAACTATACAGGCGTGGTTGAAAGGTAAGTTCGGGCTCGAGGTCGGTCTTGAGGATGTTCAGGAATTGGACTCGTCCACACTCAAAGCGAAAATCCGCGAACTGGCCACCTCCGCCTATAACACGAAGGAAGCCGAGTATCCGGTGATGGTCGGATTGATGAGATACTCAACCAATTCCGGTAGCTCACGACTCGAACGTGAACCGCTGGTCGGTTGGGCGCAAGAACGCCTTTCTGCCGATATCACACTCGATGACCTCAAGAGCAAGCAACGCGAAGAGATCCGCAACGTGCTGTTCAACTGTAGCGTCCAGTCACAACAACGCTCATTCGAGATACAAGAGGACGCCAATCAACTGTTGGACAAATTGTTTGGCCCTGCGGACTCCAGCACACAGAGCGACTCAATCTCGTCCTCCGAAATCGAGTCCCGCCGCGCGGAAGCTGCCACCTGGCTAGACACCACACTCAATGCCACACTGGATCTGCCCGCTACGCAGAGAATCGATCGTGGTACGCTGCAGCGCGAAATCGATAACGCCATCGAAGCTCGTTACCATCCCGAAATGCGGCGGATGGAACGACTTCTTTTGCTGGACTTGGTCGATGCGGCCTGGAAAGACCACCTCCTCGCAATGGATCACCTGCGCAGCTCGATCGGTCTGGCCGGCTATGCCCAGAAGGACCCCAAAGTCGAATATAAACGCGAGGGAATGGAATTCTTCAATCGCATGTGGCTCTCTCTAGGTGAACGCATTACCGACATGATTTTCCGTATGGAAGAGTTTCCAGAGGATTTCGTCGGTTCGACCTGGGTCGGGTCATCGGAAGAGCATAAGCAAGCCTCATCCGCCGTTCAACACGATGGTTCTAGTGAATCTGCAAACGACGGCGCCGAGCCGGAACGTCTGAAGCCAATCCGTAAACGCGGTGTTCAAATACGCCGCAACGACCCGTGCCATTGCGGCAGCGGCAAGAAATACAAAGCCTGTTGCCTACGCAAGGATGCTGTCGCCTGAACGCAGCCTGCTTGTGATCGGTTCTGGCGCGGTGATGACAAAGGGGTTGCGGCGGTCTTCAACTCGCTGACAAGGCTTCTCCGGAATCGTCGCAGCACACTTTTTATTGCACAGCCTATGTGGCAGCCGTTCACAGCCACCGCCTCGCCGCCGCTTTAAATCGTGGTTCGTATTCCGAGCTTCCACCAACTAGTAGACGTAATGACCACAGCACAAGATCAACTTCACGAATGGGATCGGCAGCACGTCTGGCACGCATTTACACAGATGGCCGAATACACCCCGTTCATCATCGAACGTGCGAATGGATGCACGCTCTACGACCTTGACGGCCGATCGTACCTGGACGGTGTCAGCAGCCTCTGGTGCAATGTCCACGGACACAACCACCCACGCATCAATCAGGCTATTCGCGACCAATTGGACGAGGTCTCGCACGTAACTTCTCTCGGCGCATCAAACCCTACAACGATTCGCCTGGCCCGCCGACTGGTGGAAAAATCGCCAGCGGGGCTGGAGCATGTATTTTTTGCCAGCGATGGAGCAGCGGCCATCGAAGTCGCACTCAAGATTGCCTTTCAGTACTGGCAACAACGGACCGATCCCAAACCCCAAAAAACACGTTATCTCGCGTTCCAGCAAGCTTACCACGGAGACACTCTGGGCAGCGTCAGCGTGGGCGGAGTGGACCGATTCCACAACATGTTTCACCCTTTGCTTTTTGACGTCGTGCGGGCTCCCATCCCAGATCAGTTCCACCGCCCCCAAGGAATCACACCACAAGGTGCCTGTGAATATTACCTGAAGGAAGTGGAGTCCCTACTGAAGATTCATCATCAACACCTGGCTGCAGTCATCATCGAACCATTGATTCAAGCCGCAGCTGGAATGGTTTTCCATCCGGAGGGATTCTATCGAGGATTGCGCGGCTTAACCCGGCGTTACGACGTGTTACTGATTGCTGATGAAGTGGCCGTCGGCTGGGGAAAGACTGGAACACTATTCGCTTCAGAACAGGAACAAGTCTGCCCTGACCTGCTCTGTCTGGGAAAAGGCCTCGCCGGAGGATATCTGCCGCTGTCAGCGACACTGGCAACTACGCCACTATGGGAAGCATTCCTGGGATCACATACGGACTCGCGAACTTTTTTCCACGGCCACACCTTTAGTGGAAACCCACTTGGAGCCGCAGCTGCTTTGGCAACACTGGAGGTCTTCGACGAAGAAAACACCCTCCAGAATCTCCCGGCAAAAGCACAATTGCTATCGAAATGTCTCGCCCCGCTCGCTTCTCACTCGCACGTGGGAGATATACGTCAGCGAGGATTGATCGTCGCCATTGAATTGGTCCAGGACCGTGAGCTTGGCAAACCGTTCGTCTGGTCGGAACGTCGTGGTCAGCGTGTTTGCGATTTCGCTTTACAACGTGGTATCTGGCTGCGTCCCTTGGGAGATGTGGTCGTCGTCATGCCTCCGCTCGCCATTCAGCCGGACGAACTCCAGCAAATTGCCGATGCCGTCCGTGCCGGCATTGATCATGCTACTCGTACTTAGCCGACAGGCTTTACAGCGCGGAG
This sequence comes from Planctomycetaceae bacterium, assembly GCA_002709225.1. Taxonomy (GTDB): domain Bacteria; phylum Planctomycetota; class Planctomycetia; order Pirellulales; family Pirellulaceae; genus UBA9264. The sequence goes on from PAQH01000046.1 coordinate 24,918, forward strand.
CCGCTCAACCATACCGGCGATTCACGGCAACAATTGGCGCGCTATAATGCACACGGCATGACTTGGTTCGCTCCCCGAATGCCACCCTCGTTCCTCACACCCAGAGCCACACAATGCAGAATACGACAGCTATTCCGTTTACGCGTCGGCGATTCCTGGCGGCCAGCGGCGCAGCCACACTGACTGCACCGTGTGTAATCACGGCTGCAAAAGGCGAATCACCGTCAGTCGTGGGTGAGGGCGCACACCGTTTCCACGTCGACCATCACTGGGCCCAGCTACCCGATCGATTTCAGTGGCAAACCACTCACAACGTTGCCATTGATCGCGACCAGAACCTATACGTGATTCACGAGGGGGACCCGGCAAAAAAAGAACACCCCGCCATATTTGTGTTTGACCATACCGGCCGATACGTCCGGTCTTTTGGAAAACAGTTTCAAGGTGGTGGCCATGGTATCGAAGTGCGCGAAGAAGAAGGCGAGGAGTTCCTCTATGTCTGCGCCTACCAGCACCTCAAAACCTTTGCCAAGTTGAGCCTCACTGGTGAAGTCGTGTGGCAAAAGCACGCTCCACTCAAAGCGGGAGGCTACGCCCAGGGAGAAGCAAGCAATCCTCAAAAAATCTGGGGGCGAGACCGCTTCATGCCCACCAATTTTGCCTTCCTGCCTGACGGCGATTTCCTGCTTGCCGACGGGTACGGGTCCTGGCGAATCCACCGCTACGATCGAGATGGCAATTGGAAGTACACGTTCGGTGGTCCCGGTGAAAAGCCCGGACAATTCAACCTGCCTCATGGCATCTGGTTTGATCAGCGCCCTGGGCGCGCGCCCCTCGTGGTCATCGCGGATCGCGCACATCACACGCTGCAATACGTCACGTTGGAAGGCACTCACATCGAAACACTCACCGGATTCGGACTCCCCGCGAATCTCGATACTCACGGGGAACTACTTCTCGTGCCGGAACTCTACGCGCGTGTTTCCCTGCTCGACAAAACCAATCAAGTGGTTGCCAGACTGGGCGATGATGTCCAACGCATCAAGAGCGACAACAAATTCACGATTCGGCAAGACGAAAAGAAATGGCGAGCGGGACGATTTATCCATCCGCATGACGCCTGTTTCGATAAGTCCGGCAACATCTTTGTGGCAGAGTGGGTAGCAACTGGCCGCATCACCCGCCTGCAGCGACTATCATAACGAATCGACCTAGGCACGGTCCGGTTATCTCGACAGCTACCCTGCGAAGCTGTGCCTACGCCCTCTTCTGCAGCAACTACGCGGACTTGCCATCGCCACGCGATGAGGTCCCGCAGAACCGGTTACCGCTTTAGACGAGACCTTTACGAACCGCCCAGACTGCCACTTGTGTACGGTCGGACACGCCCACTTTCCGCAAGATGTGCTGGACGTGCTCCTTGACCGTTTCGTAGCTGATACTGAGAGCCTGCGCGATTTCTTTGTTGGTTAAACCAAGTGCCAATTGCCTCAGCACTTCACTTTCTCGCTGGGTCAGCGGCACTTCGACATCCGCATTCAGTCGCGGCGTCGCCAATGCTCCGGTAACACGCCGTAATTCGTCACGCGTCCAGACATCCTGGCCTGTTGCGGCCTTGCGAATCGCCTCCAGCAAATGTTCACGATCACACCCTTTGAGAAGATAGCCCGCTGCGCCTAAAGCAACGGCGCGTGCGATATAGGTGGGATTATCGTAGGTAGACAACAACAACACCGGAATCTCGGGATAATCCAACTTAACGCGCCCCAACGTGTTAAGCCCATCACCATCCGGCATGCGAATATCCAGGAGCAAGACGTCAATCTTCTGCTCGGCGATCAACCGCAGCGTCTGCTCACCGCTCGAGGCTTCAGCAACCACCTCAATTTCCGTGCCCGTCACCAACGACCGCAAACCGCAGCGGACGACCTCATGATCGTCGGCAACTAACACTCGAATCGCCATGACCCGGCCTCTTCGTTCAGTCGCATGATCGCCAAAATACTGGTGCACCTGCTCTACAGGAATGCTCATTCGTAATGTAACGAAAGCGGGACAATCTCACCACCGGAGAAGCGCGGAGGGCAGACACAATTGAGCTACACCGAACGCCTTTGGATTCCGAGAAACCGCGCGCGTTCCCATTGCACCAACGCGAGAACCGAGTGACTGCCGTAACCGCGATGAGAACGACTCACCCTGACGTCTACTTGCCAAACAATTCACCGTAGACGTGCTCGATGTTCTCTTCACGTGTTTTCACATCGACACCAGTCCATTCCTCGTAGAACGGTAGATCGATCGTCTGTTTGATTTGTTGCAGCGTCTTCCCGCCGTCTCCCATCTTCTTGATAGCGGCGCGTAACTCAACAAAATACTTGCGTTGTGTCGCGATCAGCTCAATACCCGCGACTTCACCATGCCCCGCTGCGATCACCTTGGGGTCGAGTTCCTCCATCGCATTAAGTACCGTGATCCAACTCTCCGTGTCGCTATCTCCGGTGTAATTGAAGGCCCCATTCACACAGGCGTCACCACTGAACAGGATTCTTTGGCGAGGCAACCAAGCAACCGCGTCCCCGGCGGTGTGAGCATGTCCAAAATAGAGCAATTCCACTCGCATTTCTCCATCGTCGATGATCAACTTGCGAGGGAAATACAAGGCTGGCTTCTTGTAAGTAAGCGCACCATATTCATCTGGCTTTTCTTTCTGCGACTTCTGAAATCCCTCCAGTCCCTTGGTTTCAAAAAGTGGACCGCTGCGTTCAGAAGCAACCGCGATGGCTCCCTGTTCGGTATACCGCATGTTTCCGTCAGCATGGTCTCCGTGGTAATGCGTGTCGAAGACATACCGAATTGGCTTGTCCGTGATCTTGCGGATCTCCGCGATGACATTCGTTGCCTGATCCGGAAAATTCGCGTCAATCACTAGCACAAAGTCACGAAAGACAACCCAACCCTGGTTACAGCCAGTAAACTCCGGCTCCGTTTGCGCTTTACGGAAGTACACGCCAGGCGCCAACTTGTAGATCTTTGATTCCGCGGGCACAAACCAACCACTAGCCCAGCTGGCCAGCCCGATCATCAACAACAGTCCCAAGCCCCACATCGCCCTGCGGTTCTGGCGCATCGCACATACTCCTTGGCGTAATAACGTCAGCCTGCTTGAACAGACTCATCAGATGGTCGAATTGATCACTCCAGTGGGCAACAACCGTTAAGGAATCAACAGCCCGCATTGGCTGCAGTTGCCATCTCGCTCCAGCGCATAAGTGTAACGCATTCCGGGTGTTGTTGCGCGTCGTGGAGACACAAACGTCGCCATTCGGAATCTCGACACTCCACGTAACCCAACTCAATGGACCAGTGGGCCGGTGCTGCCCGAAGAAAAACCGAAAAACTCGTATGCCCACCGAACTTCCCGGCGGGCAATAATCCCGTAGACCGCGACACCAGACAACACCAAAATGCCCAGACGCATTACTGGACTCATGGCCTCCGGTAATGTTCCACGAAGTGCCCATACGCATAACCCCATGACCAAGGTCGCCAGCAACGCACCTCGGACTCCACGCCACAACCGCCGGAACGACGCACCGCTGCTCCCCAAAACGAATCGAGTGTACGGAATACAGAGGACCAGTAACAGCACCAGGGAAAATGCCGTTGCCACCCCGACAGCGGGTCCGTCCGGGATAGCGCCAAAGCGTTTACCTAGAACACCTCCCGCCAGATACCCCTGCGTCATAACCACCAGCACCACGAGCGCGCACCAACACAATTGACGTGTACGAGCTGCGGCAGCCAATACACTCCCCGCGATATTAATCCACCCCAACGCCAGTATCGCCGGGGCAAACAGACTGAGGATCGTTCCTCCCGCGACCCATTGGCTTCCACCGAGAAGACGAATCAGGTCGTCCGCAACCAACGCCAGCCCGATTCCACAGGGAAACAGTACGATCCCCACTAGCCGATAAAAACTGACTACCAGGCTAGAAAACTCGCCCGAATGCCGCGACGCACGAGACAGTGCAGGCAACATCACGCTGGTAACAGGCATCGTCACCAAATACACCGGACGCATCATCAGATTGAATGTCTGCGTGTAGATACCCAGCCAGCGTTGCCCTCCGGGTACCGCCCCCAACATGACCGCCAATACGACCTTGTCCAGGTTCCACGCCAGGAAAAACAGAAGCCCGCTAAGCGAATACCCGCTGCCAAAAACAACGAGAGCCCGACTCGATGCGACCTTCTTCGGCCAGCCTGGCCGAAACGGATGACTCCACCAGGCCAGCGCTGCAAGCGTCGACAGTTCCACGTACTGCTGCAGGACCAACGCCCAGATGTCGTATTTCTGCCACGCCGCCAGGACTGCCGCGATCCCGCCGGCAAACAAAGCCACAAACCGGAATTTTGCCACCCGCCCGACAGCCATCTCACGTTCCAAGAGCGCTAAATGCTGGACACCTAGGGCATGGATTAAGAGAGTCGCCGACAAAGCATAACACAATACAATCAGCTCTCCGGCAGCAAACGCCCAAGCGAGAAGGTGACCGCTCACGGCAAAACCAACAGCGACCAATCCAGCAAGTGCAATCTGTGTCCAGAACAGCCAGGAACTCTCGTCGGTCGACAATTCAGGGCGTTGCACACTCGCCACTTGCAAGCTCAAGCCACCCAACATCCGCGCCAACAACAGCAGCGGCATGACCATCCCAAGAAGCCCAAAGGGAACTGGACCAAGCTGGCGAAAGAGCACCGCCAACACGACAAAGGACACCAACTGCGATGCCAATTGCGCCGCCACGACAGACCGCATGCCTTGACGCACTTGGCCAGCTAACGGCACCTTGTCAGCATTTGGTTTCGAGTCGTCCAAGACGCGTATTGTTCACTAGAGTGGTTCACTAGAGATGATGATCTGAGGCCGTGATCGAACCGCTCTGTTGCAGCACATTCGGCCGTAGCGCAACTACCTGCCCATCATTCACTGGTGGGGCGGCAGTAATGCAGCGCCAGCAATGCGTAAGCCGTCACCAAGTTAGCATCCGCCTCATACCAGCGCTGATTGGAATTCAACCAGGATCCGTCCTGAAGTTGCCGACGGGCAAGCTCCGCAATCAGTTCCTTGCGCCAATGATGGCGGGCCCCAGACTCATCAACGAAGACTTCCTGTCCCAACGCGTCTAACGCCTTGGCAAACGTGTGGTAGTAATAGAACAGGCCCGCCGTACCCATACCGGGGTTCGTTTTCAAATCGTAATGACCACGCAACCATTCCACGGCAGCTTTCACGCGCGGGTCTTCTGGACCAACGCCTGCATAAATCATGCTCTTAAGCCCGGCGTAGGTCATCGAACCATAACTCCGCAGCCCTCCTGCAGCCGTCTTCCCAGCCTGGCTATACCCACCCGAATCGGGAGTGTAGTAAAACCCACCATCCGGATTCTTGGCAGCAAAGGGAGTCGTGTTGGCGGCACTTTCATGATTCTGGCAACGCGCGATGAACACCAGAGCGCGTTGAATCGCATCGCTATTTGACTTGTTGCCCGCGGCCACCAGCGCTTCGACGAAGAAAGACGTATTGGAAAGGTCAGCGCGTTTATTCTTTCCATATCCCTGACCACCAAACGCAAAATCGCTCTTGTCCTTACCCTCCCCCTGATCCCACTGCAAGTCTTTCAGAAACTTCTCCGCGTCGGCGAGTAGTTTCTTGTACCGTCCATCTTTATTTGCCGCCTGAAAACAGATCAGCGCCAACGATGTTTCATAATTCTTGTAATACGTGCCCGATTGGTAAATCCCGCCATCGGACTGGACAAATTTCTCCAGATAGGCGAGTGCGCGCGCCACCGTGTTATCCTGTGGAGTGACGCCGTGTTGCAACAGCGCAGTCGTCGTCAAGGCCGTTACGGCGGGACCTAACGCACCGCTGAAAGAACCGTCCGCCGCCTGGCCACGACTACGCAAAAACCCAATCCCGCGGGAAGCGATTTGCTGGAGACGTGCCACGTCTTCATCGGCCTGGCCTGCGCGCGTTGGAGCGAGCGCAAATCCCGCGACGAGCAGCACGATCATTCCGAGATGTTTCTTTTGCATACGTTTATTCTCCATTCCTATACCCTTCACTCGAGGGCCGGATAATCCCACCGCGCGTTTCGTGGCATCATCAAATCGGACAGGTCACGACGGAGAGCGGCCATTCCGGTTGTCGCGCCTCACCGGCTGCTGTCTCACTAATCTTATACATCCAGCGTCAGGAAGTCACGCCGACCGGCTGCCTGGCCCCGCTTTCGTCGCAGGTCGTATTTTCTGAAACAACATAAAACTCTTATACTATTTCCATGCGCACTCCGGCTGACGAGCTCCTCCAGATCGATAACCCCATCCGGCTCGAATCGGGCACACTCCTACTGGCATTTTATGGCTGGATGGACGGGGGCGATGCTTCTACCGGTACAGTGGAACGTCTTCGTAAGCAACTCGATGCCCAACCTTTTGCTCGCATCTGCGGAGACCCGTTCTACGTCTACCACGTACCGGGAGACATGGAAGTTGCGGTCCGCACGCGTCCCCACATCGAGATCGAAGAGGGGCTGGTCAAGAAGATCGAAATGCCGACGAACATCTTCTACAGCCACAAAGCGTCGAATCTCGCGTTATTTGTCGGCCGTGAACCAAACATGCAATGGGAGGCCTTTGGAAAGTGCATCTTCAAGCTGGCGTCTGAAACCGGCATTTCGCGAATCTTATTCGTCGGTTCATTCGGTGGTACCGTTCCACACACCCGCGAACCGCGGCTCTACATCACTGCGTCAAGCGAAAAAGTGCTGGCAGATATGGAATCCTATGGGATGCGACGCAGTGGGTATGAGGGGCCAGGTTCGTTTACCACGTATCTTATGTCACAAGCGCCTCATGTCGGATTAGAAATGGGCTCGCTGGTCGCGGAAATCCCCGGTTATCTGAATGTGACCAATCCGGCCAGTATCGAAGCCGTCACACGACGACTGGCCAAACTACTGGACCTGCCGGTAAAACTCGATCCTTTGATCACAGAAAGTACGCGCTGGGAATTTGAGATTTCCAAGGTTGTCGAAGAGAATGAGAATTCGGAGCTGGCAAGCCAGATTCGTCAGTGGGAAGAAGATTACGATAACGACTTACTGGACCGCGAATCGGACTCCTGACTGAATACCTGGATCCGCGACCTCCGTGCTGCACCCCAACTTCGTCACAGGGGAGGTAGCTGTGCTGTTCCTCCGCCCTAGTGCCACTCTCGATCATCCGCGCGATATGCTGGCCTGGCCCCCCCGACTCCAACGCTACCATCCGTTTCCCGTGAGCCATTGCCCGTGACAACACCTCAGAAAATCCTTGCTCTGTGCCGTGAAAACGATGTGAAAACCGTAGACATACGGTTTGTAGATCTTCCTGGCGCCTGGCATAGTCTCTCGATTCCGGTGTCCCGCCTGGATGAAGAGCTGTTTGAAAATGGGCTCAAATTTGACGGGAAACGATTCCGTGGCTGGAACTCCGCAGCAGACGGCGATCGGGTCGCGATCCCCCAACCCGATACAGCGTTTCTTGACCCCTGCGGTGGCCCACCCACCCTGTCCATCATTGCCGACATCCACGACCCGGTTGCCGGAGACAACGATTTCTGTGATCCACGAAATGTGGCCTGGAAAACATTGCATTATTTGAAAACAACAGCCATCGCCGATACGGCTCGTTTTGGGCCGGAAGTCGAATTTTGTCATTTCGACGGGCTGCTATCCGCACATCGGTTGACGGGCTCCCGGTACCCGCGCGAGCACACCCCCGGTGCGCGACTCCCCGACATTGCGGCTGGCGTCCATTTGATTGAGGAATCGCTTACCCACGTCCAGAATGACTCTGGCACTGCGGACTCAACGCTGGAAATACGGCATGAGCTACTGCAAGTCATCTCCGCCTGTGGTCTCTCGGTGGAATGCCAGCATCAGCTCACCGGCGCACAACCCCAAATGGTCAGCACGCTACAAGCAGACGAACTGGTTACCATGGCCGACGTTTTGATGCGTTACAAACACATCGTCAAACGCGTCAGTTCACGCCATGGCCTGACAGCCACATTCATGCCCAAGCCCAGCCGCAGTCTGCCTGGCAACGGCATGCGCATACAGCTTTCACTCTGGAAAGACGACACACCACTGTTCGCAGGCACCGAATATGCCGGCCTTAGTGAAGTCGCACTACACGCGATCGGCGGCATCCTGAAACACGCCCCCAGCCTGGCCGCCTTCACCAATCCGACCACCAACAGCTACGCGCGGCTGCTACCCGAATCTGGGAGCCCTATCAACCTGGACTACTCGCGTCACGACGAGATGTCCGTCTGCCACATTCCCAGCCACAGTCCGATTTCTCAGGATCAACGCATTGAATTTCGCTTTCCCGACGCGAGTTGTAATCCCTATCTCGCATTCTCAGCTCTGTTGATGGCCGTGATCGACGGGATTCAAAACAAAATCCATCCGGGTGATCCCGCCAGTCCTAGTGACACATCGACACCCCTTCGAAAAACATTACCAATCTCCCTGGCTGACGCGCTGACGGCTTTGCAAGAGGACCACGATTTCCTGTTGCGCGGAGATGTCTTCTCGGATGACATTTTGAATTCGTGGATCCGCATGAAACGTGAAGAGGAAATTGAGCCGTTACGGCGAGAGACACATCCCTACGAAGTCAGCCTCTACTTTGACGTCTGATCCCATATCCGCTCCTGTCTGGCACGGCCTGCTGTTTCAACACGTTATCCACCTATCCCGTCACTAGTGACAACTCCTCTCGAATGAGCTGGAAATCGCGGCGGATTTCCGCCTACAATAAACACTGCGTTTGGTAAGCTACACGTTTTGGACTCCGCGCTCACTCCTCCCAGCACGAATGAAGTACATGAGCTGCCAGGAATCTCAACACGTCTATCGAGGTTCTCGCCGTGAAGCGTTGCAAATCGGCGTTGGTCTGTTCGGCCTCGGACTGCCCAGTTACCTGGAAGCTGTTGACAAGAAAGACGTCTCCTGTATTTTCATTTTTCTCGCAGGAGGCCCCAGTCACTTCGAGACGTTTGACCCGAAACCCGATGCTCCAGCTGAAATCCGCGGACTCTGGAAGCCAATCAGCACTCGTGTTCCGGGTACCCAGATTTGCGAAAAACTTCCGTTGCTGGCACAGAGGATGGACAAAGTAGCAATTGTCCGTTCCTGGCAGGGCTCGAGCGGTTCTCACGCCACCGGATCGCAACACGTTGCCAGTGGCATGTATCCCGCTCGTGGAGGGCAGTATTTCCCCAACTTCGGTTGCCTCGTAGCGGCGTTACAAGGCAGTCGTGTTTCTGGTGTACCCGCGCACTTTGGAATTCCCTTTGCGGCCCGTTACACAGATCCCCCTGGGTACCTTGGCGCTGCACACCGGGCTTTCGACATTGAGGGTGATCCACGCAAACCCAACCTGTCGATGGCAAAAATGCAACTGGCCGCAGCGCGATTTGAAGACCGCCAGTCGATGCTCAACCAACTCGAAAACCTGGGACAACTAGCCGTTCTCGAAGACGAGTCTCTGGAAGCCAGTTCCCGATTCTCCAAAGAAGCGATCTCGCTCCTTACAAGTAACGCCATGCATCACGCGATGGACCTGGAGCGGGAACCGCTCGCATTGCGTGAACGCTACGGAATGAACATTTATGGACAACGTGTCCTACTGGCGCGACGGCTCGTAGAAGCAGGTGCTCGTTTCGTAACCATTAATCACGCAGTGCAAGGTGGTCTATTTGGTGCTGGCACAACCAACGGCACCTGGGACAACCATGGCTGGCTATTCGATTCGATGATGTCGTTTTCGCACGAGCCCGCGGGGCTGCCCGGAAGCAGCAACTGGCACCGCTACCCGGGTCCGGGCAATCTGCCACAGCTCGACATGTCGCTTTCCACGCTTTTGGACGACTTGGAACAGCGAGGACTTCTGGATTCTACATTGGTGGTCGCTATCGGCGAATTCGGCCGCACACCCAAAATTAATAAAACCGCAGGACGCGATCACTACCCCTCGGCGGGCAACGCGTTGTTCGCCGGGGCAGGTATTCGCGCCGGCTCGATCATTGGAGCGACCGACCGCAACGGAACCGAACCGCGCACGCGGCCTTGGCGACCAGAGGATTTCGCCGCCTCAATCTATCACCTGCTGGGGCTCGATCCACAACGCACTTACTTCCCGCGACTACCCCGTCCCACCCCCATCGCCAATGGATCGTTGATCGACGGTCTCTTCAGCTAATAGCGTCAATCGCCAGAACACTCAGCGAGCCACACGCCAACGCATCTTGAACAGCCAGATCATGGCGATCAGCAGTAGCGTGTTAAAAGCCAGTGTGAAGCAGACATAAATCCCAAAGTAGGTCCACCCTCCCAGCACAGAGACCACCGGAACCGCGGCACTCTGAGTTAGCGGGCGAACTTGCAGGGGGATGGCAAACGCTGTGCAAAACGGACTCGTCACGCCAAACCAGGCCACGTAATCGGCAACTTCTCGTCCCGCCAGAAACTCATCACTGAAAAAGATCATAGCCATCGGTGCGCAAAACATGACGACGATGACAAAATACGTCGTCATCAGACTGATCGATGTCTTGCGAAAAACAACCGAACAAAAAAGCGCTAACATGGCTGTGGTCAAACACGTCAACAGTACGACCGCAAGATATGCCAACACACTCGTCAGGTTGCTCCAATAAGATGCGACCATGACGCATGCCAGCAACACCGGCCACAACAAGAATATGGTCAACACACTCGAGACCCGCAGGCCGGCCGCTAACTTTCCCCACAAGATCTGCCAGGGTGTGATCGTTGTCGTCAGCAAGAGGTCAAGCGTTTGACGCTCGCGTTCACTGGTGACACTGCCAGCGGAAAATACGGGACCACAGAGCATGTTGAAGATCACCACGTAGGAAATATACCAGGCCGCGTGCTGCGGCCAGATGTAAAGACAAGCAGCCATCAGCGGAATTGCCAGTAACATGCTGATTTGAATGACCAGTCGCAGCATCAGCGTACCCTGGCTGAAAATTTCGCTGCGAATCTCTTTGTCGTACACGGGATTCGATCCATCGTGCAGAAGCGTCTCTCGCTTCCCCGGTGCAAAAAGCTTGTCGGGAAATTGGTCGCGCTGGATGACCAATCCAACCGCCTGTTCCGCTTCCTGGTCAAGATCGACCACGTCCTTCCCTTCGCTGCCCACGTCCGGTGGATGCAATAAACGCGCGCTCGTCACCGCGAACAGCGCCGTTGAAATTGCCAGCGCCAGCCCGGGAACAACTGTAACTGAGAGCATTAACCGCAGCTGTCCTTCGTTGCTAAGGGCGGTCCAAAACAACGCGCCTAACATCGCCAAAGGCAGTATCAACAAATAAGAGACGACAAGCGCAGCGGCGGTTCGATTGAAATAGCTACTACACGCGACGCCAATCGAACCAAAGGTAACCACCGAGGCAACCAGTCCCAGGTACGCAGCCAACAGCTCCAACGGAGACAGGCCACCCAGGGGAAGACAGAGCATCACAATAGGCAACGAGGCAACGATTAATACCGCCAAATGCGCCAGCGATGCCACCATTTTCCCGAACACAATCGCGCTGGGACGCAGGGGACTAGCTAACAGCATCTCATAGGTCCTGCGTTCCTTTTCGCCAGTGATCGTACCGGCAGCGAAACTAGGAGCCATCAAAGACGCAAGGATGTACTGCCCTACGAAGAAGAGGTCTCCTAATCGCTGCCCCTCCCCACTGGTTCCCGACAGGTTCAGTTGCTCCTCGTCGGGCCAGGCGAGAAAAACAACCACCCCGAGTAACGCCTGGTACAGAAACAACAATACGAACGCCCTCGTCATCCGCAAATTGACAAGCAGTTCTCGTTGCAGTACCGGGTTTTCAATCAAATACATGGTTCACTCGGTTTGTCATCGCAAGCTGACGCAGCTTTGACGAATCCGCTGTAGAGCATTCTAGAATAAAAAGATGCCGTCGAAAGCCGGTTCACAGCGACGTCAAGGCCCCGGCGACACAGGCGGTCATGCAACACGCCAAAGCACCTCCCAACATCGCCCGTAAACCGAAACGGGCCAGGTCCCCTCGTCGCTGAGGTGCGAGGGCTCCAATGCCGCCAATTTGAATCCCGATCGCTCCCAGGTTGGAGAATCCCGACAGGGCATAGGTCATGATCAATTGGGTTCGGGGAGTCAATGTGGGCCCTTCCACCGCAGGATCGATCCACTGACCCAATTGCTGAAATGCGACAAACTCATTCGCAATTGTCTTCATTCCCAATAGTTGGCCAGCCAACAAACAGTCTTTCGCTTCGATACCCATCACCCAGCTCAATGGGGCAAATAGATAGCCCAGTGCTGCCGCAAACGACCAAAGCGTGTTTCCCCGCTCATCCACAAACCCGCACATGCCACCCAGCCAACCCAGGCACGCATCGGCCATAGCGATGATTGCCAGGAAAGCGAGTAACATCGCAGCCACATTCAGCGCGAGCTTCAGGCCTTCTGATGCGCCCTTGGCGATGGCATCGATCGCGTTAATTTCCCGCTTCTCGACTTGAACGGTAACCTTTCCCAGGGTTTCGGGGGTGGCACGTTCCGGTTCGAGAATCTTGGCAATCACTAGCGCCGCCGGTGCTGAAATCACGGACGCTGTCACCAAATGGCCCGCATCAATATTCATGTCCGCATACGCTGCCAGGAGCCCGCCCGAAAGCGTGGCGAAACCACCAACCATCAACGCATTCAGCTCGGAACCAGTCATATTCGGAATGTAGGGGCGAACCACCAATGGCGCCTCGGTGTGTCCGACGAACACATTGGCTGCCGCCGCAAGGCTCTCTGCCCCCGACACCCCCAACACCTTCTGCATCACGTACGCCATGCCACGGATGATCCACTGCATCACTCCAAGATAATAGAACAGCGACATCAAGGAAGAAAACACAATGATGGTCGGTAGTACGCCAAACGCGAAGGAACCGAGCAGTTGCAGGGCTTGCTGTTCCGATTGCGATTCTGTGGGCAGTCGAAATAAGAATCCGGACCCGGCTTGTACGAACGTCTGTAATCGCGCAAATAAATAAGTGATCAGCTCGCTCAGCCAGTATCCCACGGGACGTTTCAACCCAGGCGGAGTCCAGAGAATGACACCACCAAGCAGGAACTGCAGCAAGACTCCCCGAAGCACCAGCCCGCGGCGCACATGCCGCCGATCTGAACTCATCAGCCAGGCCAATAAGATCATTACGAACAGCCCGGACACACTGATCCACCGCTCCATGATTTTTCCTAACTGACAGAGACCACGCCACAAACCAACGTTCAGGAAGCGGAGGACGTATTGAATATCCGATCGCCCGCATCCCCCAATCCTGGCACAATAAACTTCTGCTGATTGAGTTCTCGATCAATTGCGGCCACATAGATAGCCGTTTCTGGGAAACATCGAGTAACTTCCTCGATTCCCTCCGGCGCCGCGATCACAGAAATCAACTGTGTCCGTCGCACACCCCACGCCGTAATCGATTTGAGCGCCGCGGTCGCCGACCCCCCTGTAGCCAACATCGGGTCAAGTACCAGTGCAACATCCACCGGAGAGGCATCTGGCAATTTGCTGTAGTACTCAACTGGCTGGGCAGTCGTTTCGTCACGATACAGTCCCAAGTGCCAGACTTCCGCATCCGGGACCAATTCCAAAACCGGTTCGACCATCCCCAGGCCCGCACGGAGAATGGGAACCACACCAACTCTCTCCGCGACCTGACAACCTTCTACCACCCCCAGCGGGCTACGCACCTGTCGTGGCTCAACGCCAAGTGTTTGCGTCGCTTCACAGATCAACAACATAGCCAATCGGCGAACTAACTGGCGGAACTCCGCGGGTGTAGTGGTACTCTCGCGGAGTGTCGTCAAATGGCAATGTACGAGCGGATGATCGACGACCGTCACCTGCGTCATTGTTGTGTTCCTCAATCAAATGGTCGCCTGCAATAGCTACTGCCGCCAGTCACATCCGAGGCTGGCTCTGAACTGCTTCCCGGGGAACTTACCCCACCGGAGCTGAAATTTCCAGGAACACAACAAGAGGAATCAACGCAACGCGATCAAATTCCCCTCGCTGAACCGGTCACGGAGGGGGTACAATTCTGGCTGTTGCCTACTGGAAGGGATCTCGATGCACCTGCGTCATTCATACCGATTCTTACTGGTTAGCGTCTTACTGCTGCTGTTCTTCCTCTGGAACCTTCGTGCGCGGCATAGCGCCGACTCCGTTGCAAGCAACGCACCAGTACAACAGTCCCCAGTTAACCCCACCCCGCCGCGACCAGTCACACCCCAGAATACGTCCAGCGAACATCTCACCAGCACGAAACCAGCTCCGCATGTGGTGGTCGTGGGCGCTGGTATTTCTGGCATTACTGCCGCGCTCGAACTGGGACTGGGTGGCGCCCGTGTAACGGTTCTCGACATGTCATCGGTTTACGGTGGCCATGCGGTCATGTCCCAGGGCGGACTGTGCATCATCAATAGCCCACTCCAGCAATCGCTAGGGATCAATGATTCTCCAGACCTGGCATACAATGACTTCATCACCTGGGGTGAAGATGCGGACGAAGGCTGGGTGCGTTACTACGTCAACCAGTCACGTACGCAGATCTACGACTGGCTCATCGCACTGGGAGTGCGTTTTGAGGGCGTGGAAACCGCCCCCGGCAATTCGGTAAACCGCTTTCATCAACCTGCCGGTCGAGGTATCGGGCTGGTAACGCCGATCTACCGAAAGTGCCTGGAGCTGGAAAACATCCACTTCCGTTGGAATACGCAAGCCGTACGTCTGATCGTGAACGCAGGCCGCGTTACCGGCGTCATCGGCAGACAACTTCGGGACGGCACCGAGACTCCGTTCGCGGCCTCAGCCGTAGTACTTGCCACTGGGGGATTTCAAAGCAATCTCGATATGGTGCGTGAATTCTGGCCAAAGGAATTTCGTTTCCCCGAACGGATTCTCGCGGGATCAGGTCGCCATTCTGTGGGCTTGGGGCACAGGCTGGCGACCCAAGTCGGAGCAGAACTGGCGAAAATGGACCACCAATGGAACTATTTCACCGGAATACCCGACCCGCGGTATCCAGGAACCAATCGCGGACTCAGCGCCGCAAATATGTGGGGAATTATTGTCAACTCCCAAGGTCAGCGATTCGCCAACTTGCACCAATGGGCGAAAGAAGTGATGCCCGCGTTGCTGGCTCAGCCAGTGGCAAAGCTGTGGTTTGTGTTCGATGAAGCAAGTAAACCAAATTTTGTGGTTTCCGGTTCCGACTGGGCTGATTTCTCCAAAGTGGAAAAGCAAATCCTGAACAATCAAGACCTAGTTCAAACCGCAGATACACTCGCAGAACTGGCCGTCGCTACGGGTTTGCCCGCGGCGAATTTGACCGCGGCGGTAGCCCGCTACAACGTTCTCGTCGAGGAAGGCGTCGACACGGATTTTGGACGTTTCAGCCCCCAGCAGCCGGAGATTGTCGCCATGTCTCCTGCCTTGAAAGTCCCGCCGTTCTACGCGATGCCCGCTTTTCCATTAACACGCAAGAGTATGGGAGGCGTGGCGATCGACTTGAACTGCCGGGTGCTGGACCGGAAACAAGCCCCCATTCCCGGACTGTACGCCGTGGGCGAGTTAACGGGACTCGCCGGAATCAACGGCAAGGCCGCCCTGGAGGGGACCTTTCTCGGTCCTTGTATTCTCACAGGCAGGGTCGCGGCACGTGCGATCCTGGCGCAGCTGCCTGCCGCACAACGAAACTTCCTCGCAGCAGAAGCAGCACGCTGTGACGCATGCCACCAAATGACCGAACTGCTCAGCGAAAAGCGGCCAGGATTCTGGCACTTCCAACAGGTTCACCAGCGGACCGTTGCATCCGAACAGGATTGCCGCGATTGTCATGCCGAACTCACCCCGTATCAAGATCAACAGCATCAAATTGATCACCAGGCCCTCGCTTCGACCTGCGCTCAATGTCACCTTGGTCGCGAGTAAATTTACTGGTCTGCCTGTCATCACCTACCTGGCGATTCTGTAAATCGTAAAACCATTTCATAAATGCCCATTTCGAAATGAGCAAAAATCCGGCGCCGACAGCCGGAACGCCCACAACTGAAACAGCATGTTTCGCGGATAGGAGCACCTGCATGATGCGATGGACACATTGCGTACTCCTCATGGCAATGACCCTCACGTATGGTAAGGGTGCATCAGCAGAGACTTCACCCGGGCGTATGATCGCGCTCGCTGCGAACTCCTGGAACCAGCTTCAAGGTGACTCTATTGAGTGGCCGCAACCTGGCCAGCCTCTGATTCTCTCACCGGGCCAGAGCCTGACCTCGAAGCAGGCCCTTGACGTTGGCGAGTGCTGCATAATCCGTGTCCGTTTGCAAACCCCGATCCCCGCGCGACCGCACGCCTGGGACTCCGCACCAAACGACCCTCGATGGGGCCTGAGCAATACGGCTGAAAACGAAAGACTGGCGTTGCGTGTCGTCGGTCAACAAGGATTCCTTGACTGCCAAGATCGAACCAACCTACCCCGCCCTCTTCCGCGCCCCCTGGGAACTGACATCACGCAGGCCCGTCGCATCCCGCCGCATGGTGCCGGCGGTCCCCGGGTCCACTTCATCGACCAACAAGGCAAGTTCACGTATGCCAGCCCGCACGACTACCGGTTTGCCATCACCGCCAAAGACGTGTTGGCGCATGTCACCGCAGTCCCCCAACCACCCGGTGGCTGGCTGGCAGAGCGCCTCGTCAATCCGCGAGGACCGATGTCTGTATGGCTGCACAGTGGAGATGGCAAGCTGGTCATCGAATCCGTCAGGGTGATCCCTGCGACGAGTCTCAAACTCGATAAGACCATTCTCAATGCCCGCAACTTTCAGGAGAAATACCACCACGTTGAACAGGTAGTGAAACAACTGCGTGCCGATTTCGACCTCGATGCGCACGATGCCTACCGCACTCTTGTCGAGTCGACACCGGAACGCATTTCCGTGATCCGTCAAATCTCCACTCTGGTATTTGACCGCCAAACGTGTCGTATCACCGCAGCCACCATCGACGGTGTCTCGCCGCGAGGCTTAAACCTTCCCAATCTCGTCGTACTCGACAAAAACCACCGCCGCTTTGAACAGGCCGCAGCACGCGACGGGAAACTACTGACGACCACTGACAAATTCCACGTTTACGTGGAAGGAGAGTTCACGCCGTGCAACCAGGCCACCGACCTGTTTCCAACGAGTTTTCTCATCCGATACACATTGCACAAAATGAACGGGCTGGTCACTCTCGAAGTGAGACCACGGCATCCGGTTGCTGTGCGCCGTCTCACACTGGAACACCAGCTTGGCCAGACCCAGCGCGGCCTGCGTTTCTTCTATCTGGAAGGAGAGCCCGGCCCCAACCCCGCCTCCCTCACCTGGCAATATGCGTGGGACACAGGCACCCTCGACGAGACGATCGACGGCCCCTTGTCGCTCTACCGCAATACCGACCAACCCATCAATAATGGGCATTTCCTCACGATTCACGACGGACAATTAGGGTTTCAGTTCCTGCCTGTGACCTGGAATTATAGTCAGCTGGACCCGGACCCACTTTGGGAACTCACTACCGGTGGCTGGTCACTTCCTGGCGAGTCACTGACTAGCAACAATTGGCAGTCGAACTCGGTTGTTGTCGACGACCAGAAATGCCTCGTCCTAAAGGCGGCTCGAACTGGGTTAACCGCCCAGCGTCAGGTCACGCTACCCGCGCAACGCACCGCCACGGGGAAAGCCAGCACTTACGACGTTTGGGTACGACTCCAGGGGCACGTGGAGCTGTCCTTGAATCAGCGCCGGGTGGCACTGCAACAGGACAACGAATGGGCTTGGCGCCACGCGGGGACCTGCCGGGAGGGCCCGCTGCAAGTAGGAGTACGCTCCCTGGGACAAAACGTGGCGATCGATGACCTGTATTTCCTGCCCGACGGCAGCCCGCCGCCACGCAGCGTCATTCCACTTCGGTTGCGAGACCGCAACTACCACAAAGTGACTCTCAGTCGCCGCAACAGCGTTCCCATTGTCCATCTCACCTTTGTGAACCAGCCGCACCCCGTCGACCTCGACCCAGGAGTGGTGCATACGTACGCTTTCGGCTGTCTGCCACCCAAACGCTGGCAACCACGACATGACAACACCACGAGCCTGGAAACCATGTTTCAGGCACAGGCTCGTTCAGACAAGAGCAAGAACTGGGAACGCAGCTGGCGCCAAGACCTGCCTGAGATGACAAAAGCAATCAACTCCTTGGCAAAACAATCAGGATTGACTCTAGCGGCGGTCAATCAAGGGGGGTATTTCGGTGTTGGTTGGCCGATCACCGAACCCCGCATCCTCAATAAGTTGATCACATCGGTGCGATCAAATAAGGCCCGTATGCTGGCGTACAACGATGTCAGTGTTGGCCAAAGTGGAACCCTGATTGAATGGGGCTACTACCTGGCCCAGGAACTGCGAGACGAGGCTCCCACTGCCATACCCAACTGGCTTTCGCTCGAAAGTCGTACCTGGAGAGCACACAATCTGCTCCGCACACGCGAAATTCTGGAACGAGGTTTCGACGCGATCTACTTCGACAGTACCAATGTCCATGCCACGCTGTTCAATCGGTTCGGCTGGAATAACACGCTGGGCTTGCAACGTTTTTACGAAGATGCCCAGCTTCTGCTGCGCCACCTCGGCAAATCGGGGGGCCTGGTGGCACATTGCTGGGGACAAATCCCGCTCGTTAATGTGGGCCTCGCCGATATGACGCTACCCGGCGAGCAGTATTGGGTAGGAAAGCATCGCCGTGGATATCTGGAGCCGGCCGCCTTGCAGTCCTCGTTCAACTCGTATCTGGCAGGATGCCAGGTGGTCGGCTTGCTCGGCAGTGACGCTGTCCCTTTCACTGACCCGCAGTTCTACCATCAGATGCTCGGCAATGGCTGGTACAGCTGGTTCCAGTACTACCCGCTGGGAGTTTCTAACAAGGAAATGAAAGTCCCTGCTTTCGACGTCAAGCAACTTGCATTATTCCGGCGGTTTCATGATCCGCTCGTTATCTTTGGGACCGAACAAAGCACGGCTATCGATTTCAAGCAATCCACTTTCCCAGACTGGGTCGACGGTTTGGCTCCAGGCATTCAAGCGACGATCTACCACCGCGCAGACCGCACGATGGCAGTGCTGACCCGCGCCGATATCACCGCGTCTCCGCCGCCCGTCACGACATTTCGCCTGAATCTCCACAAACTGCAGCTGGGAACACAGCCCATCGTGATGGATGCGATCACGCTTCAACCAATCCCGCATCAAATCCAGGATGGCTGGCTGGAGTTGCGAGATCTTGACCTCACCAGCCCGCGACAACTTCTGTTTCTGAGTCGACCGACTGAGCCACGGCTGGTCTGGCATGATTTACAATGCCGGAGGGTCATCCGCCAGACATTCGATGCGACTCGCAATACAGTGCAAATCACACTCGAAGGCGTCCCTGAGGCCCGCAGCAAGCTTGTGTGTTGGTACGGAGATCGCCCCCTCTATTATCAAATCAGATTCGGCAAACGGTCACGTCATACTACGAACCTCCGGCTACCTCGACGACGTTAGGCCTGCGACCGCTCCGCAGCACTGCGCACTTCTGGACGGCGTCAAACTGCCGTGTCTGGCTGGCTGCCAGGCACGCTGCTAAACTGGTCCAACGGATACTCGGTTCACTATTGCACCAGTCGCCTCCAGCACATCACTGGCCGACGCATACACCCCCGGCATCGAGGAGCACAACAAAACAATGGACGCGAGCGAACGCGTGGAAATAAGTGGTTTGAAGATCGATCCTGAGTTACACGCATTGGTGGAGACCGAAATTCTGCCCGGCACGGGAGTGGAAGCTGCCCACTACTGGGATTCTCTAAGCCGCCTGATCGATGATCTGCAACCAAAGAATCGCCAATTGCTAAACCACCGAGATACGCTCCAAACCCAGCTGGACGAATGGCATCGTGAACACCGGGACAACGCGTTTGATGTTTGTGCCTACCGTCAATTCCTAACCGACATCGGCTATCTCCAAGCGGAGGGCGATGACTTCACCATCGACACCACCAACGTTGATCCCGAGGTTGCCCAGATCGCGGGCCCCCAACTCGTGGTACCCGTCGACAATGCCCGTTACGCATTAAACGCTGCCAATGCGCGCTGGGCCAGTCTCTACGACGCCCTGTACGGCACGGACGTGATCCCGCGTGATGACTCCGCCACCGGCACCGATTACGATCCCCAACGCGGTGCCCAGGTGATTGCCTACAGTGAGCAATTTCTCGACCGCCATTTCCCCTTGGCGTCCGGCAAGCACTCCGAAGTGAGCAGCTATTCTCTACAAGCCACAGAACAGGGACACGAACTTGCCATCGAACTTGCTTCTGGCGAGGCCACTACGTTAGCCGACAACAGCGCCTGGGTGGGCTATCTTACCGATGGCGATTCACTTTCTGTAGTGCTGCTGGTTCATCACAAGCTGCATGTGGAAATTCAAATCGATCGCCAGCACCCAATCGGCAAGGAACACGCGGCCGGTGTCAAGGACATTCTGCTGGAATCCGCGATCACAACCATTCAGGACTGCGAGGATTCCGTCTCCGCAGTCGATGCGGCCGACAAAATTCAGGTTTACCGCAACTGGCTCGGGATCATGAAAGGAACCCTGGAAGCGACATTCACCAAGAGTGGAAAGGACATCACCCGTTCGCTCCAACCGGACCGAACGTATCTCACACCGTCTGGCGAAACGATAACTCTCCCCGGAAGAAGCATGCTGTTGGTCCGCAATGTCGGCATCCATATGTACACCGATGCGGTCACCACCAGTGACGACGAACCGATTCCCGAGGGATTCCTCGACGCCATGATCACCGCGGCCGCAGCAATGCACGACTTACAAGCCAGCGGAAGTGTGCGCAACAGCAAATGCGGCAGCATCTACATCGTCAAGCCGAAGTTACACGGCCCCGAGGAGGTCGCCGCCACGGTAGAACTTTTTGGCCGTGTGGAAACAGCGCTCGGACTCTCTGCGAACACCATTAAGATTGGCATCATGGATGAAGAGCGCCGTACTAGCGTGAACCTCAAGGAGTGCATCCGACAGGCGCGTAACCGCGTGGTGTTCATCAACACCGGATTTCTCGATCGCACAGGAGACGACATCCACTCCACTATGGAATGTGGTCCCATGATGCCCAAGATGGAAATCAAGAATGCGACTTGGATCCTCGCCTACGAAGACGCCAACGTCGACACGGGTATCGCAACCGGCCTACCCGGGACCGGACAAATCGGCAAAGGGATGTGGACTATGCCCGACCGCATGTCCGAAATGGTCGACAGCAAGATTGGTCACCCGCAATCTGGTGCTACCTGCGCCTGGGTACCATCGCCCACTGCCGCGACGCTGCATGCTATGCACTACCATCAGATCGACGTACCCGCGCGCCAACTCGACCTTGCACAGCGTGAACACGGCAGTGTGACCGCGATGCTCCAACCTGCGTTGGCCGGAGATCGCACTTTCTCTCCAGAGGAGATCCAACGCGAACTCGACAACAACATCCAAGGAATTCTCGGATATGTCGTTCGCTGGGTAGACCAGGGTGTCGGTTGCTCCAAGGTCCTCGACATTCACGACATAGGCTTAATGGAAGATCGGGCTACCTTGAGAATTTCCAGCCAACATGTCGCCAACTGGTTACACCAAGGGATCGCCACGCGCGCGCAAATTGAAGAGACATTTCGCAAGATGGCAGCAGTCGTCGATCAGCAAAACAGTTCGGAAAGTGGATATCGAGCGATGGCTCAAGACTACGATGGCAGCACCGCATTTCAGGCAGCGCGCGACCTGGTTTTTGAGGGCAAAGCAGAACCTAATGGTTACACCGAACGTGTTCTGACCACCCGTCGGAGACAAGTCAAATCCGCGGCACGAGCTTGAAATAGCGGCAGGCCCGTCGCGTAAACTATCAACAACCGTAGATACCAACTGCGGTGAACCCGGCCGCGGGGACAACTACTGGCCATTTCACACCTCCTGCATTCGCAAGACTCCGAGTGTCGAGACCAAACTCCGGGCGGGCTCGAACTACCGGGCGGGCAGTGCGACGCCACGCAAATGCGGTAAATCTGATACAATAGATGGTTTGACGGAAGCGATCGCACATGACGACTGTCGCGGGACCTGTTGAATCACGGACACGCGGCAATACGGCAACAAGCTGTGGATGGGCACGCCGCTTTCACGTCATAAGCATTAACGAGCACGGATTTCCCACGGCCTCATGGAACTACCGCATGTTTGGGACACGCTTCAATAGCCCCATACGAAAACTGACAATCCTCGGCGCGATTCTGATTGGGTTGACACTGCCAGTCCGGGCGGACGACGACCTCGATCCGGCTACTTTTCTGCGCCCAGTTCCAGCTGGCGTAGAAGACCTGCGAACCATTGAAACGATGGCTCAGCAGATCGCCGAAAAAGTCGTGCCCTGCACCGTCGGGCTGCAAGTCGGGCAGGCTCGGGGAAGTGGCGTTCTCGTCAGCGCCGACGGCTACATCATGACCGCGGCGCATGTGACTGGCCGGCCAGGACGTGAGGTACTGGTCAGTTTCCCCAACGGCAAAGTGACTCGCGGAAAATCGCTCGGCATGCATACCGCCGCCGACATCGCGTTGGTAAAGATCAATGACGATGGTCCCTGGCCGTTCGTCCCCACCGTGTCATTTGACGATTTTCCCGAAGTCGGCCAATGGTGCATCGCGGCGGGCCATCCCAGGGGGTTCCAGACGGAACGAACCCCCCCTATTCGCCTGGGACGTATCGTCGATATCCGTGACGACGTGATGCGCACGGATTGCCCGATTAATGGAGGAGATTCCGGAGGTCCACTATTGAATTCGGCTGGTCATGTGATCGGCATTCACAGTCGAATTTCGGGCAACCTGACCGAAAACCTGCACGGCCCGGTACTAGCGTGCCTGGAAGTTTGGGACAGGCTGAAATCTGGTGAGATCTACCCGCCGCTGCCGCCCAGTCAGTTTCTCGATCGTCTCGATCGCAATCGCGACGGCAAGCTCTCACGCAGTGAATTTACAGACGGCTATTACCGTGAGCTCTACGATCGGCTGATCGAACGGTTTGACTTGGATCCCGAGAAAGCATATCCCCTGGAACAACTCGCTGATTCGCTCAACTGGAAAGGGTCGCCAACGATCTCCTGGGGTAGAAATTACGATGCGCAAACGCGCACGGACAATTCGCTTAAGGACAGTCGTTTCGTTCGCGGTGCCGAAGTCACCACGATCTTTAAACAACTCACTCGTGAGTCCGCGGACATCGCAGTACGTATCGAACAGAACGACAAACTCGTCTCTTTAGGAACGGTCGTAGGCGCTGACGGATGGATCCTGACAAAAGCCACCGAACTAAAGGGCACCAACACGCCCGACGCTCAAAACAAACTCGTATGCGTATTCGGTGACAACCGCAAGTTGCCGGCAAAACTCGTCCGCACACATCAGCCCTACGACCTGGCACTCCTGAAAGTGGATGCGACCGATCTGCCAACAATCCCCTGGCACTCTGATGATAAGTTACCGCTGGGGAGCTGGCTCATCACGATCGGCCCCAAGGGCGAACCTGCGTCCGTCGGCATTGTGAGTGTCAGCGCACGTCGAATTGTGGGCACACCTGGCGTTCTGGGGGTTGAAATTGCCCGCAGTGAAACCGAAGCGGAAGTAGTGCGTGTATTCCCCAAGAGTGGGGCCTTAGCAGCTGGCGTAAAAGCCAAAGATATCATTACTCACGTGTTCGACACCGAAGTCCATAATATCAACGAACTTCGGGGACAACTTGCCGAGAAACGTGCCGGCGACATCGTGATACTCAAGATCAAACGCGGTGACGAAAACCTGAAATTCAAAGTCACACTTGGGCAGGCGGACGACATCTTTTTCCAATTTGCACCGACTCAATTCAACGGGCCTTTGAGCAGTCGCCGAGATGATTTTTATCGAGCTATTCAACACGACACCGTCATCCAGCCGAATCTCTGTGGAGGGCCGGTTCTCGATAGCCGTGGTCGCATGGTAGGCCTTAATGTGGCGCGGGCCGACCGGATTGCAACCTACATGGTCCCGGGCGCGATTCTGAAGTCACTTGTGGACCAATGGACTTCCACTGAACGACCTCCCGAACCTCAATAACACTCCCGGACTCAGCATGCGCAACTGTTCGCTTACTCTGCTCTACCTGGTGCTTGTCACAGTTCCCTGTGCCACTGCCCAACGCCCATTCCGTGGTGGCCGCGGGATTTGGGGGGCTGTGCGCAACGATAGCCTGCTCACGCTTACGGCGATCGAGGAGGTACGGAAAGAAGTCCGCCTCCGTAAGGAACAGAATGAATTAGTCGATGCGTTACTCGTCGATGTTCGCGCGCAATTTCGCAAAAGTTTCGAAGGAGTCAACCCCTTTCGTAATGGAGTAGAGGAAGCCCGCGGAAAGATCAAAGAGATTTCCGGACGTTTTGACGTTCTTCTGGAAATTGTATTGGAACCAGATCAACTGGAACGCCTGAAGCAACTTCAACTGCAACGCGAGGGTCTACGAGCGTTGGACCGAACGGATTTCCAGGAACAGCTGAGCCTAGAAGAGACGCAATTGAAGGAAATCCAAGAGCTGCTCAAAGAGGGACGCAAACGAATTCAAGAGTCTCGCGAAGATCGTAAAGCAGCTCAGCAGCATCGCTCCCAGCTGGAAAGTGACGTTCTCAAGCTGCTCAACGACGAACAACAAAAGAAGTGGAACGCGATGAAGGGCAAAACCTATCGCTTCCCCGCGCCCGAGGGAAGACCGGGGAGCCGAGACCAACCAGCTGAACCGAACGGCGACGAAGACCCCTAGAGTCCGATCGAAGTGCTTGCGGCAACGAGTGCGCACCAGTTCATCTGCCACAACCGCAGCCAGGCCGTCCAGGTAGCCTGTTTAAGACATCAGCCACTGCGCTACGCTCATGTATACGACAATCCCAAGAATGTCGATGATACCGGCAACAAAAGGGTTGCTCATCAAGGCCGGATCGAGTCCGAGACGCTGAAACAACAGCGGCAGTAGCGCACCCAGCACCGTTCCACTGACGACAACTAGCAGCACGGTCACCGGCACTACCAAGGCATTGGATGGGAACACTTCGGAGCTCGCCGGCTGGATCAGGGAAACAGCCACATAGCCGATCACCGCCAGGAACAAACCGAGCAATAGACCTTGCAGGATTTCCCTCCAGAGCACCCGCCCCCAATCGCTCAATGCAATGTCGCCTGTAGCCAGCGCCGTCACCACTAGTGTCGCCGACTGGCTGCCTGAGTTGCCGCCGCATGAAATCACGAGTGGAATGAACCAAACAAGCCATTCCCATTTGGCGAGTTGATCCGAGTAGAACTCCAATGCGCCGGCGGTCAAGATGGCCGCTGCAAAGAGAATTGTCAACCAAATCCCACGCTTCCACCCTAGCGTCAAAACGTGTGTCTTGAGGTAACTCGTGTCCAAGGGCGCCACTGCCGCGCTGCGATGCGCATCTTCGGTCGCCTCTTCGCGGACAACATCTATGACATCGTCATGTGTGATAATCCCAACCATTACCCGTTCGCGATCGACTACGGGAATCGCTAACAGGTCATACTTAGCAACCTGGCGCGCCACATCCTCCTGGTCATCCATCGGGTTGACGGCGACCACATCGGTTTCCATCAACTCGCCAAGCCGCGTCTCCGGCCGCCCCATGGCAGATACCAACTGACGCGTAGAAACAACACCGCGCAGGTGATCCGTCGCATCGACGACATACAAATAGTAGATCGTCTCAAAATGTTCCGCCTGTCTTCCTAGTTCAGTCAGTGCATCTGTAACCGTCAACGACTCACTCAACTTGGCAATCTCCGTGGTCATCACGGCGCCAGCACTGCCATCTGGATACAGACGCAAACGTAAGATATCGTGCCGTTCATCCGCGGGCAGGAGTTCCAGCAATTGGTGAACACGATCGGGATGCACATCGTCGAGGACGTCCACTCGATCGTCTGGTGCCAGATCGGCAACTAATTGGGCGACCCCTTCCAGCTCTTGCGTCTCGATGATCTCCGACTGCCTGTCATGTCCGAAATATCCGAATATCTCCTCTCGCAAAGCCGCATCCGCGTGCCCGATCACCGACCAGGCCTCGGCTGCCGATAACCCTTCCATGAATTCCGCCGTGCGTGCAGGGTGGAGCGCGGTACAAAACTCCCGCAACGCGGGGTCATCGCGTCGCTCGAGCATCTCCCGTAATTCGGGAAGATAGAGAGTATTGATCATGGCTCTCTCCTCGACACCGCGACGGAGCGGTCAGGGGAACACAATCCACCGCGGCAGACAGAATCCCAGCCCTTTTTCCAGAAAATATTTGAGCGTCACGTACCACACGCAGGCCAACGCCGAGTATCGGCGGGCCGCTCAAGACTGTCAATTCAAGAACTACGCGCCGTGTCAACGAGGCGCGAGACGAAAATCCAACTTCTTCTGCGGATCCGGCCTCAACTCGGCAGACGGATTCAATTCTTTGTAGAGCAAACTGGGTTGGATGTCTTGACTATTCTGATATTTGTCACTCACGTACTCAGTGATTTTACCGTCGATCTGATGATAGAAAATTTGGCAGATGCGCACGCCGGGATAAATACGTACCGGCTGAACAGCAAACATCTCAAGTGTCCAAAACCCTTGAAAACCAACGTCACCAAATCCTGCAGTGACATGCACAAAAAGCCCGAGTCGTCCCACCGATGAACGCCCCTCAATCATCGGCACAAGATTGTGCGTCTCGGTTCTTTCCACGGTGCGTCCCAAATAGAGCTGGTTGGGGCTAAGTACTAACCCTTCCTCCGGAATGACAATGCGGCGAGTGCGGTTAGGCTGACGCATGTCAAGCACGACCTCTTCATAGGTCAAAATTTCGTCGTGCAACGTGAGGTTGTAGCTGTTTGGATTCAGGTGCTGCTCATCAAACGGATCGATAATAACATCAGTGCCCAAACGCGTATGAATTTCGTCACCCGAGAGAATCATCGCAAGGACTCGCTTTGTGTCGTAGTCGAGTTCACGGAGAAACAACCACCGCAACAATCACCAGTGGGGGGTCGCGTTCCCGACCAGAAGTTCACGCTCAACCCTTCCATCTCTAGCCTGGCCACGTCCGCTTTTCCAACCACCTCCGCAATTAGCATTTGTTACCATAGCCGGCAGACAGCAAACTAAACCGACCAGCCGCGCGGACCAATCACACCTCCCGCTGCACCCAGCCACGCAGAATCAACCCCGACGACTCCAGCCCCATTAATTCTAACGGGTCGCATGGGGAAGTCATCCCTAAACGCAAACGATCCCCCTGAATGCGTTTCACCTTCTCCCAGGCAGTCAACAACAATCGCTCAGACAACGACTCCCAGCCTATTCATCTGCCGTGAAATACCATATCTGCCAGGATTAAGATCTCGCGACTTTTCCGAGTGCGTCACCTCGCGAGCGAACCACGAGACAGCTCTTACCTCTGGAGCACCCAGCGTGTCGGCTAGCTGCGTCTGTGGCAATAGAGAACTGACAGCACAAATCACCCGTCAGCTGGAAATTCTGATGAACGAAGATGCGGTGTCAAGTGTCTCTAGCGCCCCGCAGCCATTGACGGGAGGCCAATCAACACACTAGCCTGAGTCATCGAAAATAGGGGACACCCAGACAAACACAACTTCCCCGTGACTTGACCGCAAGTACGTGGAAGTGTGGCTGAAAGACGCTACAAGCAAAGAAATCATAGGTCTCGAAACAAAAGTGGCTACTCGTTCTCCCATCGGCTTACCAACTCAGAGTCATTCGCGCTTGGATCGTTCACATGGAAGATTACGTATCGCCCGGTGTAGCACAGCGATCGGCCCGCTTTCCTGACACCGGCTGGTTCGCGCGAGTCACGTTCCAAACCCATTCTCGCAGCTCTTTTCCAGGTCAATGCCTTGAATGACTCGCCACCCCAAACAGACGAGCAAGCGGTCGCTGCATGCCACGCCTCGTACCAGCGCATTTGCGATGAGCTAGGACGAGTTATCATTGGGCAGCAGGAAGTTATTCAGCAAGTTATGATCGCGTTGTTGGCCCGCGGGCATGCTTTACTGGAAGGCGTGCCGGGACTGGCCAAGACGCTGCTTATCCGCTCCCTAGCCGCTTCTCTCGATCTTAGTTTCAAGCGGATCCAATTTACTCCCGACCTCATGCCCAGTGATGTCACGGGAACCGAAGTCATTCAGGAAGATCCCGATACCCGGCTGCGCGGATACCACTTCTTGCCAGGACCCATTTTTTCCCACCTGCTACTGGCGGACGAAATCAATCGAACGCCACCAAAGACCCAAGCCGCGATGCTGGAAGCCATGCAAGAGGGGCAGGTCAGCGCCGGTGGCCAGGAACGGCAACTTCCTCGACCCTTTCTTGTCCTGGCTACGCAAAACCCACTCGAACAGGAAGGCACCTACCCTTTACCCGAAGCCCAGCTCGATCGTTTTCTACTCTATGTTCGTGTCGAATATCCCACTTCTCAAGAAGAGTGGGATATCGCCAGCCAAGTAACCGGAGGCGACCCTCCCGCGTTGTCTCCAGTTCTCGGCGCGAATGAAATCATCGCCATGCAAGACCTGGTGCAACGCATCCCTGTACCTGACCAGGTGCTTGGCTACGCCCTCGCATTGGTTCGCGCATCACGCCCCAACACCAACGAGTCACCCGACTTTGTTCAACAATGGGTCAACTGGGGAGCAGGACCACGCGGCGTTCTGGCGCTGGTCCAGTGTGCCAAAGCCAAAGCCCTATTGGATGGTCGTTATCACCCTACCGTCAATGACGTGCGCGAGCTGGCGCGACCGGCTTTGCGTCATCGGATCGCCGCCAATTACGCAGCCCAAGCGAATCAGGTCGACAACGAGCGTTTGCTCGAAATGCTGCTGGAAACCGTCCCTCACGACCAGGTCTACGAGCGCCCTTCCGAGGAAGCGTAACCGATCCTCGCGCCGAGTAGTCGACGATGGCTAAACAAGCACTTTCACGTTATGTAGATCCTGAATTGCTGAATCGAATCGCCGATCGCGTGTTTGAACCGCGTGATTTGGTGCTGGGATCCTTAGCAGGTAGCCACCGATCACCACTGGCCGGTTTCGCAGTGGAATTTGCGGGACACCGGGAATACGTGCCGGGCGATGACCCCAAACACATCGACTGGCGTGTCTTTTTTAATCGCGACAAGTATTTCGTCAAACAGTACGCCCTGGAAACAAACCTGGTCTGTCATCTCGTGGTGGATGTCAGCGCTTCGATGCAGTACGGCAGCACCAACCAGCAAAAACTGCATTACGCATGCCAACTCGCCACACTCCTGTCCTACCTGATCGTGCGACAAAGTGACCAGGTTTCACTCTGCCTACTCGACGATCAACTACGTGAATTCCTGCCTCCCAGCAATTCACCTGCACAATTAGTCCGCGCCACGCAATGCCTGCAGGAAATCACACCTGTCGAAAAAACGGACTTGTCGGGCCCATTGAATGACTTGGCCGCTCGGATCGGACGTCAGGAAATCGTGGTCATTATGAGCGATTTCTTTACCGACCTGGAGGCGCTTGAAGATGCCGTGGGACGGTTGCGGTACGCGCGCCACGAAGTTGTGCTGTTTCATTTACTTCACGCCGACGAACTACAATTCAACCTGCGCGGCAGCACACGTTTTGTTGGACTGGAAACTGATGATGAGTTACGTGTGGAGCCACAAGACATTCGCAATGCCTATCTCCAAGCGCTGTGGAAGTTCCAGCGCACTCTGGAGGACATCGCCCAACGCCATCGCTGCGAGTGGATTCAGGTTAACACGCAAAAAAGTATTGCCGAAGTGCTCGTAGACTATCTCCAACAGCGTAGTATCGGGCGAGAGCAGAGGCGACGGCATTAGCCAAGACAAGAAATCCGCTAATCCTGTATGCACTAGGGCGACACGCCTGGGCAGCGGCGCGGTTGCCACACCAGTCGAACGAACGGATAATGTCGCGGACCGAGATCAGCGGGAGCTGCAACGATGGCAAATCTCACGGCATTTGAATTTCTCGATCCGCAAAAGCAAACAGCCAACCCGGCTGCTATTAATGTCATCTACGGCGATGAGCCTTTCCTAAAGCGGCAAGTCCTGGCAAGACTTCAACAAGTGGTAGTGGGAGATGCCCCTGAAATCGCGCCAACGACCTTCGATGGCGCCACGGCAATCTGGCGAAATGTCGCCGACGAACTGGCGACTCTATCGCTTTTCGGAGTCGGCAAACCGCGTCTAGTTGTGATTGATGCGGCCGATAGTCGAGGACCACAAGGCCAGGATTCGTTTTTGAGTCGCTGCCGGCACCTGCTGGAAACATACATCACCCAACCCGTTTCTTCCGGGGTTCTGGTACTCCTGGCAAACTCCTGGCCGACCAATACCCGATTATTCAAAGCACTCACAAAGTCCGGCCTGCAAATCGACGCTCGGGCACCACAACAATCTGGGCGTGGAGCGAAAGGCGTCGATGAAAAAGCTGTTGAGAAGTGGATCGTCCAGTGGGCCCAGTCTCGACATCAGATCGTTGTCGCAGCAACCGCCGCCCGCACTCTCCTGCAATTGGTCGGCCCACACTTTGGCCTGCTTGACCAGGAACTCGCCAAACTCGCTCTCTTCGTCACGCCCGAAGAACCGGTAGCCGACCAGCTTGTCGAGCAAGTTACCGGCGGCTGGCAAAACAAAACGATGTGGGAAGTACTCGCGGCCGCCGCCAGCGGCGAAACTGCAATCGCATTGGAACACCTGGACCATCTACTGCAGTCCGGCCAACACCCCAACGCGCTGTTTGGACAAATTTCCTGGTCACTGCGCAGATTTGCGACCGCGACTCAGTACTTCCAGCCACCACGCAACGGTTCCCCTGAATCCGTCGCCAACGCATTACAAACGGCCCTGCAACAAGCCGGAGTACGTGACTGGCCCAAAGGCAACCTGCGCAGCGCTGCTGCTCAACTGAGACAATTAGGAAGCGTCCGCGCCAAGCAATTGCTTACGTGGCTGTTGGAGGCGGACCTCGCACTTAAAGGTAGTCACGCCAACGTACACCGTGCGCGTTTTGTGTTGGAAACACTGTTCCTAAGAATGTCGAAGGCCGCGCGAGCTTGACGCGCCGAATACATCCGGCCTCCAAACAACACCGATCGGTGCGTGCAACTCCCCGCCACAGCAGCCGTTGGATTCCTTACCGCTTGATTACACTCTATAACTTGCAGATCCGGATAACTTGAAGATCCGTACGCCTGGCGAACTGCCCCGAGAGCCACCTGTTATCACCACTTGATCTCCTTCGCTGAGACGCCTGCCGGCACCGCTTAGTACCCCCAGCCATTCAACACTTACCTGCGCACCGGTATCACATGGTCCTCATCACTCGTTGTCCCGCCTGTCGCTACACGCTGCGTTTCGCAGACCACCAGGCTGGACAATCTGTGCGCTGCTTCAGCTGCCAGGCCGATTGGACGCTACCCTCCGCGGACTCACCGGAAACGGGATCACAAAGACCAGACGAGCAAACAGACTCCCCAGATCCACGCGAATTGGACCACCCGTCGACTGCTGCCGACGCGACAACGACTGCGCTTTCGGATCGCTGGTGGGCACGGACCATGACCGGAGAGGAGTATGGCCCGATAACCGAAATGGAACTCGAAAACTGGGTCGGCGAAGGCCGGATCGATCAAACCTTTCAACTACGCCAAGGCCAAGGCCCGTGGCACCCTGCGACAGACTTACTCCCCGACTTGTCCGGCGACTCGGCAACCGACATCACATCCGTAACGGTGTCTCACGCGGACGACAGTCCCTTCGCCCCTGTCACGATCGCCGACGACAGTCCCTTCGCCCCTGTGACAATCGTCGACGACAATGCTTTTCAGTCGACGGATCCGAGTAACCCATTTCAACCGCCGCGGCAAGAACACCGTTTCGCCACTACGACGAGCCTGGACGCGGCGAGTGCAGAGCGACTAAGGAAACGCGTGCGCTGGCCCGCATTGTTTCTGATCATCTTCGCATGCCTGATGATGTTGTTCCAGATCGGAGCCAACGGATTCAACCTCGCGAGGGGAAACTTCGGCCTCAACCAGGGCATGGACCCATTTCGCATGCAGATGGACAGCGTTGCGATTTCGATTGTCGCAACAGTGATTGGCCTGGCAATCTCGATCGGTTCGTCCATCCTAACACTGATTGGGGCGCTCCGGATGCGGCAGTTGAAATCTTACGGATTAGCCGTGACTGCCTGCGTGCTCCCTATGATTCCCTGCATTAATTCGTGCTGCTGTGCGCTCGCGTTGCCCTTCGGCACCTGGGGACTGGTAGTCCTGCTCGACCCACAGGTCCGCGACTTATTCAACCAACCCGTTGCGTTTGACGACACAACCGCGTAGTCATCCTGCTACTCCACCGCCACG
Source organism: Planctomycetaceae bacterium (assembly GCA_002709225.1). GTDB lineage: Bacteria > Planctomycetota > Planctomycetia > Pirellulales > Pirellulaceae > UBA9264. The sequence goes on from PAQH01000046.1 coordinate 57,694, forward strand.
CGAGTCGCAAGGCATGCCGGCGACTCAGGCATCAAGTGTCCCTTTGGTACTGGGTATACCAGAAACACGGCCATCACTTTCCACAGCCATTCGCAAGGCCCGCGCTATAGCTTTGAACACCGCTTCACTGATGTGATGGCTGTTACGTCCATGGTGAATTAACACATGCAAATTACAAAGGGCATTAGCCGCTGTGGCTTGCCAGAAATCTTCCACCAGTTCGCTATCGAAGTCGCCAATCTTGGTCGCAGGAAACTCCACGTCGAAGACGAGAAAGTAGCGTCCACTGAGATCGATACTAGCCGTCGCCAGCACCTCCTCCATCGGCAGAGTAAAATGCCCGTAACGTCGAATACCTGCTTTGTTTCCCAGTGCCTGGCGAATCGCTTGGCCTAAACAGATCCCCACATCCTCGACTGTGTGATGCTGATCGACATGCAGGTCGCCGCGAGCCTCAACCTCCAAGTCAATCACCGCATGACGTGCCAACAATTCGAGCATGTGGTCCAGAAAACCAACACCTGTCTTGATCTGAGCCTCCCCCGACCCATCTAACTCGAGTTTTAATCGAATCGATGTCTCCCGAGTCTCACGTTCGATCGTAGCCGTGCGCGTCATTCCTCGCCTCCCCTGCCGACTGCAATCCAAGCCCTCACGAGCCCACATCGGCGCTGACAACCAGTACAATCACCCACAGACTGCGTGCACTACATCTGACTCAGTCGCTAGCGGCATCGGCCAACAACTGCAGACACACAGAAATCTGCTCATCCGTGCCTACACTGATCCGTAGCCCCTCTCCCCAACCGACATAGTTCATATATCGGATCAAAACACGTTGTTCTTTGAGGCGACGATAGATCTGCTCCAGGGACAGGTCGTGACGGTAGCACCAAACAAAATTGGCCGATGAATCGGCAACCTGGTACCCCAACCTGCGTAATTCATCTGCCAAATGCGCGCGTGTGGTCAAAATTTTCCGGCGATTGTCGGTGAACCAAGCCTGATCATCGATCGCTGCAGTCGCACCCGCGATTGATAACGCGTCACAATTGTAAGAATCCTTAACCTTTCGCAACGCCTCAATCATCACCGGCTGGGCGACCAGGAACCCAAACCGCAACCCGGCCAATCCGTACGATTTACTTAGTGTTCGGCACACCATAATACGAGCGTCCTGCCGGACCAGGTGCAAGCAACTCGCTTCCGCGAAGTCGACATACGCCTCATCGACTAATACCGGACAATCCACACGTTGCGCCAGTTCGAGAATCGCATCAGTGTCGACCACCGTTCCGCTCGGGCTGTTCGGATTCGGCACCAATACCAAACGCAACGCGTCATGCCCCCGATAGAACGACTCGGTGAGCCGCCAATCAGCACTAAACGAGACTTGCTCGGCCCGCGCACCTTGTAAATCCGCCAGTGTCTGATAGAGCAAATAGCTCGGCGATGGAAATCGCAACCATTGCCCCTCCCCCACCAGCGACCGAGTCAGAATAGTGAGAATGTCATCGCTTCCATTACCACACAGAATCCAATCAGGGTCCACACCCAGCACTTCGCCAGCCCTCAGCCGAAACGCCGTCGCCAAGGGGTCCGGATAACGCTGCAACCCACTTTCCGCCGCCCGTGTAATCGCGGCAGCCACCGCGGGTGACGGAGGATACGGGTTCTCATTTGTGTTGAGTTTGATGAATTTCCCCGCCTGAGGCTGCTCACCTGGCGTGTAACCATCCATCCGCTCGATCTGGGGCCGAAACAAATTCACGTCAGTACCATTCGTTTATCGCTATTGTCTTCTCGCTTGGAATACGTTCACAGGCACAATGGGCAGCCCGAATAGCCACCAGTGCGGCGTCCGCTTACTTCATTTACATCAGGAACAACGAATATCAACACTACCACGATGGGCCGTAAGTCCTTCTTTGTCCGCCATCATACGCACGTCGCCGGCAATCTCTGCCAACCCTGTTGGACTGTACTCAATAATACTGCCGCCACGCAAAAAATCATTCGCCGAAAGCCCTGCGGCCCAGCGTGCCGTACCACCGGTGGGCAGCACATGGGATGGCCCCGCTACATAGTCACCCACGGCCACCGGGCTATGGTGCCCCAAGAAAATCGCCCCGGCGGATTCAATCTGTGCCAACAGAGGACCCGTGTCATCAACGGCAATATGCAAGTGCTCTGGCGCGATGAGATTGGTCAACCGACAGGCCTCTTCTGCATCGCGCACCAATATCAAGGCGGCAAACGACTCCAGACTCTGCAGCGTCAAATCGCTGCGTGACAAACCCGCGACCTGCCGTTCCAGTTCGCTGGCGACCGCGTCGCGTTGCCGCTCATCCCAGGTAATCAGTAGACTCGCACCTGGCGCATGTTCTGCCTGGGCCAGCATGTCCGCAGCCGTGTAATCCGGCCGAGTCGACCCATCGGCTATCACTACCACTTCACTGGGACCCGCAATCGCGTCGATGTCCACTTCACCGTAGACCCATTTTTTCGCCAAGGCGACAAACAGGTTGCCCGGACCGACAATCTTGTCGACACGCGCAATCGGGCCGGCGCCATAAGCCAACGCTGATACCGCCTGTGCCCCCCCCACACGATAGACCTCTTTGATACCCAGTTCATGGCAAGTCGCCAGCATGTCCGTGTTGTTCGCGCCAAACTCCGTGGGTGGCGCCACGACCGCAATTTCTGCAACACCGGCGGCCTGCGCCAACACCGCGGTCATCAACACCGTCGACGGGTACGCAGCGGCGCCACCGGGAACACAAACTCCCACACGTCGCAGTGGAAGATAACGTTGCCGCAGCCGTGTCCCATCGGCGCGCCGGACCTCTACATCTTGTTGCAACAACGCTGTTTGAAATTCGAGAATATTGGCTCGAATTCTCCGCACGGTTTGCAGAAATTCCGCATCCACTCGCTGGTGCGCGTTAGCCAACACTTCTGACGGCACCCGCAACGTATCCGCGGTTAATTCTGCGCCGTCGAGTTGCCGACCGTATTGGAGAACCGCTCCAACCCCCTGGTCCCGCACGTCACGACAAATCCGTTCAACCACTCGCTGTGGCGACAGCGGCTCACCAAATACCTCAATCGTACGTTCCCGGCCCTGCTCACTGACCACATCGCCACGAGGACTGAGCTGCTCACGCAATCGTTCAATACGCTCAACCCAGTCGGTACTGCGAGTGTCGATACGTTGAATGTCGAGCGTCTCTGATGCCATTACACTGCTTTCCTGTAGACGACGGGTTGGCTTCCCGGAGCCAACGACCCGGTCAATCGCCACGACCGCTTCCATTTTGCCGCTCCCGTCCCGCGGACAAAAGGGGCCCCACCAATGGAGTCTTCCGCCAGCGGTCCCGCAGCCAGCGCCGAACAAAGAGAAACCCCAACAGCAGGCAGACGAAAAGCGTCACCGCTCGAACCGGTCCCTTCGCAAACACGATGGCGCCGTTGACGACGACCAGCAGCAGATAGCCATGTAGACAGTACGTCCAGACAGACGTTCTCACCAGCCGATCGTCGCGTCGCCACTGGCGGACCGTTTCCAGGCCCCAACACAGGGCAAACAGGTAATTCCCCCATACTCCGCCGGAAAATCGCCAGCCGATCACGCGTTCCGTTTCCCGCGCCGTGTGTGCCAGAACCGCTCCATGGCTCCAGCCGAGGTGAGCATAGGCGGTCAGAAAATGTCCAACGAGGGCGACAAATCCAAGCGTCCAACACCAACGAACGAGGCGTGAATCTGCCTGCCACCCCATAAGTTGCCGGGCCAGTAATAGCCCATACAGCGCAAGCGTTATACGGATCATCCAACGCAACAGAAGGTCATTCACCACCAGCCTCTGAGATGCGAATCAAGTGCCCGCCGTAGCTGCCTGACAATTCCCCAGGCGCCCCCACCCTGCCAACGCCACCAGGACCCAGCTGGCAATCAAGGCCACTCCGCCCAGCGGTACAATCGCCCAGTGCAATCCGATCCCGGCCACACTGGCGTAAAGTCCACCACAGAATCCCACCAACCCCAGGCACATCAGAACCGCCGCCCCATCGGCTGCCCGACTAACTACCCGTGTCCGCGCCAAACCCAAGACCAACAGTGCCAGCGCGTGTGTCATTTGATAACGGACGGCGAGCTCGCAGTTATCCATTCTCGATTGCATGACATCAGCATCAAGTTTGCTTTCCGCCAGCGCCTCTGCCAGCCCGTGCGCGTGGTACGCACCAATCGAAACCGCGGCCGCGGCCAGGCCACCAGCCAGTACAATCCAAATGCGTGGCAGATTCACGTGTGACTCCTTTTCTAAACGGACGTTGTCAAGCTGTTTTCCGCAGTGTCCACGTCCGGATCACGAATCGGCCGCAACCGATCAAACAGCAATAACCCCACGGCGGCGAACAGCCCCGCGATCGAAGCCAGTAGTACTGGCTTCCAGGATTCAAACCCGGGCGAATCTGGATTCCAGATCGTCTTGGCGACCCACCCATAAACGGTTTCGCCCAGGCCAGAGAACGTGATCGCAAAGCCAATCGCCGTCGGCCGCAAGCGATCACCAATGTGTTCGGTCAGATAGCCACCGTGCGACCAGCGCATGAACTGGCGGACAAACTCAAAAATCGCCACGGACGCAAACAGCTGCCAGGCCGCTTGGCTGACTCCAATGCACGTCGCCCCCACGGAAAATCCACCGATCATCAACACCGCTGCGATCCCGGGCGCCCGCCGTCCGGCCAACAATCCTACGGCCAGCCCACCGGGGATCCACATCAATGTTTTCAGTAGGGTCAACCAAATCCAGCCGTTGTCGGACGAACCCGATTTCAATCCCAATTCTTCAGCTCTGCTGGGAAGGTAGTAATTCCCGACTCCGAAAACCGCGCCGCCAAAGAAACACAATGGAATCACCAGCGCCCAAAACGTGGGCATCGTCGCCAAGGTCTTCAGGTCGGCCATCGTCTGTACCCGATTGGGGTGCGGGTCCCGTTGAAATCTTCCTGGACGCTGCCCCCACCCCCCGATCAGAACGGCACAGGTCGCAGTCGTGCCGGCCAACACCCAGAACAACAGCTCAAAATCCGGCAGGCCTGGAGTACTGGTCATCGGATTTAACCCCACTAGTCTGCGTAACGCCGCACTCATTCCATCGCTGCGGATCAGCTCACCTATTTCTCGACGGTAGAGCAACACCCGCCCACAGATCGGTCCTAGCAAACTGCCGACGCCCATGGAGGTCATCATAAGGCCGTTGGCAAAACCCTTGCGTTCCGTCGCCACCATTTGCACTAGCGACAATCCCGCAATCCACATCAAGGCTCCTGTAAAACCCTGCCAGATCGCCAGGGACTCAATGGTTTTTGGAGCGGGATGGGCGGCCAGCGACAGCGGTACGAGCAGCTTGGCAAACAACGCCAGTGCCCAGACCCGGCGCTCGCCGAACAGACGCGAGCATAAACCAGCCATAATCGGACCGATGACCCAAGGAGTCACCCGCCAAATTGCCGCGGTTACGTACATGCCTCGAGGGAACGTAGTGCCCGCCAGTTCCGCAGCGGCTTCGCGCGCACCCAAGTAGAGCGGCAACGCGTAGTCAAGCATGTTGGCATAGAAGAAACTGATCAACGCAACCGGAATCACCACTTGTAACCGGGCTGTGCCCGACCAGGAATCAGACAGTTCATCCGGCGAGGTCACATCGAGTGGCTGCCCCGTCTTCTTATCCATCGCAACGCCCCCATGTCCCATCTCGGGCTGGAACCCTCACCACATGACAAGCTGCTACGCACCTCGAGTGTAGTGGTTTCCGGCGGCGACTCCAGCAGCAACTCACGGCACAGCAGACGGCGCCTCAACCACCACCGTGCCCTCCCGCGCCGTCAAAGCCGCAAACGCCGACGACAACCGGCTTGTCACAGGACCAGTCTGGCCGTCTCCGATCACGCGGCCATCCACCTCGGTCACCGGAGCCAGCTCGCCCATCGTCCCTGTGCAGAACATCTCATCGGCTCGGTAAACTTCGGTTAAAGAAAAGTTGCACTCGCGACAAGGAATCTCCAGTTCCTGGCAGAGTTCAAGCACCACCGCCCGAGTAATCCCCTCAGGACACGCCGCAGTGGTCGAGGTCAATACCCGTCCCCCTTGCACGACAAACACATGCGTGGCATTGGTCTCCGCGACAAAGCCGCGGCCATCGAGCATCAAGGCATCGTCAACACCCGCATGATTGGCTTCGATCTTGGCCAAAATCGAGTTAATCAAATTGTTGTGGTGCACGTTGGGATCAAGTACATCGGGTGCCGGCCGGCGCCAGGAGGAAGTTGCCAGTCGAATCCCCCCCTTGTCGTAAACCGGGGTTTTGTGCTCCGCCAGTACAATCAACGTCGGTCCAGCGGTATTCAGCCGAGGATCCATCCCGCTGGTCAACTTGACGCCACGGGTCAACGTCAGCCGAATGTGGACACCGTCAAACATGGCATTCGCTTGCAGCGTACGGGTAATCTCGGTGATCAGGTCCTGGTGGCTGGGAATCTGCGCAAACGCCAAGGCCAGTGCTGAGGAACGCAATCGATCAAGATGCTCGATCAATCGAAAAACTCGGCCTTCATAGACGCGTAATCCTTCCCAGACCGCATCGCCCCCCTGTACCACTGAATCAAAGGGACTCACCCCGGCCTGGTCGCGATGCACCAACGTGCCGTTCACGTTGACTTGCAGATCACGATTACGTTCATTGAATTTCTGCAGCATGTCTCGGGTCCCTTTACGTCGCTGTGGCGCCACCCATTTCACTCAATGCGGCCAACACTTCTGTATCGTGACCGTCTACGTTGACGTTTCGCCAGACACGAACAACGTTCCCTTCCGCATCGATCAGGAACGTTGAACGTTGTATTCCCATCGATACCTGTCCGTCGCGTTCCTTTTCACGCCAAGCACCGTACTGTTCCGCAACAGCGTGATTGATGTCCGACAACAGAGGAAAATTCAACCCGTATTTGTCACGGAACAAGACGTGTTGCTCGATAGGATCGGGGCTGACCCCAATTACCTGGGCGCCACACCCCACGAAATCCTGCTTTCGATCACGGAAAGCACAGGCTTCCCGCGTTCACCCTGGGGTATCGTCGCGCGGATAAAAAAAGAGGACCACCGGCGCACCGCGGAGATCCGTCAATTTCAAAGGAGCATTGCCATCCGATGGCAGTTCAAATCCGGGCGCGATTGCCCCCTCTTCGATCCAATCACTCATGGTTGACCTGTTGACCTCGACGTAAGTTGTTTGGGATCCATGTTTGTCAGTCACCCTGGACAGCCGACCAAACTCTGCAGGCACATTCTATCCACCACAAACGCTACCGGAAACGACACCCATTGCAGCGGTTTTCCCCGTGTCCCGCCCACGCCGCTGGCGTGCCGGCCCTGGTATAGCGCGTCCTTGACCACCGATGGGGACAATGTTAATTTGGGGGCGCCCGCTCGGGCAGGGTCCAGGGTCAAAGCGGACGCATTTTTGGGTAGGCATTTCCCCACTCAGCGTGTTGCCGAGCCGGGCCAGTGCTCCGGGGCCGAGCCAACTGCGTCTGCAGTGGCGGGGCATCAGGGCAGACCGGGATGGGCTGCCCCGCAGGCCTTTGGCGGCCCCCGCTTTTCGGCCGATCGGTAACGCGATCACCGACGGAGTGACTGCCAACGATACGCTTGCACGGACCGCGCCATGCATCCACCCACGTGCTCGCTCTGATAACATTCAAGACGCCTTCGATTAACACAGCAGCCTGTTTGTAGTTCCCTCAAAAGAGAGACCCTTGATGGCCAAGAAAAAGTCGGCACGTTCTGGTGGAAAAACAACGTATTACTTCGGCAACACCCGCACGGAAGGGGATGGCTCGATGCGCGAGCTACTCGGCGGGAAAGGGGCCAACCTGGCCGAGATGACGGGTATTGGTCTGCCCGTGCCTCCCGGTTTTACGATCACCACCGATTGCTGCGATCAGTACTACCAACAAGGTCGAAAATTGCCGGCCGGGCTTGTCGATCAGGTAAAGAAGAATATTCGCACGCTGGAGCGAGAACTGAACAAAAAGTTCGGTGACCGCCGCAATCCGTTGCTGGTTTCTGTACGTAGTGGCGCCGCGGTTTCGATGCCCGGCATGATGGACACAATTCTCAACCTGGGACTGACGGACGAATCCACCGAGGGCCTGGCGGCCGCATCAGACAATGCCCGTTTCGCCTACGATGCCTATCGCCGCTTGATCAACATGTTTGGTGGCGTGGTCATGGGTGTCGAACACGAGCACTTTGAAGACGCTTTTGCCAAGATCAAGAAGAAGTATCGTGTTCAACTGGATACAGACGTACCGACGGACGGACTGATTGAACTCTGCGATGCGTATAAGCAAGTCTATCGTCGCCACACTAAATCCGACTTTCCACAGGATCCTTTGCAACAGCTGACCCTGGCGATCGAAGCGGTCTTCAAGAGCTGGAACACGCCGCGCGCGATTCGTTACCGGGAAGTCGAGAGCATTCAAGGCCTGGTCGGTACCGCTGTCAACGTCCAGTCGATGGTCTATGGCAACATGGGTGAAGACTCTGGCACGGGTGTCGCCTTTACCCGCAATCCTTCCACTGGCGAAAACAAGTTCTACGGTGAGTTCCTGGTAAACGCCCAAGGCGAAGATGTCGTGGCTGGCATCCGCACCCCACAACCTGTGGCAGAAATGCCCGGCTGGAGCGCGCCCGAAATTCCCAATATTGGACGTCGGGTCCACAAGCAACTGCTGGAGATTAAAAAGATCCTGGAAGACCACTACCGGGACATGCAGGACATCGAATTTACGATCGAACGTGGTTCCCTGTTCATGCTGCAAACACGCAATGGCAAACGCACTGGCGCTGCAGCCGTCAAAGTCGCCTGTGACATGGTCAAGGAAAAACTGATTGACCGGCCCACGGCACTCAAACGGATCCCGGCCAACGACCTTACGCAACTCCTGCTCCCCAGCTTTGACCCCGCGGCCAAAGCGAAAGCGAATGTCCTCACGCAGGGCCTGCCCGCCTCACCTGGCGCGGCAGTAGGGAAACTAGCCTTTTCGGCGGAAGAAGCGGTCGAGCGGACTGCGGCAGGTGAAGCCGTCTTGCTCGTGCGTAATGAAACTAGTCCAGAAGACATCGACGGCATGCACAGCGCGGCGGGCATCCTGACCAGCACCGGCGGTATGACGAGCCACGCGGCCGTTGTCGCACGCGGCTGGGGTCGCTGCTGCGTGGCGGGTGCAGGCGAAGTTCAGATTAACGAAAAGGGACGCAAGGTCACTATCAACGGGACCACGTTTAACCACAAGGATACGCTTTCGATTGACGGTTCGACCGGACAGGTTATGGTCGGCAATGTCGCCACCAAAGCCCCTGAACTGTCGGGTGATTTTGCTCGCATCATGAAGTGGTCCGATGACGTTCGCCGCCTGCAAGTTCGCACCAACGCNGACACGCCGCANGANGCCCAGCGAGCCCGGGANTTTGGNGCCCAGGGAATTGGNCTTTGTCGNACAGAACACATGTTCTTCCAGGATGATCGCATCACCGCGATGCGNCAGATGATCCTGGCACGCACGGAGGCTGACCGGCGGAAATCACTCCGGAAATTACTCCCTTTCCAACGGCGCGATTTTGTTGGCATCTTCACCGCCATGAAAGGACTGCCAGTCACCGTACGGTTGCTCGACCCGCCACTTCATGAATTCCTGCCCCACGATTCCAAAGCACAAACCGAGATGGCAAAACTGCTGGGAGTCAGCGCTGCAGAGGTTAAATCGCGCGTCAGCCAACTCCATGAACAAAATCCCATGCTGGGACATCGTGGCTGCCGGCTGAGCGTGACCTATCCAGAAATTCTGGAAATGCAGGTACAGGCTATCGTCGAAGCAGCCATTGCCTGCAAGAAGAAACGCATCGATGCCCGCGCCGAAATCATGATTCCGCTCGTCGGCACCGCAGCGGAACTCGCACTGCTGCGAGCCAAGGCAGAGGCCAAAATCGCCGAAACACGAGAAGCCAAAAAATACAAAGGCAAGCTCGACATCCTAATCGGCACGATGATTGAAATTCCCCGGGCCGCTTTGACAGCCGACGAAGTCGCCGAACATGCGGAATTTTTCAGTTTTGGCACGAACGATCTTACCCAAATGACTTTTGGCTACAGCCGCGATGACATCAACGGGTTCTTGCCGGATTACCTGCAACAGGAACTGCTGCCCTGCGACCCCTTCCAGTCACTGGATCAGACCGGAGTCGGACAGTTGGTTGCCATGGGCGTGGAAAAAGGCCGCAACACGCAAGCCAAACTCAAGGTCGGAATCTGTGGTGAGCACGGTGGCGACCCAGCCTCGATCGACTTCTGCCACCGGGTTGGTCTGGATTATGTCAGCTGCTCGCCATTTCGCGTACCGATTGCCCGCCTGGCTGCCGCCCAGGCTGCCTTATCAAATGGTTAAACTGTCTGGCTGGCTGCTCTATGGGTTCCGTTGGCGGGCATCAGAATTCTGAGCTTGGCCGGTTACTGGGTTTCGCTATACTCCTGCGCCACGGAAATAAATCTGTCGGTGTAGGAGTATGCAAATCCGCCGTCAACGCAGCGATTTTCCATACGTTTTGTTGGTTGCATTTCTGGCTATTGCAAATGGCTGTGGAACGACCAAAACGCAAAAAGCCACCGAGCAGCTACTCCTCTCGGATGCAGTGGACAAATCTGTAGCCAGTTTGGACTTTCACGTCCTGGCGGGGCACCCGGTTTACCTCGACACGCAGTTCCTCTCGTCAATCAAGACCAGCAGCCTGGTCGGTACCCACTACATGGAAAGCGCACTGCGCCAGCAATTATTGGCGGCTGGTTGCCTGTTACAAGAAAACGAAAATGACGCAGTCTATATTATCGAACCACGAGTCGGGGCGTTGGGTACCGATGGCCACCATCTGACCATCGGAATTCCCGCGAGCCACGCGCTAAATTCAGCGAGCACCTTAGTCACCGAAGGCCCTAGCCTGCCCATTTTCCCGGAGATTGCTCTCGTACGGCGAGAAAATCAGAAAGCGGCCGCGAAGCTGGCAATTTTCGCCTATCACCGCGAAACACGTAGACCAATTTGGCAGTCCGGCATTGCACAAGCACGGGCCACTTCCACCAACACTTGGGTGATGGGAGCGGGCCCGTTCCAGCGTGGCACCATCCACGACGGAACCCAGTTCGCCGGCTCCCGCTTCTGGGATCCACTGGCACTGCGTCGGAGGAACATCGACAACCTCCCAGGCAGTCGTGACACGGCCACCTACTTTCGGGAAGTCCAGTTCCCCACCGAGAGTGACAAACCGGTCCAAGCAGCGATTTTCGACGAAGAACCCGCAACAACTTCAGACCCACTCGACGGAAAGCCTGCCGTGCGTCCGGCGGCGGCCGACACCGCGCCAAAATCGCCACCGGCCACCGCTACCAAAACGCCGCCGGACACGTCCCCACAAACCAAATGACACCTCACCGCGGGCGCCCGGTGAGATCCCCCCCTTGCTCAGCAACTGGACTGCCATGCCGCTTGACGGTTCGCCCCGGATCTTGATTACCCGCACCAGCGCCGTCGGCGACTGCATTCTAACGCTACCGATGCTATGCGCGTTGCGAAAACACTATCCCCAAGCGATGCTGGCCTGGGTGACAGAACCTGGCCCAGCCCAGATTCTTGGTGAGCATCCCGACCTGGACCAGTTGCTGGTCATCTCCAAAGGCTGGCTGAAGTCTCCCGCCGAGATCAGGCGCATCGGTCGAGAGTTACGAGAACTGCGCATCGACACCGTGCTGGACCCGCAAAGCCTGACCAAGAGTGCGGCGCTGGGTTGGCTTTCGGGCGCAGCACAACGCATTGGATTTGCCCGCCCGCGGGGCCGTGAACTGTCAATCTGGCTGAATCGGGACTGCCATGTCGCCACAGCGTCTCATATTGTCGACGCACAGCTCGAACTCTTGCAGCAACTGGATGTCAAACCCGGCACCGCCCGTTTTCGACTTCCAGCTTGGCCTGAGGCAGAGCCGGTGGCAGAGCAATTTGTGCGGCGGGCGCATCTCGGCGTGGGTTTTGTCGTTCTCAATCCCGGCGCAGGCTGGGAATCACGCGTCTGGCCGGCGGAATCGTATGGGCGTCTGGCACGCCAACTCGGAGAAGAGCTGAATCTTCCTACTGCGGTCGTCTGGTCAGGGGCGGCTGAACGGGCGGCGGCGGAGCGGATCCAGGAAAAATCCGGCGGACATGCGGTACTAGCGCCATCTACAACATTACGTGAACTGGCTGCCATCTTGCGACGTGCGCAGCTTTTCGTCGGTTCTGATACCGGCCCACTTCACCTGGCGAGTGCCGTCGGAACGCGTTGTGTTGGCCTCTATGGCACGACACATCCCGATGCCTCGGGACCCTACGGAAACCAACACGAGGTAGTACAGGCCTATTACCAACAGTACCCGACGAGCCGGGAACAACGGCGGGCAACCAACGACGCCATGCAGGCCATCACCCCTGGACGTGTCTTTCAGGCCTGCCATGCCCAGTTGCAAGGCACCTCGTCGACAGCCGCATCCAGCGCGGCCTGAGTCGGTTTGCAACGAACTACAAGATTTCCAGCACATTTTCGGGCGGGCGGCCCAACCGGGCCTGGCCACCGGCAACCACGACAGGACGCTGCATCACTTCCGGGTGCGCTGCCAACGCAGTAATCCACCCCCGCTCATCCGCTGGCTCGGACACCATCAAGGCACGAAAATCCTGATCACGAACGAGTTTCTGAACAGGCACGTCGAGCTGAGCCAGCAACTCAGACAACTCAGATTCCGTTAATGGTGCCTTGAGGTACTCCACAATCTGGGGTTCGATTCCACGAGATCGCAGCAGCGCGAGAGTTTGGCGACTCTTGCTACAACGTGGGTTATGGTAAATCGTAATTTCCGACACCTGATCTCCTCCTGTTGAACACGCAACCCGCCCGCATCGTGACAGCGTACTCTATAATCTCCTAATCGGTATTCCTGTCAACGGTTACCTGAGGACTGGCGTGCTACTAGGCCGGTACATCGTGTGCTATCCATGTTGGCCGCCCCACCACGTTGCCTTCCCTTAGCTGCTGACGGAGCACTGCGTGGCGATGAGCGTACCAACGTACACTGCCACAGCATGCGACACCCCGAGGAGACTTTTCGTGACTGTCTGCCGCCTACATGTGGCTACCTGTTGGTGCTGGTTGCTGGCGTTCACGGTGGGCGTCGCTAACGATTGGCCGCAATGGGGAGGGCCTACACGCAATTTCAAGGTCAGCGGACCCCAACTGGCCCAAACGTGGCCGTCAGGCGGGCCACCCCGCCTCTGGAATCGACCGCTGGGAGACGGTTATGCGGGGATCGCGTCTGTCGGCAATCGTCTCTACACCATGTATCGCAGCGCAGGCCGTGAATACATCGTGGCAATCAATGCCAATTCTGGAGATATCGTCTGGCAGCACGACTATCCGGCCCCCTTCCTGCCGAAAACCGACCTGCAACCGGGGCCAGGGCCCCATGCGACTCCACTGGTCGTCGGCGACCGTCTCTGTGCTGTTGGTGTGACCGGAATTGTTCATTGCCTCGACCTCGCCACAGGGGCTGTGATCTGGCAACGCAACCTGGTCCAAGATTTTGCGGGCACAGTCCTTTTCCGTGGCTACTCTTGCAACCCGCTGCATTACGGAGATTCGGTGATCTTGACCGTCGGTGGTCAAGGCCAGGGCGTCGTCGCCTTGACCCTGTCGCGGGGACGTGTCAAATGGAAATCTCAAGACTTCGACATCTCGCATGCCTCGCCACTCGTCATCTCGTTTCGCGGTCAGGATCAACTCGTCGTCCTGGCAAGCCTCTGTGTTGTTGGCCTGGATCCTGACAACGGGGTACTTCTCTGGTCACACAATCACCCCATGACTGGCGGCCACATCGCCAGCATGCCGGTGTGGGGTACTGGAGACCGGCTCTTTTTCTCCTTCGCATACGGAGGGGGAAGTTACTGCCTGCAACTCGCTGACAAAAACGGCTCCACCACCGCCACACCGCTATGGCAAAACAAGCGGATGAAGATCCATCACAGCAATGCGATCTCAAGTCACGGTCACCTCTACGCATCGAGCGGCGATTTCGGGCCCAAACTGTTTAGCGCAATCGACCTGACTACCGGAAAACTTACCTGGCAACAGCGAACGCTCGGCCGCTGCTCACTTATCTACCGAGACGGAAGCTACCTTATTCTCCAAGAAGATGGCCAACTCGCGTTGGCAACGCTGACTCCCAAGTCGCTCATGATCCATGCAAAAGCGCAACTCTTTCAAGAACGGGCCTGGACGCCACCCACGCTGACTGGAACACGACTCTACATCCGCAATCGCAGTCACATCATGGCATACGAGTTACCCACTCGAGATCCTTGAGACAAATTCCATCAGTCACGTGGGGACACTGTTGGGCCGTCGTTTGCCAACCCAATCCCCGATCAGGGCCGGCCGTCTTCAGCGCCCACACGTACTTCCCAAACGCCAGCCGCATTGGCCCAACCGCGTGCCATCCCTGTGGTACTGAAATCAATCGCGATATTGCCTCGGTGATCAACCGCAATGACGCCGCCGTCACCACGATCCAATGTTTCATGAATCGCCGTACGCACCGCTGTCGCCAGATCTACACCCAGCAGCCGGACGCGTGCAGACACGCTATAGGCGATCGCATGTCGAATAAACTGTTCACCGGTTCCAGTACACGAGACGGCACAGGTCGCATTCGCTGCGTACGTCCCCGCGCCCAAGATCGGCGAATCGCCAATCCGCCCGTACTGCTTGTTGCTTAACCCACCCGTCGAGGTCGCCGCCGCCAGATTGCCATGTCGATCAAGTGCGACACATCCGACCGTCCCCAGATCACGTTCACGCTGCAACAACACCCGCCCTGCCTTCGAGCCGCGGGCTGGATCTTGGGGAGCTTTCGATGGCGTTTTCGGGCTGCGTTGTTTCTGAATTCGCTCAAAACGTCGCTGCGATCTTGGGGTCAGAAAATAAGCCGGATCGACGCGTGGCACACCCATCTGTTTGGCAAATTGATCGGCGCCCTCCCCAGCCAGCAGAACATGCCTCGTTCGTTCCATCACCAGACGCGCCAGGGAAATTGGGTTCTTGACTCGCGTGACTCCCGCCACCGCCCCACCAGCGAGATTGCGGCCGTCCATGATTGATGCATCTAGTTCACAACTTCCGCGACTATTTAACACGGCACCCTTGCCGGCGTTGAATTGTGGATCATCTTCCAGGTATCGCACCACCGCTTCGACCACATCGACGCTGCTCTTGCCGGCGGCCAGCAAGTCACGTCCCCGCCGTAACGCAGTTGCTAACGAAGCGCGGTAGGCTTCCCGTTTTTCCGGAGAAAGTCGGTCCGGGCCACTTCCCGCGCCACCGTGTATCGCGATTGCATAGTGAGCCGATGGCCGGGGCTCGACCGTTTCCTCAGCAGAGGGTCCTTCTCCCACCGCAACAAGCGTCAGCAGGCAAATCGTTAAGCTGCGCACAAGGTCGCTGACGGATGTCCGTGGCTGTTCTCGACGTGGCACGCTTGTCCTCCTGTCGCACAGACCGTTGTTCCGGTGACCAAAACCCACGAGGCTGCGGCCTCTGCGATGTGATTTCGCACGGGCCGCGTTTGCATCCTGGAATGCTCGCCTGTTATCTTAATACAAAGCCCAGGGACCGGAGCACCCGCACAATGAAGAAAACGATCGCGAAGAAAACGACCGCCAGCTACAGGATCAGCGCATCCAGAGGAAAACCGCATCTGAGCGGGCCGACTTGGCCCACCAATGCAATCGACCGCCGGTGTCTGCACGGTGGCATGCGTCTGTGTGTCCTCGGCGTCGCCTGGCTCGCGCTCGCCACGTTTAGTCGAGCCTGCGATACACCGGTTTATCGGTATGCGATGTATCGCTGGAATCCGGCGCCCTACGAAGTCTATTATTTTCACGACCAACCAGTCACGGACGCCGACAGCTCGCTGCACGAACTAATTGAGACGCTTTCAGAAAACACTGACGCCGCGGCAAATCTCAGCCTGATCCCGATTGATGTGGCACGCGACCCGGATCTCAAAACCGTACCGCCAGACGTCCGCGCCTTTTGGAAATCGGGTGACCCCAAGCCGCTCCCCTCGTACGTGGTTTGGGCGCCACCGTCGCGCGACCGCAGACAGGATGAGGGAGTGATCATCTCCGGCGAGCTGGACACCGCAATGCTCCAGGCACTGACACATTCACCCGCCAGAAACTCGATTGCGCAACAGCTGGAAACAGGCAAAGCTGGTGTGCTGGTACTGCTCGAAGGTAAGGACGTCGCCGAAACAAAACACGCTCGAGATGTCGTGCAAGAAATCGCATCTGGGATCTCATCGGGGCAAGTGCCCCTGGCGTCAGCGTTACCCGGTGAAACTCCCGAGGAAGGCAAAGCCAAGTCGGCCCACCCACAAGTTGGACTGCATGTGATTCAACGTGACGACGCTGCCGAACAATGGTTGATTCGCACGCTCTTCGCGGTGGAAGATGGCCTACCGGAAATTGACAAGCCCATGGTGTTCCCGATTTTTGGACGCGGACGCGTCCTGCCACCCTACATCGGTGCAGGCATCACTCAGGAGTTGCTCGTAGAGTGTCTCGACTTTATCACCGGCCCATGTTCGTGCACAGTGAAAGAACAGAATCGTGGTATGGATCTGCTGATCGCCTACAACTGGGATGCCGCAGCTGACAAACTGGCAGAGCAATTTGGCGCCGAAGAAGGCAATGAGTCCGTGCTGGGCGCTGAAGATTTTTTTCCAGAGCTGATTATTCCTGCAGGCGACACCGCAGAAGAAACAACCCTGCCAGAAGTCGCTAGCAGCTCGACGACGGCGACAGCCGATCCCGCAGCAGCAACTGTGCCCGCAACCAGCGAAAAAGCTGTCGCTGCCGGGGAAACCGAGAACAAGCCAACCACTCCGGCGACTCCGGAAACCGCGATTGCCTCACTGGCGTCATCGTCTCCAACACCACCTCCCACCGGCCAGACTGATGACGCGGCGGGTGCTGGAAACATGCTCTGGACGGTCGGCGCTGGAGTTGCTCTGTCATTGTTGACACTATTTGTCGCCACCTTTGTCGTCCTACGTCCTCGCTGACGGCGCCACTGGCAAATCTGAGAATCTGGCCGAGCAGCTTTTTTCACGAGTAGAAGCCCCGACAGCTAAGCGGCTGGCAACGGACACTCGGTACAAAATACCCATGATCCAGTTTGAACGCGTTCACAAGAACTACCGTACAGCAACACGCGACGTTGCCGCGATTTCAGACCTGTCACTCGCTATCAACGAAGGCGAATTTATTGCGGTACGAGGTCCCAGCGGTTGTGGCAAGTCAACGTTACTTTCATTGGCCGGTGGGCTGGTGTTACCCACGCAAGGCCGGATTTTGATTGACGGCCAACCGATTTCAGAGATGACGGCCGCAGAACGCTCTTCCTTTCGCGGCGATAAAATTGGCTTCGTATTCCAGATGTTCCACCTGCTCCCATACTTGACCATTATCGAAAACGTGGTGGTTGCTGGAAACGGTGTTACATCTGCAGAGGTCCGTGAACGCGCTGAACAATTGCTGTCCGACTTCGGTTTAACAGATCGCCTGACACATCGTCCAGGTGAGCTAAGTGCCGGAGAACGCCAGCGTGTGGCATTAGCGAGGGCGTTACTGAACCATCCGCGTTTGCTGCTCGCCGATGAACCCACGGGCAACTTGGACCCGGAAAACGCTTCTGGCGTACTTGAGCTACTGGCTCATTTCCACGAACAAGGAGGCACCATCCTCCTGGTCACCCATCACGACCGCGCCGCTGGTTATGCGGACCGGTCGTTGGCACTCGATCAGGGCCGACTCGTGGAATCCGGAGCCGTCGAAACAACCACCTGAAAACTGAACTCACACGGTCAGGAAAGGACCCGCATCCTCACGCCCGACCCACGAACGCTCGGTAGTTCTTCGATCTCTTCGATTGCCCTACCCGCCGCACCTTCAGTCGCGCGGTGGGTCATCATTACTAAGGGAACCTGTCCGGAGGGATGCCCAGATTCTTCTGGTTGCTGAATGAGCGACGCAATCGATACCTGATGCCGTCCCAACACGCCTGAGATCTCGGCCAACACACCTGGGTGATCGTCAACCATAAATCGCATGTAGTAATGCCCTGAACCTTCGGAATGATCGCGGATCTTTACGCGGACTTCCCCGTGAGACCACAGTTCCAGAGTTTGAAAAGTAATCCTGGTGCGTCCTACGGCTGTGTCAATCAAATCCGCCACGACCGCGGACGCAGTCGGCATCTGGCCAGCACCCGCGCCCTGCAAAAATACGCGTCCGACCGCGTCACCGACCACACTCACCGCGTTAAAGGATCCTCGCACCTCGGCCAAAGGCTGTCCGGAACGAACCAATGTGGGCGAGACGTGAAGCTCCAACCCCGCGTCCGACCTTTGCGCGATCGCCAACAACTTGATCCGGAAACCCAGTTGTCTGGCGTATTCGAGATCAACGAATTCGAGCTCATCAATTCCAACGCAGGAGATGTCAGTCCAATGCAAACGGGCGCCAAAGGCAAGATGCGACAGAATTGCCAGCTTCTGGGCCGCATCACTACCATCGATATCCATCCGAGGGTCTGCTTCGGCATAACCACGTGCTTGTGCTTCGGCAAGCGCAGTAGGAAAATCCCAACCCTGCTCCTCCATTTGGGAGACAATGAAATTGCTGGTGCCATTGAGAATTCCATGTAGTGAATCAATGCGATTCGCTGAGAGACACTGGCCGATGCTATTAATGATCGGCATGCCCCCTCCCACGGAGGCCTCAAAGGCGATCGACCGGCCCAATTCCCGGGCGCGGTCAAACAGTTCGGGACCGTGTTCCGCCAGCAATGCTTTGTTGGCCGTCACAATGTCCTTACCGCTCTCCAAAATTTGCAGCATGATCGACCGAGCAGGTTCCAGTCCTCCGATTAATTGACAGACTACGCTGATTTCTTCGTCTGCAGTCAGGTCCGACAAGCGATCGGTAATCATCTCGGAGTCAAAACTGATTTCCCGTGGCTTGCTCAAGTCCGCAACCACAACTCTGCCAAGCTCCACGGTATGTCCTGCCCGCCTGCGAATGCGGTCGCGATGTTCCGTCAACAGCCGTGCGACCCCCGTGCCGACCGTTCCTAAGCCAACCACCCCAACCCGCGTCGTTTCCATACCGCTCTAACCTCTGCAACCTTGTCCGAACACATGACCTGAACACTATCGTAGAGGGCGAACTGCGAATTGAATACGCCACTTGTCAGGGTTGCCATAATGGGTCATGGTTTGGGCAGATTCGCATTGGATTTTCAGCAAGCTTGCCCTGACAAAACCTGAGAACCACTTTACGCTACATCTTTCCAGAAGGTCCCACCATGCTACCCAGTGCCCGCGATTTCCTCATCCGACTCTTGGAAACTCCTGGGCCCTCCGGCTACGAACAACCTGTCCAAGACGTCATCCAGGATTACGTCTCAGGCTTCGCGGACCGTGTGGACCGAGACGTCCACGGCAACCTGGTCGCAATCAAGAATCCTGACGCGCCGCTGCGTGTCATGTTTGCGGGTCACTGCGATCAAATCGGCATGCTGATTTCGCACGTGGATGAAAACGGCTTCCTCTACGCGCAAACGATCGGCGGTTGGGATCCACAACAGTTGATCGGACAACGAATGATCGTCTGGACAACAAATGGCCCCCTGCCGGCTGTCATATCACGTAAACCAATCCACCTCCTCAACGAACAGGAACGCAAGCAGGTTGTCAAACTAGAGGAACTCTGGTTAGACATTGGAGCAACCAGCAAGCAACAAGCGCTCCAATGCGTATCCATCGGTGATCCCGTGACGCTACAACTCGGGTTCCGAGAACTTCAAAACGGTTTGGCCAGCGCACCTGGCATGGACAATGCGACCGGCGTATGGATCATCATCGAAGCGCTGCGACGGGCCAGTGAGTCCTCCCCCGCTTGCGGCATCTATGCCGCATCGACCGTCCAGGAAGAAATTGGCTTACGTGGCGCGCGGACCAGCGCCTACGCGATCGATCCACAGGTCGCCATTGCCGTCGACGTAACCCACGCGACTGACTGCCCAACCATCGACAAACGACAGCAAGGCGAGATTTCGCTTGGCAAAGGCCCGGTCATCTTTCGGGGTCCCAACATGAATCCCGTGGTGGTTGAACGGCTCACACAGTTATGCCAGAGTGAGGGGATCTCCTATCAACCCTCCGCCATCGGCCGCGCCACGCCCAACGACACCAACACGATTCAGATCTCACGAGCAGGCGTCGCGACCGGACTAGTCAGCGTACCCAACCGGTACATGCATAGTGCCGTCGAAACCATTTCCCTGAACGACATCGACCGTGCAGCGGACTTATTGGCGGCATTTGTTTGCCATCTGTCCGCAGACGCAAATTTCATTCCCTGACCGCGAGCCGTCTGGAACTGACCGTGCCCGGGCATCTCAATCGCCCATCCAGCCCTGCTTGATCTCACCGGTCCAACGTGTTGTGGTCTTACGAGACTGTGTCCAGAATTCAATCGAACTCTTCCCGGTAATGTCACCAACACCAAACTTCGACTCGTTCCAGCCGCCAAAGCCGAACGGCTCAAGTGGTACCGGCACACCAATATTGACTCCAATCATGCCCGCACTGACACGCTGGACAATGTGGCGAGCCAGCCCGCCACTACGAGTATATACCGCTGCCGCATTACCGTATTCGGATCCATTTTCGAGCTGGACAGCGTGGTCGATATCGGTGGCACGAAGAATGCTCAGCACCGGACCAAACACCTCCTCGCGAGCAATCCGCATTTCCGGCTGCACCTGGTCCAATACCGTCGCGCCCATATAAAACCCATCCTCGCACCCGGCAACCTGTGCATCGCGACCGTCCACCAGCACAGTTGCCCCGGCAGCCTCCGCCTCGGAAATATAGTCTTCGATGCGTGATTTGGCGGCGGCGGAAATCACCGGTCCCAAGGCTGCACCGGGCACCAGCTCTTGAGCGACCTGGCAAACACGCTCGATGATCGGATCGATATCGCCGACCGCAACCATCGACGCTGCGGCCATACACCGTTGCCCAGCACATCCAGCCATCGACGCCACAACATTCGCCGCAGTTTGCTCAATGTCCGCGTCTGGCAGCACCAACAAGTGATTCTTGGCACCTCCTAAACAGAGTGCTCTTTTGTATTGGTTGGTGGCACGCTGATAAACTTGTCTGGCAACTGGAGTTGAGCCGACAAAGGTCACCGCTTCGACGTCAGGGTGGTCGACAATCGCCTGCGAAGCGCGTTGATCACCGTGAATTACATTGAATACCCCGGGTGGCAAACCTGCCTCCTGGAGCAATTCTGCCGTTCGACGTGCGCTCAGTGGAACTTGTTCAGACGGTTTGAACACCATCGTGTTCCCCAAACCCAAGGCAATCGGAATCGTCCAATGTGGAACCATCACCGGAAAGTTGAACGGAACAATGGATGCCACCACACCGAGCGGGAGCCGGTCAACTCGACATTCGACTCCGCGACTCACTTCCAAGACCTCACCGGCAACCATTTGCGGCAAAGCGCAGGCAAATTCGGTGACCTCGATGGCGCGCACTACTTCCGCGCGCCCCTCGTCAACCGTCTTTCCATTTTCGTCGTGAATCAACTGCGCCAACGTATCCTGGTCCGTTTTTAGCAAGGCCCGATAGCGATAAAACACCTCCGCGCGCTGCTTACTGGTCAGCGAGGCCCAGGCGGGAAATGCCTCCTGGGCGTGGCGGACCGCTTCCTCGACATCTGACGTGTCCGACATCGGAACCTGAGAAATCACGGTACCATCGAGCGGTGAAATGACGTTCCGTCGCTCCGTTGTGCGTGTCTGAAACTGCCCTCCCGCATAATTCTCTACCGCTTCGTACTTCATCGCCCCACACCTCACCACTCTGCTCAACATGTTGTGAAACCCTCTCGGAGGGCAAAACGCGTTCGCTTGGATCATTCTAGCGCAGCGTGCGTCACCTGTCTTCGGGACCTCGCCAACAATCGCGCTCTCCAACCCAGAATCACCAATTCCGCTGGGCTCCCACCACTCATCCAACTGGTCGTGACGGCCGCTATCCTACAGCACGTCAAACGGGGGCTCGGCATGTTCCTCTAACGGGTACATAGGACGCCGACAATTCTGAAACGGCAACGAACGCAAATTGGCGCTCGTTGAGCCGGGAACATCGACAGGCACAATTCTGCTCGCCAACTCCTGGTAGTGGGTTCGAAACCCATTGGGTGACTTGACCACCACCAAATCGAAAGCGGTCGGCTCTAGCCCGTGCGCCTGAAACACCTTAAGTCCCACCACGTAGACAGGACGTTCAGAAACCAGAATCGTGATCGGCCCCGCTCTCAGCACCACCACACGACCGCCACGGCCTCGCGTACCATCTTCATACAGAAAATCCCCGTCGTGCTGACTTTCCACTATTACATCCACAAGTACCGGCGTAAACCGTCCCGGGTCACGTGTTCCTCCCAGTGGAATCGTTAGTTGCGCACCAACACCGGCCTCCACTGCGGCCGCGACCGCGGGCGAGTCAACCACCGAAACCAAGGCCCGTTTCGTCCAGTCGGACTGTAGCAAGCCTTTAAGGATCGCGTTGCTGTCACCAGCCGCACCGCTGGCGGTAGCATCGGCGGCATCTGAAAACACGGTCAGACCTGCCGTCTCGCGGGCCAACGCAATCGCATCTGCCAGTGGAGTCAAAGGCGCCTGAAACTCTTGCCGGTGACGCCACATATAACGTGCGATCTCTAGTGCCTGTTCTTCGGCACCAGACCGATCACCATCCCGGTAAATCAGAACATTCGATTGCAGGTCAGGCACATCCGTGAAAGCATTTCCAATGATCACACCAGCGGATAAACCACCGGGCTCAGCTTCAATCTCCTGACACCTGCGGATTGCCGCGCCAAATTTCCCGGTCGCGGTAATCAGCTCATCACCGCGCACCAGCATCGGCATCTCAACACGTGCCTTAACAGGTCGAATCTGTTTTCGCAACAAACGCAGCAGCAGGCGCGCGGCGCGCTGCCCGGTTTCAAACTGATCGACGTGAGGATAGGTGTGAAATGGCACCAGTATGTCAGCCATGTCCACAAGCTGGTCCGTGATCACGGCGTGCAAGTCCAGTGAAGCGATTATGGGCAAATCACCCAGCACTTCACGCAACGCGCAAAGCAGGCGTCCCTCGGGATCCCCTTCAGACTCGCCTGCCATTGCGCCGTGCAAGCAAATATAGGCGCCGTCGAGGTCACTGCAGCCCTGTGCGGCGGTTACGCACTCCGTCAACAAACGATCGAGATCGGCATCCGCGACAGGCCCACCGGAAACGGCCGCAGCAGCCAACGTCGGCACAATCTCGACCCCCTCGGGCTCCAAAACTTGCATCGCACCCGCTAGCTCGGTATGGGTATCGCGGTACGCGTCGACCATGGCGTTGCCGTAATAGACCCGAAAATCATCGTAACGACTTTGCGCCGGATTGAACGTCGCCGTCTCCTGCTTCAACTCTGCCACCAGGACACGCATTGCGCCACCTTTCTTGTCACACTCGAACACCGATGATCTTTTTCGGTTGCCCACTACCTACCCGGCGCTCTTCCTTACCGCGCCGTCAATGAACCAGCACACCGGCCGTCGCCCCAGGGCACCCTGCCCTGGGGACTTCAGAATTTCTCTTCTCTCGCAACTTCTCGAGCACCTGCGCTGGACGCAGGTAACTTCTGGTTCAATGCCTCTTGCGAAGCCTCCGTCGCCGTGGCGGGTATTTGCGCGGGAGGCGGGAGGTTGATCGGTCTTTGTAACGGCCCCGCAATCGCCAACGCCAGCGCCAAAGACATGGATGCAATGACTGCGGCAGCGGCCAGATTGCGTTTCATCTCCACCTCGACCTCATAGTTGACGCGGGGCAGCACAAATAATGTCGTGACCGTGTTCACAGCGGACAGCAATACTAACCCCAACACCCCCATACACACCGTCGACATCAACTCGCCAGCCAGTGGAAAATTGCCGGAACCAACCATCGATGCTCGTACCACCAATCCCAGGCCAAGCAAGAATCCACCAAACCCGAGTCCGGCTGCCGCATTGTCATCGTACTGGATTACGTGATGCACGTCGTAACGGGCCAATCGGTGGTATACGAACCCCGCCAACGCCAACAAACCTTGCCCCACGAACCAGTACAAACTGATATCTCGCAAGCCTTCCCAGAACCCGCGGCTATAGCCGGACAACGCGCCATTGAGAATCAACCCACTCGCCAAACAAGATCCGGTCACACAAAAAGCGGCACCCAGGTTCCGGTCTTCCCGGATTTCCTTCACCACCGAAAACGATCGCAAAATAACAACATCATTCACCCAAATACTCAGCAGCAACAGGACGATGATCACGACACCTTCAACCAGCATCTCCAAAGCATCAATCCACACGGGTTCATTCGGCACACGCCCAAACAAACAACCAGCCACCGCCAACCCAACGCTGAACATAAATCCGCCGAATACCACGCCCACGGCCGTGTTCTCACTAGCCACATCATCATCGGATCCCAGCGGCGTCGCCCAGACAAAGATCCAGCGGGCGGCAATCAGCAAACCGATACCGGCCGCGACCAATGGCATGGAGCCAAAGGCGTAGAACAACACATCCCGCACGGGCGACAACATCTCCATAAGATCACTCGACGCCTGTGTTTCAGGCGCTCCCCCACATTGGAAAACACGATTCGCATAAATGGCGAGACCACAATATTGACCGAGTTCGTATTGTAGAGAATCCACCACCCCGAGACCAATCACGCCACCAGTACAGGCATAACCGAGTACGCGCCAGGCTTCTTTTTTTTCTGCGCTAGTCAGAAACGGGACCCGGGCATTGCCCAAGGGGGCTGGTACCTTCTAGCGCAATCGCTCATGTCGCGACAGCTGGTACAAAAAAATACCTGCCGACACGCCGACATTCAGCGAATCCACCCCGTCCGCCATGGCAATCGTTACACATTGGTCACAGCTCTGGCAAATCTTCGCTGGGATCCCTTCCCCTTCATTGCCGAAGACAACGGCCCAGCGATCTCCTGGACGAACCTCCGAAAGCGGTACCCCGGAATGATCAACAACCGTTGCGTAACGCTGTACCCGATACTGTTCCGCCAGCTGTTGTAACACGTTTTCGCAATCCGTCATCTCGACCAGCGGCAAGCGCAAGTTCGCCCCCATGGAAACACGGGTCACGCGACGCGAGAAAGGATCGGCACAACCTTCCGTAAAGACAATTGCCTGGGCCCCAAACGCCGCCGCTGTGCGGATGACAGACCCCACGTTCTCCGGATCACAGATCTGGACACAGACGACCAGTCTTAGTGGGCCGGATCGAGACAGGTCCAGGTCCTGCAGCGAGACCGTTTGCGCGCGTTTGCCACACGCCAGGACACCTCGATG
>PAQH01000047.1 GCA_002709225.1 Planctomycetaceae bacterium
TCCTCGCCGTGCCTATTACGGCTGGCGGTTGGGCTGCCGCGCGGCGTGGGATGGTTTTCGGGGCAACATGGGTGCGACATTGGATCCGCAGACAGATGCGTTGCTGGTGAAATGGAATCAGCATGTTCGAGATTGAATGGCACTGTATCAACAAGCAACTTACTTGCCAGCCGCGTGAATGATGGGTCAAGTCGATGCGTATTTCAAAGCTAGAAGCGCGACTCGCGGCCGTAGGAGCGACGGCCCGTATCGGGCTGTACCTGTTGATGCTGTTTGCGGTCGGTGGGAAAACCAATGAGATCTCAGGCGACGCGGCGCATTTGCATTACCTGGCGTCTGTCGAAGCGCTCG
This sequence comes from Planctomycetaceae bacterium, assembly GCA_002709225.1. Taxonomy (GTDB): domain Bacteria; phylum Planctomycetota; class Planctomycetia; order Pirellulales; family Pirellulaceae; genus UBA9264. The sequence continues at coordinate 352 of PAQH01000047.1, forward strand.
ATTATGGCTACGGTCTGACCAACTGGGGAAAGCTGATCGACGATGCCTGGCCAGTCGTGACTGGACTGGTGTATTACTACATCTATCCGAGCTTGTTGGTAGTTGTTGTATTGAATGGGTTGGCGGCTGGCCTCTCGCTGGTGTTGCTTTTTCGCATCGTGATGATGGTAACGTCGAACCGACTGGTTGCGGTGGCCGTGGGTTATACGGTGGCCCTGTTTCCTTCGGCCGTGTTTTTTCAGTGTTTACCGATCAAAGAGTCGGTTGCCATGCTGTCGATTATGGCCACGACATGGGGATTGTTGCGGGTGCGATTAAACGGAGATCAGCGTGGAGTGAAATGGATGGCCCTGGGAATTGTGCTGCTTATTGGGCTGCGGGTCTACTTGGTGCCAATCATGGTCTACTGTGCAGCGCTGACGTTGCTCGTGCGCGGTGGCCGCGGTCTTGCCCAGTCAGTAGCCCAGTTGACGATCTGGACAGTGCTGCTCATCGTCGTTGCGCAATTGTCACTCGATCTGGCTGGCCTCGACTGGCGCCAGATCCGGGCGTTCGAATACCTGGATATTAGTCGGCTGAACACCGTGCGTGGCAGTTTGTCCCGGGGTGACGGTAGCTTGTTTTCGCAGCAGCAACTGGGTTCGCAATCACATGCGTTTGGTAGTAGCTTGGCAAACGACGTGTTTCTGTTAGCGACTGGTGTCTACTACTTTCTGGTTGGTATCGATTTCCTCAATATTCGTTCGCAGCGCCAGTGGGCTGCGGTTCCCGAGGCGCTTGTGATTATCTGTTGTCTGCCTTATGTGTTCGTGGGCGTCAAGGCGCTGTGGCGCTACCACCGCACAGCCGCTCTACCGATCCTGATCATAACTTTCGCCCTGATTACGGTGTACGGTGCAGGCACCACCAACATGGGCGCGATGTACCGCTGGCGCCTTCAGGCCATGCCGTTTGTGGCCATGACCACGTACCTGGGAGCCGCCCATTGGAGACGTGGTCCCCTCTTTAACGTGCTGAAGATCGTGCGGAGTCTGCTCCCCCGGCGAAGATTCGCATCCGTGTTGCAGGGGCCAGTCCGATGATCCAGAAACGTGTATTGATCCTGATCAAGGGCTTAGGGTTAGGAGGTGCGGAAACCTTGCTCACGTCAGCCGCGCCCCATCTGGACCACCAGCGGTTCCGCTATCACGTGGGTTACTTTTTGCCCTGGAAAGATGCACTGGCGGAGCCGCTGGCGGCGGCGGGTCTGCCAGTATATTGTTTTGGCATCCGCTGGATGGCCGATCTCCGCGCGGTGTTACGTGTGCGAGCTTACGTGCGCGAACAGGGTATCGAGTTAATCCATGCGCATTTGCCGTGGCCGAGTGTGATTGCCCGTGCCGTTGCGCGATGTTGTGATGTGAAGGTGGTCTACACGGAACACGGTTGTTGGGAACGCCTGCACCCGCTTACCCGTCTCGTGAATCGCTTGACGATGCGGTGGAATGATTTGTCGATTGCCGTTTCCCGGGATGTGGCCCAGTCGATGGCCGGCGGTGGCTCCACCCCGATCCGTACGATTACCAATGGCGTCGACTGTGCGCGACTCCAGCCTAGTGACGAATCACGCATCGCAGTGAGACAGGAGTTTGGTATTCCACAGGGAAACCTGGTTGTCGGCAAAGTCGCCAATCTCACACCGGTCAAGAACCACCTGCTGTTGATCCGGGCCTTTGCTCGTCTACTGGAGGTGCTGCCTCAGGCTACCTTGCTCCTGGTGGGGCAGTTACGCGAGTCAACGGAAGCCGTTCGACGATTGGTTGACCGTTTGGGTATCGCGGAACGTGTTGTCGTCGCCGGCCCTCGCCAGGACGTGCCACGTGTGCTGTCGGCCATCGATGTGCTGGCGATTTCCTCGCATACCGAGGGGCTGCCGATCTCTCTGCTGGAAGGCATGGCGTTGGGCTGTGCTGTCGTCTGTACGCGGGTGGGTGGAATTCCCAGTGTCGTCGAGGACGGTCGAAATGGTTTGTTGGTGGAGCCGGGAAACGTCGCCCAGATGACCGCGGCGCTGGAGCAACTTGCCCAACGAGATGGTTTGGCGGCACGTTTGGGACAAGCGGCTGCCAGTACCGTTCGCGAACAGTTTGATATTGCCAGGATGGTTCGTCAGGTGGAGTCACTCTATGGGGAAGTCCTGCAGTAGCAGACGAAAAAAACAATGGAACTCGTTGACTATACCTCCGCCGATTCGACCGACATCGTGAGCTTGATGAATCTCGCACTCGGTCGGACTGCTGAAGTACAACGAGACGCTGCGTATTGGCATTGGAAGCACGAATGCAACCCGTGCGGGCATTCCCTGATACTGCTGGCGAAAGTTGCTGGACAACTGGTGGGAATGCGTTCTTTTATGCGATGGAATCTCCATGTTCAGGATCAGATCGTGCCGGTGGCCAAACCGGTCGATACGGTTACCCACCCTGAATTTCAGCGGCGTGGAATTTTCAGTATGCTCACACAGGCGGCGTGCCAGCGCGCCGCGACGGCCGGTGTCTGTTTTCTGTTTAACACGCCCAATCGGAACAGTCGCCCCGGTTATCTCCAGCTCGGTTGGCGCGAGGTGGGACGATTGCCAGTGCGTGTTCGTCCACGTCGTCCACTGGTGATTGCGACTGGATTGCTGCGCTCCTGGTTGGGCGAGAAACGGCAGGCAGCCCGTCAGCCGTGCAAATGCACGGCACCCGCTGCCGCCGAGGTACTGGCGGATCGTGTCGGGATCGAAACGCTGCTGGCAACGTTGCCGGCGCAAACGTCTGCGACGACCGTCCGCAACTATCCCTGGCTGCACTGGCGTTATGCGGAGCACCCTCACGCGGACTACCGCGCCGTGGTGTTTCACGAAGGTGGTGAACTGGCAGGTCTGGCGTTTTGCCGGATACGGCGGCGGCGGAGATTAACCGAAGCAATTGTGGACGATGTGCTGGTGCGCGAGGATCGAGAGGGGACGATGGTTGCCCTGATTCAACAATTGGTGCGTGCGATTGGTGCCGACTACATCGTGGCCCATGCCGGTCATCACGGGTCTTTTGGTCGCCTTTGGCGGCGCTGTGCCTGGCCGGCGCCGAGGCGAACTTCCTTGTCTCTACTGGGGAGGGCTATTGGGCCGTTGCCCGCAGGTTGGGACGCGTTTGATCAGACGCAATGGAATCTCTGTTTGGGAGATCTGGAGGGTCTCTAAGATGCCTGCGCTTACATGTTTACCACAGCAATCCGCGGCCCCTCTGCCTGCGGTAGAAGTTTCTGCCGGGTCTGTCGCGCTGGTTGCGAACACGGCTTGGTACCTGTTCAATTTCCGACACAATTTGATTCGCCGTTTAGTGGCCGACGGATTTACGGTGGTCGCGATTTGCCCCGCCGATGCATATGTGTCCCGACTGGAAATGCTGGGGGTGCGCTGGGTGGAATGGCCGCTTCGTCGCGCCAGCCGCAATCCGGTATGTGAGATTGGGGCGATTCGGTCGTTGTATGCCATCTACCGTCGTGAACGTCCGCTGATCGTCCATCACTTTACGATCAAGCCGATTCTGTATGGTACGTTGGCGGCTAAGCTGGCGCGCTTGCGGCGGGTGGTGAACAGTGTTACCGGTTTGGGCCAGGTGTTTGTTTCCCGTTCGCTGTGGGCCCGAGCGGTACGGCCCTTGATTCGGATCTGGTACCGCTTGGTCCTCTCGACACGCGGGGCGGCGGTCATGTTCCAGAATCGAGATGACATGGCGACATTGTTTCCGAAGGGGGCCAGCCGCCGCCAGCAGGCTGTCTTCACGCCTGGATCTGGTGTTGATCTGCGGCGTTTTGCGGAGCGGCCCACGTTGCCTCGGAGACCGGAGGTAGCGAACTGTCGCACTGTCTTGTTTGTGGGACGTGTGATCGCCGAAAAGGGGATTCGAGAATTTGTAGCGGCGGCGGAGCAATGTGGTCGAAACGGTGTGACGGCCCGGTTCGTCGTTTGTGGAGATGCGGATGCTGGGAATCTTTCGGCCATAGATGCCAACACACTCGACCACTGGAAGCAGCTTCCGAATATCGAGTTTCTGGGACACGTTGATTCGATCGAAACCCAGCTGCACAATGCGGACCTCGTCGTGTTACCTTCGTATCGTGAAGGGATGCCGCGGGTGCTGCTCGAAGCCGGCGCCGCCGGCAAGGCGGTCGTGGCGAGCGATGTGCCGGGCTGCCGCGACGTAGTCGTGCCAGGAGAAACGGGTTTGCTGGTACCACCCCGCGACGTTGATGGTTTGTGTTCGGCGATCACGGAATTGATTCGAGATGATGCGCGGCGGACGGCCATGGGGGAAGCGGCCCGGCAGCTGATACGCGCGCGGTTTGACGAACGGATTGTGCTGCAGACGACTCAAGAGACGTATCGGAAGTTGCTCGTGCAGCGGCCACTCCATACTGCGGAGATCGTCCGTACTGCATTACCGCGCGGCGCCTTCACTTTGTCGCTTGATCTCGAACTCGCCTGGGGGACCCGCGGTCGCCCACGCGCCGCCGACGTCCCACCATTCTTGGACGGCACCCGAAACGCGATCCGCCGGCTATTGAATCTGCTGGACGAGTATGAGATTCCCGCGACATGGGTGGCCGTTGGCGCATTGTGGATGCCTAGTGAGGATGGCGTCACAAAGCACCCGTGGTTGCGGACGCCACGTCTGGCGGAAGTCCCCGCTGGAGATAGCCACAGTCAGCCCCACTGGTATGCAGAGGACATCTTGGAGGATCTGGCTCGCTGTCGCGTGCCGCAAGAGTTGGGCTGTCACACGCTGACACATACTTACGTGAAACCGGGCACTGCCGGCCGCCAGGAGCTGGAACGCGAATTGGTGCAGTTCTTAGCATTATTCCAACAGCTGGGGCTGCCCCGCCCGCGGAGCTTTATTTTTCCCAAGGCCAGGATGGCGCACTTCGATTTGCTCGCGGAACAGGGTTTTTCTGCCTACCGGGGTCCGGAAAACAAATGGTTTGAGTCACTGCCTGGGCAACTCCCCAGGGCAGCCCTGCGGTTGCTGGACGCCAAATTGGCGGTGGCACCGCGCGTTCTCAAACCCAAACGCGTGCACGAGAGACTCTGGAGGGTTCCAGCTTCTCAGTTTTATTCCCCTTTCATGAGTGTGGGAGGCCGAGTGAGTGTGGCGGAGCGCGTGAACAAGGCGTTCAAAGGGCTGCATAAAGCGGTGCGGAATCGCGGGGTCTATCATCTCTGGACGCACCCCTTCAATCTTGGCTGTGGTACGGATCAATTGCTGCAAGGACTAGAACAGATTTTCGCCGAAGCGGCGCGACTCCGCGATGCGGGACAGCTGGAGCCGATTTCGATGGGCGATATGGCTGCGCGATTGAATCGTGTACCGTTGCACGATCTGATGAAGGGCGAGTAAACAAGAGCACAGCGGCGGGGACCTGTCGCCGAATTCGCACCGACAGGCGACTTGTATCGGCGGTATCCAGGCGGCACGAACGTGGCTGTGCGTTACTGGGCGCCCGCGGGTATTTCCCTATGGTCGGTACAGCCGTTACGAGTGGACTTTGTGGAGGGGGTCAGCCGACAGGTTTTTCGTTCGCAGCGGATTTCTCCGTGTTATCATGGATTGGCTTCAATTTCTCGTTTCGTGTCGGGATGGTCTGCAATGTACAGCGTCGCGAAATCCATCGCACAGCCTTATTGCGCCTTATTGTTGATTGCTGCCTGGGGGTTACTGCTCTTGGCGCGGCACAACCCGGTAAACTGGCGGCGGTTCGTCCTGCCTTGGATGGCTTGGCTGGGCCTGGTCCTGCTTTCCATACCCATCGTTAGCCAGTACGTTTGCGGGACCCTGGAGGCGGGGTTTCCACCACCGCGGCAATTGCCGATCCAGGTGGATGCCCTGGTGGTTTTGGGTGGGGGACTGCAACCGCCGGACCAATTTCTCGTTTCCAGCGTTGTCACTTCGGGTACCCTGCGGCGCTGTATCAGTGCGGCGGAAGTTTACCGACGTTGTGGTGATATTCCGGTTGTCTGCTGCGGTGGCCCCACATTGGACGGTCAGGTGAAACTGTCAGAGGCCGAGGTGATGCGCGATTGTCTGGTGTCGATGCAGGTTCCGGCGGAGCGTATTATTCTGGAAAAAAAATCACGTAATACTCGCGAGAATGCAATGTATGCGGCGGAAATTCTGCAACGAAACAGCCTGCAGGATGTGGCGCTGATTACCAGTGCGAGACATATGAGTCGGGCCGTCTCGTGTTTCAAAGCGGTGGGTATTGATGTGTCGCCTTTGCCATGCAGCCATCGATTGAACGTTCTGCCGGCGGCCTGTTTAACGAGCTGGATTCCTTCCGCTCGGTCACTTAGCGCGGCCAACGGTGCGATGCAGGAATGGTTGGGTATTGTGTGGTACAAGATCCGTGGTTGGACTTGATATCGTGGTAACCTGGGGGTGGGCCCTGGGCCGGTGTCGCGGCCGCGCCAGCATACAACCCAGTGAACAACATTGACCGACAAAGAGCTGATGTGAGAGGTAGTGTTCATGGCGTCTACAGTCGAAATAGGGTCTTCTCCCGTGGAAAGTCCGCAGCCGTGGGATGCTTTGCGCAAGACCATCGAGAACAAGACAGCGACCATTGGCGTGATCGGCCTGGGATACGTCGGTTTGCCGCTGATTGACGCCTTTGTGCGGACTGGATTTCGTTGCATTGGTTTTGATGTCGATCAATCCAAGATTGATGTGTTGGCCGCCGGGGAATCCTACATTGATCATGTTCCGAGTGACGCGATCCAGGGATGGCTCGAGCAAAAGCAGTTTGTACCGACAGCGGACATGGCCCGTCTCAGTGAGCCGGATGCCATTTTGATTTGTGTGCCGACCCCGTTGTCGGAGAGTCGTGATCCGGACCTGAGCTACGTCGAGGCCACGGCCCGCCAAATCAGTCAGGTGCTTCGCCCTGGACAGCTGATTGTGCTGGAAAGTACCACCTATCCGGGTACGACACGGGACGTGCTGCTGCCCATCTTGAACGAGTCCGGGTTCGCTGTTGGGCAAGAGTTCTTTCTGGCCTACAGCCCAGAACGCGAAGATCCAGGGAATCCAGACTATTCCGCGAGCGGGATTCCCAAGGTTGTAGGTGGCATCGATGATCGCAGTCGTGCGTTGGCTGAGGCGCTGTATTCCCACGCGATTGTGAAAACCGTGCCCGTTGCGAGTTGTGAAATCGCCGAGGCTTGTAAGATCCTGGAAAACACCTATCGCTCAGTCAATATTGCCATGGTAAATGAGCTGAAAGTGTTGTTTGATCGGATCGGGATTGATGTCTGGGAAGTGATCGACGCTGCCAAGACCAAGCCCTTTGGGTTTCAGGCGTTTTATCCGGGGCCAGGTCTGGGGGGGCACTGTATTCCTATCGATCCTTTTTACTTGAGTTGGGTGGCGCGCAAGCACGATATTCCCACGCGTTTTATTGAGTTGGCAGGGGAGATCAATGCATCGATGCCGCGTTACGTAATTGATCACGTGGCCGCGGCGTTGAACGATCAGGGCAAGGCGATTCGTGGTAGCCGTATTGCCATCCTGGGAGTCGCCTACAAAAAGGACGTCGATGATCCTCGCGAGAGTCCGTCGTTTGCGCTGATGAAGCTGTTGGGCGAGCGCGGCGCGGTCATTAGTTACAACGACCCGCATATTCCGACACTGCCCTCGATGCGTCATTACCAGGTACCCCAGTTATCGAGTGAGACGCTCACGGCAGGGTACCTGGCGGGGCAGGATTGCGTTTTGGTCGCGACGGATCACTCGGTTTACGACTGGCAGTTCATTGCTGAACACGCCCCCTTGGTGGTTGACACACGCAACGCGCTGGCTGGTGTGACCGGTGAACGGCAGAAGATCTATAAAGCTTGAAGCGGGCGCACCGGACATCCATCAGAGGCCACTGCGGGCGGGGGCGTCTTACACAGGGTTCCGTTCCTGGTGGCCGCGCACAAGATGGCGCGGATAAACGACTGGATCAGGACGTGGCTGCAGCGCTGCGGCTGGCATAGCGACACGGTGAAGTCGATTGCCGAGGCGACGAGAAGGTCCTGTGGGCGTCATTCGGTGCTGGTTGGAAATGAGCCGTCGCGTCTCTCGGACGGCAGTTCGCGCAGCAGCGTCGTGGCCCTGGTGACGGAAGTGGCTCCGAACTTCTGGCGAATCTGGTCGGTCGTCTGTTCCAACTGGAGTTGGGTGGCCGCCGTCTTGTCGGGAAACAACTCTTGTTGTTGTTGGGGATCGTTGTCCAGGCTACTGATTCCGACACCGATCAACCGGATCGGTACGTTTGGCCGTGGCACATTGGTTGTCAGCAGTTGTTGTACCGCGTGCCAGAGTGGTTGCGTAAGTTGGGTTGGGGTGGACAGAGTGGTAGCCCGCGTGATGGTCTGAAAGTCAGCGAAACGGATCTTGAGTTGCACTGTTTTTCCCGAGAGCCCACGAACACGGAGCCTGGCTGCGACCTGATCGGTCAAAGCCAGGGCCTGGGCACGGAGCACGTCTCGATCCGTCACATCGACTGCGAAGGTTGTTTCGTGGGAAATCGACTTGGTTACTTTGTCGGTGACGACGGGACGGTCGTCGATTCCCTGGGCCAGGTTCCAAAGGTGTGCGCCGTGTTGTCCGAAACGCTCCGCCAACGCGTTGGCGGGCTGCAAACGTACCTGGCCAATGGTCTGGATTCCCAGCTGTTCCAGGGCTGCTGCGGTGGCAGGGCCAACACCCCAGAGGCGGCGTACCGGTAACGGGTCCAGAAAGGTCTGTATTGCGTTGCTATGGACGACAACAAATCCAGCGGGTTTCTCCAGGTCACTGGCTACCTTGGCGAGGAACTTGTTTGGTGCGATGCCGACCGAAGCGACCAAGTTCAATTGGTGCTGGATCGTCTGTTGGATCTGACGCCCGATTGATTCAGGGGTGCCAAACAGTTTCTGACTCTCAGTGATATCCAGAAACGCCTCGTCCAGGGACAACGGTTCCACAAGTGGTGTGAAAGTCTGAAAAATGCTGCGTATCTGTTCGGATACCGCGGCGTAATAGTCGATGCGCGTCGGCAAGAAGACCGCGTTGGGGCACAACTTCGCCGCCTTGCTTGAGGCCATTGCGCTATGGATACCAAACTTACGGGCGGTGTAATTGGCGGCCGCGACGACCCCCCGTCCTCGGGGTGCGCCACCGACGATCACCGGCAGACCGGCGAGTTCTGGGTGTTCGCGTTCTTCGATAGACGCATAGAATGCGTCCATATCGACGTGCAGGATCATCGCGCGTTCGTAAGGCCTAACGGTGGGTGACGACTGAAAACCCATTATCACGGTTTGGCAGGACAGGGGAACCTGGATTGAATCTGCGCAGGCGTGGCTGTCCGCGCCTACGCTGGCTTGGGCATCGCCGCTTACCACTGGAGATCGCTGGGCTGACGCGCTACCATGGCAGGCGTTACTATTGTGTCAGGGGTAGGGGGCCGTTCGCTGCGGGTTGTGGCGGTGCCGATGTGCCCTGTCTCACGATAGCTGTGTGAATTCCGTTATGCGCTTGCTGCAGGGCGTGTTGCTCGTCTAACGCGTCTGCGGTGTCTGTGCGGTTTCCGTACCGTAGCCGGCTCATTGAGATCGGAGAATGCCGTGGCTGGGTCGCTTGATACGTTGTTCCCGTGTCGGTTTTTCGTACGGGTGTCTGGTGCCCTGATTTTGCTGTGCGGGGTGATTCCCTCCGCCGCGCAGGATGCGAATCCGACTGTTCGCATTGGTCGCCCTGCGGGAGTCGCGCGTTACTGGAAAAACACCTGGGGTGTGGTAAGTGTGGATGCGACGAATCCGACGGCCGCGCCAACGGAAATCCTAGCCTCACTCCATTTCGAGGGGGAGCCGACGATGCAGTACGCGCGTCAGTTATGGGTTCCGCCCCAGGCTGTCAGGCATAGTTGGCTGCCGGTATTGGTTCCTGCATTACCGCTGCTTCAGGGGCGCCCCACCATCTCGATCAAAGCGAACGGATACGCACTGAAGGACGGTCGGCAGACGGCCCTGCCCAATCCGGCAGGCAGACGGCTGCAATCGGACGTGCTGGAATTCGGCAGTGAGACGAAGGTTACGGGTATTCTCTCCGATCAGGGGGATCTGGACGAACCAGAGCGGCATGACTTTGCGTTTGAAGCAATCGCCGCGGTACACCGCACGGGTCGTATAACGCGACGAGTCCAGGAACTTCCGGGCTCTCCGTTACCTCCGCTGGATCGAGCCCTCGAAGGGCTCGATCATCTGGTAATTAGCCATAATCAGCTGGCGACCGATGGGCCGGGGACCACCGCAATCCGGCGGTGGTTACACCGAGGTGGTGTTCTCTGGGTCATGCTTGATCGAGTTGATTTGGAAACTGTTGGCAGACTGCTGGGGCATCCGCTCGATTGGGTATCGGTAGGGCGTGTCGATTTGATCGAAACCGATCTTCGTAACGTCGCGGGCGCGGCCATTGAAGCGCGGCCGTTTCGACTGGCTGAGCCAATGCCCTTTGTCCAAATCGTGCTTCCCGATCGGGGTGTGGACGTAACGCATACCCTGAATGGCTGGCCCGCATCGTTCTGGGTTTCCGCGGGAAAAGGCAGGGTGCTGTTTACGACCCTGTCTCCTCGGGCGTGGATCCGCCTCAGTGGTCCTGCGACGACCGAGGTAGAGAATATGCCCGCAGGATTCGGGTTTGGGCCAGTCGACGAGCTGAGCGCCGTGGAAGAACAGACAACGCATCAGGCCTCTCAGGCCTTAGCGCAGTTGGCGACCGATTTTCTCGAGGAGTCAAGTGAGTCGCTACTCGAACCTCAGGAGTTGAAGTTCTATTTGGATGATGAAATTGGATATCGGATCGTTACGCGTGGGGTCGTACTGTTGGTGCTGGGAGCCTTTTCTATCGGGTTGCCGATCCTCAGTTTTCTGCTTGATGTGCGGCAGAAAAGGGATTGGCTGGTGTGGCTGATTCCAGCTACAGCTGTCGTTGCCGCCGGACTACTGGTGATTCTCGGCGGGCGGAGCAGACGCGTTGTGCCACCGACAGCGGCCATGGTGCAACTGGCAACTGCAACACCGAATTCCAATGAACTAATGGTCGATGGATTGTTGGCAATCTACAACCAGCAGCAGGTGACTGCCAACTATGGCGCGAAACGCGGCGGAGTCTTTTTGCCAAATGTTGCCGATTCAGGCCAAACACGCCGGATTGTGTGGACGGGAATCGATCAGTGGCAATGGGATAACGTGACGCTTCCCGCGGCGAGTGTGCGTATGGCGCCCTTCCGGTCTGTGGTCCGCATGAACCAGCCATTGGAATTCGTAGGCTCGTTTAACGCGGATGGCTTTGTAGGGAGTTTTCGCGGCGAAAAGATGGGTCCGGTTGAGGATGCGCTGATGATCGTGCCGGGTGGCAATAAATGGCGAGTTCGATTTCGAGAGACGGGCCAGGGGTCTCTGGGGGTTGATGACCTGATCGCGGGCCAGGCGTACCTCTCCGATGGACTCATGAGTGACAAGCAGCGGCGCCGGCAGACCGTCTATCGTCAATTGTTTACGAGAGCTGAGGCGTTGGGGTTTCCGACTGAGCCGATATTGTTTGTCTGGGCCCCTGCATTTGAAACTCATTTTGTTTTTTCGCCAGAAGTCGAGCAGAGAAGTTCCGCATTGCTGGCAGTACCAGTAGGAATGGAAACGCCGCGAGCGGGCAGTGAGGTGCTGATTCCCAACGCCTTCATGCGGTGCCGAAGTGTTCCTGGGCCAGGCCAACGCGCGGCGAGCCCACTTTTCAATCATCGTACGGGCAATTGGCTGGAGGCGCAGCGGGCTGGTAAGGTGTGGTTGCGTTTCGAATTGCCAGCTGAGTTGCGCGCGCTACAGATCCAGCAGGCCACGATCAATCTGAAAATGTCCGCCCAGGGGTGGAATCTCCGGATGACTAGTTTGGCGGATTCGACCAATCGTGTGATCGTCGAACAAGCTGACTTGTCCAACGAGTCCGCTTTTCAACTGGACCGTCGTGAATGGCTGGAACTGGATCGCGACGGCGGAATCGTGGTCGGACTGGAAGTCGTCCCGGTTTTGGACCGCAGTGACACCGATCCACTAGCACCCTGGAAGATCGAATTTGTACGGATGGAATTGACAGGACAGATGCCCGAGTGAGTCTACCTGTGGCGCGTGTGAATTGCTGTGAAAGGGGTTATTGTGTTTGTTGGGATTGCTTCGTTTGATGTGGTGCGTATGAAAACATCCCAGAGAGTTGGTGATCAGGAGGAGCGGTTGATGCTGAGAGACCAACAGGTTTTCCCAGTTGCTGCTCGTCTGTTGTTGACCTTGTGTCTGGTGGGAATCGTGCTTGAGACGCACGGGAGCTGGTCTGGCGCGGTTGCCGCCGAGATGCAAGTTGGTGCGGCAATGGACCGGGATCCTGAGCGTCAGTTGCCTGCTCGGCAGCGATACTTTTCACCCCAGCTCAAGTCACTGTGGGTTGCCGCGTTGGGGCGACCTGATACGGAGTTGCAGCTGCAGGCCGCTCAGACAATTGCCCGTGCGCATCACTTGGGAATGCCTGGATTAGAGGATGCGATTGAGCCATTGATGACGCGACTGGGGCAAACGAACGTGCATCCGCTGGTACGAGAAGCGTGTGCCAACGCGCTGGTTGCGTTGGACGCGCGTCAGGCGGCACCGCTGTTGTTTCATCACTGGCGGAACTCGGAGAATGATTTGGCGGCACTGGTTGAGCCGGCTTTGGCGCGTTGGCGCTATGAGCCGATTCGCAAAGTCTGGAGAAACAGGTTGCAGGACTCGCAAAGTGGAGGATCTCGTCTGCGTTATGCGATGGCGGGGCTTGCCATGCTCGAGGACGAGGTCTCGGGGACGCGACTTTTGGAGATGGTTCAACAACCCCTGGGAATGCCTGTCCGGTTGCGTGCTGCCCAGGCGCTGGCCGAGTTGCGCCGCCAGGACCTGGAAACGACAGCGCGTCGACTGATGGCCGATGCCAATATTCCAGCCCGCCTGGGAAGACTTCTGGCGGTGACGCTTTTGAAACATCACCGAGGTGCGGAGGCCCAGAAACTGTTGCTGGAAATGACTGGTCCGCGGGAAGATCCTGTGGTGGCTGTACGGGCGCTGTCACGCCTGTTCGATCTGGATCCCGGCGCCGCGGCCAGGATCGCCCGCGAAACGATTTCCTCGCCGGATGCACGGTTGCGATCCATGTCGATACCGATACTGGAGACACGCGCTGATGCGACCACGGTGCGCTTGTTGGTTGCGGTCCTGGACGATCGGCACCCACGTATTCGCCAGGTGGCGCGAGAAGGATTGTTGCGATTGGTGGAGGCGGAGAAATCCCTGGACGGTGTCGTCCGTGAGCGAACTGTGGAGATGTTGGGTACCGACCGCTGGCGTGGACAGGAACAAGCGATCATCTTGCTGGTCGCATTGCAGCATCGTCAATCTGCCGGACGTCTGGTCCAATTACTGGATGCCCCGTCCCCCAACGTATTTCGGACGGCGGCCTGGGGCTTGCGCGAATTGAGAGTGCCTGGCGCGTTACCTGCGATGTTACGCAAAGCGGAACGCGAGGTGGAGGCCGGGCTGGTCACGGACATGGATCTTGAGGTCGATGTACAAGTGAGCTATTTGATGGAGGCGTTTGGGCTAGCGGCCTATCGTCCGGCGGAACCACTGATGCGGAAGTGTATTCCCAAGAAATTTACCATGGGGTCAGAAGTCCGCGCGGCGGCCATCTGGTCGTTAGGGCACCTGTACGCTGGGCAGACACCTCGGGAGCTGTCGGCGATGCTGCTTGACCGGCTCCATGACAGCGGTTCGAATGCGACCATGGATCTCCCAGCCGAGGAAGTGACCGATGAGTCTCGCCCCGAGGTGACAGGTCTCGGTGGGCCAGGAATGGAGAGTATGTATGCGGAAGTAGAGCGGGTGCGTTGCATGTGTGCTGTCAGCCTGGGTCGGATGGGAATGAAAACGATGGTCGAGGACATTCGCAAGCACTATTCAGGTACCACGGGGGCGGCACTCGATTTTGCCTGTGGTTGGGCTTTACAGCAATTGACCGGGGAGCCATTGCCGCGTCCAGAGAATGTACGACAATCACTTTCCAATTGGTTCCTGGAACCGCTCGAACCGTAAGCTGAGCTCCGCGGCTGGCGCGGTGGTTCGGACTCCGAGGAACCGGATGCGGCCGTTCGTTTGCCCCCCGCTGTGGCGCTATGGTAGGTTGACGCCTACTTGCCGATGAAACGCTCTGGCGGCTTTCCTGGGGATGCGGATAAAGCATGGCGAAGTGCGACGAAGGTTATCTCTGCGAAGTTTGCCAGGGAGCCGTGGAAGAGATTGCCGAAAGTGATCTCTACTTGCGTTACGTGATCGGGATGCTCGATCCGGAGACGCTTCATACACAGGCTGAACGTCATTTGCACTGTAATCCTTCGCTGGCTCAGTTTATTGTTGATGATCGATTTGCGCCTGTTCTGTTGGAAGGGGATTTTGACAAACGTCGACTCGATCCGGCGTTTGTCGCGGAACGGGAGCGGTTGGTCACGCGTGGATGGCGACGCCTGCAGGAACTGCGTGGAAGTACGCTGCCGATCATCGATTATCCACTCGACGAAGTGCGCGCGTCGTGGCGACTTTGACGCCGAGTCTGGCGCCACAATGCGGCCAGAAACATTAACAGGTGAATACACGTGGGTAGCATGGCGGATGCGCCCATGATGATGCCAAAGTAAATATTCTTGAGATTAGCGAGCGGGTGGCGCAGTGCGTCCACCAGTCTGCCTCTGTAGAGGTCCGTTCTTTGACGCCAGTGTTTTGTGCGAATTCCCGCATCGTCCGATGTGTGTGCCAAGGTCTCAATCGAGATAACTTGCCAACGTCCCTGCGGGTTTTTTTCGTAGATTCTCCCGTCGAGGAGGTTGATAAGCCACCCCGATAGGACAAAAACGAATAGCACCCACCATGTTGCGGCCAAAGCGATGAAAAAGTCGACCGACAGGTGAGCCATGAATCGCACGATCCCACTGGAAGCCAACGCGCGACGGACGAGTTGGACTGTGACAAAAAACGAAAGGCTGTCAAATAACGCCCCCAGCAGACCGACAGGAATTTGGATCTTGGCGTAATGCCCCAGTGCTTTACCGAAGACGAGATGCGGAAAAGCCGTGACCAGGGCTAGCCAATAGCAGCTGAGGTTGAGGACGACGAAAAATAAGAACAATTTGAGAAAAAAACAACGCACTTGCACGCGTCGCTTGCGGTAGTAGTCGTACACCCGTTTCAGCTGCGCGCGCCAGATTTGGATCATATGGCTGTTCCGTGAGCTTGAACTTGCTATCAAACGTCCGCGTTCCAGGCTTCTGCCGCCAGTGCCAAGGCACCGTGGACGACCACTTCTTCACCCCATTGGGCGGGTACCAGCTGCCAGGCATTCTGCAAGGGACCAAACACATAGCGACGCACTTCGCGTCGTAGCGGAGCGAAGAAGCGGGCTTCTCCCATCAGGGAGACGCCGCCGCTGACGATTACGAGCTCTACGGCAGTGAGGGTGATGACCTGAGCAATGGCCCAGCCAAGTGCGCGGATTGCTTCGGAAAGTATGGTTTGCGCCAACGGATCGCCGGCCTCGGCGGCGTCGGCGACGCGCTGGGCTGTGAGTTGCCCTGGATCACCTTGGCAGATAGACCAGAGGCTGACTGGTGTGAGTTGCGGTTGTTGAGGATCTACGGCCGGGGCGGAGTACGATGGCTCTGCCATGCGGCGCTGGGCCGCCTTGACGATTCCCCAGCCACTCGCCAGAGACTCGACTGTGTCGCTGGGATCTGTGGCTGCCAATCCAGGGCGTAAATGGCCAATTTCAGCAACGGCGGGCCGGTGCGCTGCGTGGAGTTGCCCGTCGATTGCCAGTCCGCCACCGACTCCCGTGCCGACGGTTACAAAGTAGACAAGGCGCGCTGCCAAGCCTGCCCCGAGGCGTGCTTCGGCGATGGTGGCAGCGTCGCAGTCGTTGTGCAATAAGCACGGCTTGTCGAATGTCTGTTGTGTCCAATCCACGAGTGGGAAATCATCCCAGCCATCGATCTGATGGCTGGTGGTGATACGGCCAGCCTGACGGTCGACAGGTCCGCCAAACCCGTAAGCGATTCCGCTGACTGGGAATCGCTTGAGGAGATCAGGTACCACTTGCTGAATGTGCGAACGGATCCCGGCGCTGCCGTGTGTCGGGTCGACAGCACGGCGTTCCAGCTGCACTAAGGGCGTACCATCACCACGACCGATACCCAACTGCAGTTTAGTGCCGCCAATTTCAATTCCCAGGAACATCTGCGCACCCTCGGTGGAGCGTTGCTGATCTACACCGGATTGGGCTGGCAGAGCGGCGTTTCGTCGTAGCGTCCTTCCTGATTAATACGAGCATAGACGTCGTTCAATACCCAGTGAAACAGACAGAGGTGAATACTCTCAACCATTCCCATATCGTTGAGATCGCAATGCAAGCCATCCTGCTGTAGTTGTTTGAGACGCCCGCCATCGTAGCCTGTCAAGCCAAAACTAGTGAGCCCGTGTCGCTGCGCCCACTCGACCGCATTAAGCACGTTGGGACTGTTTCCTGATCCACTAATGGCAATCAACACGTCTCCCGATTGTCCATAGTTCATTAACTGTTGGACGAAAATCTGATCGTAGCTGAGGTCGTTTCCGACAGCCATCAGCCAGCCCGCATTGTCGGTCAAACTCAGTACTTTGAGTCGTGATTTGGATTCATTGTGGAGGTCATCTTCGCGGAGTGTGCTTTTGCCGAGATCCTCAGCCATGTGGCTGGCGGTCGTTCCGGATCCACCATTACCAATAATGAACACAAACTTTTTCTGTTCCCACGCGCTGAAAATCAAATCCGACCAGCGCCGCAAGGCGTCCCGGTCGATTTGTTCCAGCTCATGTTGTAGCCGTCGCAGATAGGGCTCGGCGGCAAGTTGGGCTCCCAGCATTGTGTTTTTCCTCTGTTGTTAGATCCGGAGTGTTTGCATGTCACGTCGAGGCAACCGGGAACCGTCTCGGGCAATGGTAGTCTAGAGCGCGCCGGGGTGGGGCTGTTTTACGACCAAAGCTCTTTGACCTGTTGACGGATGTCGAGCGCGGTGGCTGAACGTGTGGGATCGGGCGGATCGGCGTCCGCTGCGCCGCTCGCTGCGACGCAGTCGAGGTGGCGGATCGTGGCGGGTGTCAAAAAGCGGGTCAGCTGTGCCATGCCGTGACGATCGGAGCGGGGTCCGCGGGCGGCGTGGTAATAGCATTGGGGGAAGCAGATGAACAGGCGATCTTGGGCACGTGTCAAAGCGACGTAAAACAAGCGTCGTTCTTCTTCAAGTTGTTCTGTGTTGCGGGTTGCCAGATCGGCGGGAATATTTCCGTCTGCGGCGTGAATCGTGTACACATTTTTCCATTCCAGTCCTTTGGCAGAGTGCATCGTGCTGAGGATCAGGTAATCCTCATCGAGAAGTGGGTCTCCGGCATAATCTTCCGCGGTGACAGGCGGATCCAACGCCCATTCGCTGAGCATCGTCTGACGATTGGGAAACCGATCGCTAAGTCGTTCCAGTTGCTCCAAATCTCGGGCCCGGACGGCGGGCCGGTTGTGGTTTCTTTCCAGCAGCGGCTGGTAGAAGGTGCGGGCCAATGCCACCTGGGAAGCCAGATCGTGGTCCGCCAGCGAACGCAACTGTACCAGCAGATCAACCAGAGCACGCAGGAAGGGCGCCGCTTCGAGAGGGACCGGAGCAGCGCTCCAGGCAAGATAGTCCCCTCCGTGTTCTGACAGCAGATCCAATAATTTTCGGGCTCGCGCCGGCCCGATGCCTGGCAACAGCAACAGTACGCGATTTCCCGCCACCCAGTCGCGACAGTTTTCTGCCAGGCGGAGCAGTGCCATCAGGTCTTTGGTATGTGCTGTCTCGATGAACTTGAGTCCCCCATATTTGACGAATGGCACATTCCGCCGAGCCAGTTCCGCTTCGAGCACACTGCTGTGCTGGGCAGCTCGGAAGAGTACCGCCTGGTCGCGTAACTCAATTCCTGCCTCACGCTGCTGAAGAATCTCGGTGACCAGATAATCGGCCTGTTCGTCTTCGTGTTGGCAGGTGACGAGCTGTGGAATGGCGCCGCCTTGACGCGTTGTCCAAAGTTCTTTTGCATACCGTTGCGAAGACTCGGCAATCACCTGATTGGTTAATTCCAGGATGGGCATCGTACTGCGGTAGTTTTGCTCGAGACGGAGAACGCGACTCTCTGGGAAGTGCTCGGGAAAATCGAGAATATTCCGTACGGTGGCTGCCCGGAACGAGTAGATCGACTGCGCGTCGTCGCCGACTGCGGTTAGGCCTTTTCCTGCCGGAGCCAAATGGCTGAGAATACTGGCTTGGAGTTGATTGGTATCCTGGTATTCATCGACCAGGACCGCGTCAAATTGCTGCACGATGCGCGGCCCGATTTGCGGGGCGGTGAGCATGCCTTGCCAGAAAAGTAGCAAGTCGTCGTAGTCGCAGATGTTGGCCTGAATTTTTCTGTCGACATAAGCGCGGAACAGCCGCTTGAGGTCTTCTAGATAGTCTGCACACCAAGGAAAATGCGCACTCAGGATATCCGGGAGCGGTTGTTGCGCGTTGACCGAGTGACTGTAGATTGCCAAGCAGGCAGCTTTGCGCGGGAAACGCTTGTCGGTCCGGCTTAAATCAAGCTCACTGCGGACCACGTCGAGCAGATCTTCGGCGTCGCTGCGGTCGACAATCGTGAATCCGTCGTCGATGCCAATGGCCGCGGCATGGCGGCGCAATAAACGGGTTGCCACCGCGTGAAACGTGCCACCCCACACCTGGCGACTGAGGGCACCGCCACTGAGAACCCCCTGCTGACGAGAGTCATGGAGCACGTCGTCCACGCGGCGTAACATTTCGGAGGCTGCTCGGCGAGTAAAGGTGAGCAGCAAGATCCGCGCCGGATCAACTCCGCTGTGAATCAGATGCGCCACGCGATGAACGAGCGTGCGCGTCTTGCCGGTACCCGCGCCGGCAATCAGTAACAGCGGGTCCTCGCCATGTAAAACAGCCTCCTGCTGTTGCGAATTCAAGCTTTCGAGCAGGTGGTTTGAGGCGGCCTCGGGTGACATCCCTGTTTACTTTCTGGGAACAGCCGTGCGTGATCGGCGGTAGAAATCGAGGTGGCGCTGTGTCCTCACAGGATTCGTTTCTGGGTGCGTTTCGACACCCCAGTTCAAATGATACCATGAAGCCGAGAATTGGCACCCACCTTGAACCTCTTTGCCGAGCAACTGTGATGACCACCGGACGGACTGGGACTGCTGCCGACCGGCCATTACGAGTCGCTCTGGTATTTCCGTTGCTGATGGTCCTGGCTGGGGCTTTGGCAGCGCAGACCAAGGAACCCCCTCCAGGTGTCGACTATCCCCGGGTGAGTCTTTCGCTTGGATACCAGCTTGACGTCACCTGGCCCCAGCAGCGATCCGGGTATGCTTGGGAGGCAATGGCCGGGATTGCCGTTGATCCAGCTGGGTTGATCTGGACGTTGAACCGCGGTGAAATGCCAGTCCAAGTCTACAGCGCTGACGGCAAGCTGATGCGACAATGGGGCGCTGGGATGTTCCAGAGTCCGCACCAACTGAGCATCGGTCCCCGTGGTCACATTTGGATTGCGGATTCGCACGACCATGTGGTTTATCAATATGCGCCCGCTGGGACCCGGCTCCGCACGCTGGGAATCGCCGGTGAGTTCGGCGACGACCAATGGCACTTCAAGATGCCGACTGACGTGGTCGAAACGGAAGCAGGTGATGTTTTTATATCGGATGGATACCGCAACAACCGTGTTGTGCATTACAACGGACAAGGGAAGTTTGTCAAACAGTGGGGAACACTTGGAGTTGCACCGGGCCAATTTAGTTTGCCGCATTCCATTGACGTGGACTCACAGGGCCGTCTGTATGTCGCGGATCGAAATAATGCCCGAGTGCAAGTTTTTGATCAGACCGGAAAGTTTCTCGCGCAGTGGCAAAACTTGATGGTTCCCTGGACGGTCCGGGTCACGGACCGCGATGAAGTCTATGTCTGTGGTGCCTCACCGTCTCGCTGGCGCAAGGAAGACGTCCAGCTCGGCATTCCTCCCAAAGATCAACTCGTAATGAAATTGGATACGACTGGCCGCATTCTTTCCTGGTGGCAGTTTCCATTAGGGCGGTGGGGTGCGGACAAACAGGCCCGGCCAGGCACCTTGGCCTGGGTGCACGGTATGGGGATCGACAGCAACGGTAATTTGTATTTGGGTGACATCATGGGCAAACGCGTCCAGCGATTTGATCGAGTGCCACCGTTAGGCAAGTAGGTTTTGAGTACGTCGGTTCGTTGACTGCGCGCAGATTGTACTGCTGGCAGAATTGAGCCGAGGTGACCATCTCACAGTGCGTGAAATGGTTACAGACCTCTCAGTTGGGGAATACCATGCAGACTAAAGTCCTGTGGGCCCTGTTTTGTGGACTGCTTCTCAATAGCGCGCTGACCGCGCTGGCCCCCGCGCAGTTCAAACCGAATTACGATGAGACCAAGATTCCCAGTTACTCGTTGCCCGCTGCGTTAGTCAGCCTTGCCGGCGATCGGGTGACCACGGCCGAAGAGTGGCGGGCGTCGCGCCGCGGGGAGGTGCTCCAGTTGTTTCGACAGCACGTCTATGGGCGCAGCCCCGACCCATCCCCCCAAATGCGGTTTGAACTGGTGTCTACCGATGACCAGGCATTAAATGGGCAAGCGGTTCGCAAGCAAGTGGACGTCTTGTTTACCGGACGCGCCGATGGGCCGCGGATGCGGATCCTCATGTATTTGCCGAAAACGGCGACAGCTGCTGTGCCGGTGTTCTTGGGGCTGAATTTCAACGGGAATCACTCGGTCCGCAACGAACCTGGTATCACCTTGTCGACATCCTGGATGCGCCCTGGTGAGGGGGTTGAAAATAACCGGGCTACTGAGCAGAGTCGCGGTTCCACGGCGAGTCGCTGGGCTGTGGAGAAGATTCTTCAGCGGGGGTACGCTCTGGCGACGATCTACTACGGTGATATTGACCCAGACTATGACGATGGTTTCAAGAATGGCGTTCACCCCGCCTTCTATCGGAATGGGCAGACCGAACCCGCGTCAGATGAGTGGGGATCGATTGCCGCCTGGGCCTGGGGACTCAGTCGGGCGGTTGATTATTTTGAGATGGATGAGTCGATCGATCATCAACAGGTGGCAGTACTTGGGCATTCGCGGCTGGGCAAGACTTCGCTGTGGGCTGGTGCCCAGGACGCGCGGTTCGCACTTGTCATTTCCAACAACTCGGGTTGTGGGGGTGCGGCCTTGAGCCGCCGGCGATACGGTGAAACGGTGGCCCGAATAAATACTTCTTTCCCACATTGGTTTTGCGGCAATTTCAAGAAATTCAACGATCGTGAAGAAATGCTGCCCGTTGACCAGCACTTGTTACTGAGCCTAATTGCGCCACGCCCTGTCTACGTCGCCAGTGCGCAGGAAGATCAGTGGGCCGATCCGCGGGGCGAGTTCTTGTCGGCCTGGCACGCCGATCTGGTGTACCGGTTGCTGGGTACTCGGGGGATTGCAGCATTACAGATGCCCCCGGTAGATCAACCGCTGAAAACTGGTGCTATCGGCTACCACCTGCGCTCGGGCGAGCACGATGTAACTGATTATGACTGGCAGCAGTATCTCGATTTTGCTGATTTACACTTTGACCGCCGCTAATCAGTACCCCGTTGTAATTGAAATGCGGATGATCAGTGGGTGGTGCTACTGTCAGGCTGTAACGCCATGCAGTAATGGACTTGTCGGGCGACTTCTTCAAAACCCAGTTCAGGATAGAGTGTCCGACCAATTTCGTTTTGCTGGAGTGTCTCGATCCGCGCGAGTGCTAGCCCGGCGGTGCGGAACGCCGCCAATGCGTGGTTGATTAATTGGCGGCCAATCCCCTGTCCGCGCCAGCGTTGGTCAACAGCCAGATTGGGAATGTGCCCAATACTCGCTTGGCGATCGCACCAGGTCGTGATATAGCCGACGATCTGGCCTGACTGTTCAGCAACGTAAATGCCAGCTGGGTCGCGAGCCGCGTCTTCGTCTAAGTGCCGCGCCTTGCGCCACTGCCAGTTGTGGTTGCCAATGGGGCCAAACCGATCTTCGATGTTACGATCGATGGAAACGCCATCAAACGCTGCGACGGTGATTTCTTTAATACGTGCCAGTTCTTCCGGTTGAAACGGACGGATGACGGTGTTCATGAAGTCGTCCACTGTTCCTCCGCGCGATGCCACGAACGCCCGATTAGGCTTGGTTTCTTGGCTGCGGCGCTCGTGTTCTGGTGTGTTGCTTGGCAGTGGGGGTCGTTTGGCGCTGATCACCCGTTGGTATGATTGCCCCCGCTAAGGCGACCAGGATTTTGCGCTACCTGAACCGAAGTGACGTTGCCGCGAAAGGTCGCCGGCAAAGAAGCCGCCTTTCGCGATTGGACAACAGCGTGACGTTTGAGAGATGCTCGGCAAACGGGCATGGCGCCACCGGGTTAGGGCTGGTTGGCGGTTTGAATCTGTCCTGCGGAAATGACGGCGGAGTCGCTCGCGGCACCCCAGTCATAGCTTCCCGTACGCGGTGTTTGGGGTTTGGCAGTCGCATCTTCCAGTGCTACGGTGCGTACGGAGTTGGAGGATGTTGCGGTGGCTTTCGCGCTGGCGGCAGGCGCGGGCGCGTCTGTTGCGGGGATTTCCTGCTCCACGTCCGGTACGGGAAGAGATGGGAGGGAGGGGGCTGCGTCCGGAAGCAGTTCATCGGAGTCGGACAAGCGATGATGACCAGTCGCTTGGCTGACGTTGTCCGGCCGTGTCCACCCATAATCCAGATGGCGGCTGGCGTTACGTTTGCGCGCTTGTGCCATTGCGTCCCAATAGGCCTTTTCTGGCCAGGGGCCTTCTGCCAGTTGAACGCCGTTGTATTCGAGTAGCGATCCTTTGGTGAAATGCAGGTTCGCGATCGACTTGTTGTAGGCACATACAATTCGGTAATACTCGTCGTACGCTGCGGCGCGCTCATTAATGGCATTCAGTAACTGGTTGATCAAGACGCGGGTATCTCGCCCCGTTGCCCCACCCTGGGACCAGATGGTCGAGATGACGTCGGTCCATTCGTCGGCGGCCTGCAAGCGGTTGAGATTGGAGTTGGCTTGGACATAGTTGCCATCCAGTGTGCGCAGTGCGGAACTGAGCAGGTGGGTGGTGTTCAGCTCCATGTCTTCCAAGACTGCTTTGGAGCGCGCCACCTGTAATTGAGCGTTGCGAACCGCAGCCAGTTCCCGGCGGAATCCGACAGGCATGCCAAAGCTGAAAAAGACGTCGAATTCCTGATAATTACCCTCGGTCAATTCGTCAAACGCGGTCGATCCGGCGCTGGGGAAATTCAATCCATTTCGATCGGCGTTGATCAACTCGTCTCCCATACCCAGCCAGCGGTAAGTGGCTCCCACGTCCAGAATGGGAAGCAGACGATTTCTGGCGGCGATTAATTCCAGTTCTCGTTGTTTGACTTGCCATTTCTGTTGACGTACTTCTGCCCGCTGAACCAGTGCTTCTAGATTCGTTGATGTCCATTCGAATTCCAGTTTGGCGGTGGCCGGTTCATCGATTGGACGGATCAAGCGGCCGTCAGATGGGGCGATTCCCATCAGCCAGCGCAATCGGCTTTCTATTTCGAAGACGTTGATTTGGGCTGCTTCGACGCGCACTCGGAACGAAAAATACTGAGCCCTGGCTTGTGCTTCGGCATCCGCCGGGTCAACTTGGCCTTCACGGCGGGCTTGGATTTTTTGCCAGGCCCACTGGGCGGCATCGCGTCCCTGTTTGGCGGCTTCCAGTGAACGGTAGGCGTAGTGCAAGTCCCAGTAGGTGTTTTCGACATCCAGCAACTCGTTGCGAACCGCGATTTCAAATGCCGTCAGCGAGATATCCTCGTTGATCCGTGCCAACACGACGGGGATGCGATTGATCTGAGTGCCGCGTCCCTGTAACAGATGGTGCTCAGCCTTGACTTCCAGGAATTGGAGCCAATTACTGGGAACTGCCTGAAATGACCCTCGACGATTACTACGGCTGTAGACCGAGACGCTGCTAGCGGAGAAGCTTGCTCCGGTCGCGGTCTTCTTGGCCAGATCCATCCGCAGGCCCCCGTCGTTGGCTTCAGTGACGACGGGAAAACCGGTGAATTGTCCAGTTGTATTGACGGGACGGTCGGTCCTCCCCAGGATGGTGCCACTCGCCGATCCGCCTGACGAACCCAGCACAGAAAGTTGCGCGTCGTACGCCGCCAGTGCGGATTCGGTGCCACCTGCGGATGCCGCAGTAATACGGTTTGGCTGGTCGCCCGAAATGGTCAAACCGGGGCCCGGCCGCGCGGTGGCCAGGCTGCTTCCGGCGGTCGCGGTAATGGCCGGATCGTAAACGGTCGAATTCCCAGATCGTTGTACCAGTCCGTCGGCAAATCCGATGGGAGTCACACTACCCAGATTGCGGATTACCTTGCTATTGTGCAAGGTGACTTGGATGACTTCCTCCAGTGCGATATCCCAGAAATTCTCGAACTTGGGATCGCTGACTGTCAGTGGCGGATGGCTCTCGCTCGCATCTGCCAGGCTGGCTGCCTGGACATCCGGGTAGTCAATTTTGAGCTGTTCTTCCAGGAGCCCAGAGAAATCTCCCTGGTCGTGAAGGTAGCGAGGCTGTAGTGGACGGCACCCCGCTGTCAGCGAGAATACGATAAGAGAGAGCGCCAAGTAGGACGTGCAAATGCGGCGCATCGTGGCATGATTTCCTGGGAGAGTGGACGCGCGCTCGATCCGCGTCGCTTCGCGGATTTGCGGTATCCCCCCCTGGACAACCACATTCACTGGCAACGGTGCCCAAGGCGCGAACCTCAAGCGACGTAACCGGTAAGCCCACTATCGACGTTCTACGCAGAAAACTTTCAAGGATCCGCCCAAAGGCAGAGAACTTTTCAGTTTTCCTGCATGAGGAGGCTATTTGGCAGGGAACTCCGGAGCAGTAAACGCAAGCCGAGTGGGCGGCTACCGATTGGCAGTACGATGCGCGATTTGCCGACATTCGGGATCGGCTGCTAGCAATCAGGAACTGGCGAAGTTGCGGGGCGACCGGCGGTGACCGCGGCCCGCCGCGTTGGATAATGCGCCAGGTGGTGCTGCCGGTCGTTGGCTGGCAAACTGGCATCGCCGACACCACTGATCCGCAGCAAGCCTCCCGAGGTTTCCAGGAGGCAGCGGAGTGACTCCAGTTCCGCAACCAGCTCTTCGGTGAGGTTTTCCACTTGATCAAGTTCCACCAGCAGGCGTCGCAGCAGTTCCGCGCGCCGTAGCTGGTCGAGTGAGTCGGCCAGACCGGCGTAACCACCGGATTGACTATCTGGTGTGGCGGAGAGTCGTACGAAAAGCCAGTCGGGCCCCCGGCTACATTCCACAGACCACTGCCCCGCCAGCGTTTGCGTCATCGCGATCAGGCCCTTTCAGATGTTACCTTTGTCCAGACCGTCTATCCTAGAGATTAGCTCGCATGCGGCAAGACAGATTTGCTGTGAGGCGTTTTCCTGACGGAACTCCCGCGGCGGGCGATGTACGTTGCCGGATATTCCTCGTACTGATATCCTGGCAATCTACCAGGAGCCAAGATGACGAATCTCGACCAATTCGAAAGCACTTTCAAATCGGCTGATAAAGCTCGATTCTCCTATGAATCGGTCTCGTTGCAGAAACTGCTTGTGGTCACCGATGGGGACCAGGAAACGGCCAGCAGATTCTGTAGCAATGTCGAGCAAATGTTAGTCGGGGCTACCGGCATTGAGAGTTTGCAGTTGTCGGTGGTGTTGGGTGACGATTTCAACAAGATTTCAACGCTGCTGCAGCTGATCGATGAGCGGCAACCTGATCTGGTTTGCACATATCGCAATCTGCATGTGGAAGCCGCGGACTACCCGTATAGTCTGGGCGGTTACCTGGATGTCTTAACGCAGGTTTCGACAACCCCCGTATTGGTGATGCCACATCCACGCTTTGATGCCTGCCCGACTTCGACGCAATCGGTCATGGCCATCACCGATCACCTCACCGGAGATGATCATCTCGTGAGCTTTGCCACGGCGTTGACCACTGCGGGTGGCACGCTCTCGTTGACGCATGTTGAGGATTTGGCGACGTTCGAACGGTACATAGAAACAATCGGGAAAGTTCCAGAAATCGATACGAGCTCGGCACAGCAGTTCTTGCTGGAGCAATTGCTTCGGGAACCGCGTGACTACATGGAATCTTGCGCCGAGGTACTGGGAAGTCAGGGACTTCCGTTTGAAGTAAAAAGCCATGTTTCGGTGGGGCACCACCTGGCCGACTACCGGAGACTCGTTGAAGAACATGACGTTGATCTACTTGTTTTGAACACCAAGGACGAAGACCAGCTGGCAATTCACGGGTTGGCCTATCCACTTACGATTGAATTGCGCAGGACACCGATGTTACTGCTGTAATCACGGGCGTCATGGTCTGTACAGATGGATGCGCGCATGGTTCACTATCTATTGGCAAATACGTCGCATGAAGTGTCGTCGGGGATCACGATTCTATTTGCCAGTCTGCTGGTCGCGTTGATTCTCTGCCTGGCGCTGGAAGAAAAACTGCACGCCAAGAAGTCGGTGATTGCCGGCGTCGCGGCCGTCGTCTGTCTCTTTCTCGGTGCGATGTGCGAGATCTTGCCGTTTCAGAAGGTGCTCGTTGGCAGTACGAAGCTAGAGGTCGAAGCGGAACCGCCTAAGGATGCTGTTACCGCAGAGAAGGTGGCAGAGGAGACGACCGCTGCCGAGAAGCCAGCGGTGTACTCCGGTGGCCATGAAATCAGTATGCCGGTCTACATTCCGGGCATTGACTGGGGTGTGATCGCCATCATTCTGGGTTCGAGTCTATTCGTCGACATCACCAGCAAATCGGGGTTGTTTACCTGGATCGCGATTAAGGTGACCAAGGCGTCGCGCGGCGACCCGCAAAAGCTGCTGTTTTCCTATGGCCTGATGACAGTCGTGTTTTCGGCGGTGTTGAACAACGTGACTGCCATGATCATCGTCGGGTCATTGACGGTTGTCTCACTGGAAAAACTGAATCGGCGCGAGAAGTTGCTCGGATTTCTGCTGATTGAGGGACTGTTGACCAATATCGGTGGTTTGCTGACTCTAATCAGCTCGGTTCCCAACATCATTGTCGGGACGACCGCCGAAATCAGCTTTGTCGAGTTTTTCGTGAAAGCGGGGCCGTACGTTGTGGTGGCCACGATCGCGACGCTAGTGATGGGAGGCAAGCTGTTCGGTATTCAGCGCCTCAAAACCGACGAAGAGCGGGCGGAAGCTCAGGAGCTGGTCGCCGGTTTCGATGAAAACACTGGTATTGAGAGCTGGAGATTCTTTTACTTCGCCACCGTTATGTTGGTGTTGTTTATTGCCACGATTGCGACGACAAGTGTGTTGCCGTGGATCCAGAACCTGGAGATGGGGTATGTGGCTTTGGCTTTTGCCGCCATCATGCTGGTTCGTTATGCATCCCGGGTCGATGAATTCTACAAAGCGGTGGATTGGGACCTGTTAGGCTTCTTTATGTGCCTGTTTGTCGTGATTTACGTGATGGAACACGCACTGGTGCTGGAGGCCATTGGCCACGGATTACAGATGGTGTTGCGTGATATCACCAGCGAAACCGCGAGTCTGGTCGATGCTAGTCTCCTGTTGGTCGGGGCGGCCGGATTTAGTAGTGTGACCGACAATATTCCCTTGGCGGCCATGCTGGCCAGCATCCTGGACCGATTGGGCGCACCGCAGTCATCCGGCCTGTGGTGGTCGGTTATTTTTGGGGCGAACCTGGGCGGCAACCTAACACCCATCGGTTCAGCATCCACCTTGGTGGCGGTGACCATCATGCACAAGCATGGTTTGGCGATGTCGTTTGGGAAATTTGTCAAAATCGCCGTGGCTTATGCTGCCGTTCAAATCGTACTGGCACTGATCTATGTGGCGATCTTGATCTACGTGACCTGACCGGAGTGGGCTGAGGCGTTGTTTGTCACCGAGAGTTCCCGAGGCCGTAACCTGGTTCAGGGAAACTGGTCAGGAGTGACACCTAAATCGACGATACTGCAGCCGACAACAAACGCGAGTCCCAGTTCTCGGCCGCGCTGGATTAACTCGGGACTTTCGCTTCCGGGATTCAACCAGATCTCGGGAGTTCCCTTCTCCAACATGGATTCGAGTAATTCCAGTCCCACCTCCGGTGGCACGTAGACGCTGATCCTGTCGAGCTGTGGCCGGTCAATGGCGGCCAGCGAAGCATAGGTGGTCAGGCCCTCGATCGACTGTCCGCGGGGATTGACCGGAAAAACTTCGTACCCGCACTCCAGATGCGCACGTACCGATTTGTTCCCGAATTTGTGGCGATTCGCACTGGCACCCAGGATTGCCACCGTCGGCTTTGCGTTAGATGTCATTGTTGTGTTCTCTGGTTCGCTCCGGCGTTTGTGGCATGGCCTGTGATGTTGCTTGACACGTCTACATCCGGCGTCACGTGCCGCCAACTGCGCTGCTTTACGTTGACCCGGCGGAGCGGTGTTGTGGGATGAATCCCCACGTGCAGTCTACCCGCGGACTTGATGTGCTTGCCGATGTGGCTGGTGACGTGGTTGGTTCAGCAGTTATGATAACCGCACTGCGGGGGAATACGAGTTCCCCTGAACTCTTGGTGTCGGTTGCCGCGAGGCGTCTTGCTTGGCTGGCGCTAATGATCCACCGCAGTGACGTCGGAAACGCGCCTGATTGACGGGAGAAGCCAACGTGCCACCTCGGAATGTTTTGATCATCGTGATAACCGCAGTCCTTTCCCTGGCCTGCTATTTTCAAGCGCCACGCAGCAGAGAGGCTCGTTCGATCGTACGGGCAATGCATATCATCAGTGATCGGTACGTTAAACCTGTGGAAACGCGCGAACTCTATCGCCATGCGATGAATGGCATGGTCGACAAGCTGGATCGCTATTCCAGTTACATTGGCCAAGATGACTACACTGCTCTCCAGGCGAGTCTCCAGCAGAAGTTTGGAGGGATTGGCATTATGGTCGATGGTCCACCGCGAGTTGAACGATTACGAGTCGTTAGCCCGTTGGTGGGTACGCCCGCCTATCGCGCTGGGATTCAGGCGGGTGATTTGATTCTCTCCATAGATGGAACCTCGACCGAAGGAGTTACCTTGGAGCAGGCGGTCGTGATGATGCGTGGTGAACAAGGAACGGAGGTTCGCTTGAAGGTCTTGCACCCGGGTAGCAGTGAACCCGTAGAAGTCGCTGTCCGTCGAGATATCATCCAAACCGAATCTGTCAAAGGTGATACGCACCGCGAAGATGATTCGTGGAGTTTTGTCCTGGAGAGTGATCCCCACATCGGATACGTACGCATTACGACCTTTGGCGATCGTACAACACGAGAGTTGTCGGTCGCTTTGGAACAACTCCGCAGCCAGGACGTGGAGAGTCTGATTCTTGATCTCAGGGGATGCCCGGGTGGCCTGTTGACGACTGCAGTGGAAGCCTGTGATCTGTTTCTTGACCAAGGTCGTATCGTTTCCACGCGAGAACGGGACCAGGTGCGAGATGTCAGCGATGCTTCTCGTGGCACTGAGTTTCCGTTGGACCTGCCAATGGTCGTGTTGATCGATCGAAATTCAGCCAGTGCGGCCGAAATCGTTGCTGCTTGTCTGAAAGACCAGCAGCGTGCTGTGGTTTGTGGTCAACGATCATGGGGCAAAGGTAGTGTCCAGAACATTATCGAACTTGATGACGGTCGTAGCGCGTTGAAGCTGACTACGGCCACCTACTTTCGTCCGAACGGGAAAAATATTCACCGCGCTACCCGCGACTACCAGGAAGAGGATCCGGAAGAATGGGGCGTCAAACCGAGTGACGGTTTGCGGGTTTCACTAACGGACGAACAGCTGGCGGCCGTGTTTCAGGCGCGTCGCACTCGTGATGTGGTGACGAATCGCAGCGTGGCGCCTAGTTCCGAATCACCTGACCAGACCAGCGAAGAGCCAGTCATTGATTTGCAACTCCAAAAGGCGCTGGAGTTTCTGCGTGAAGCCGTCAAAACGAATCCCGGCAATGTCCGCAAAGCGTGATCTGCATCTGCTGCGATGGCGAGGTATTTTCACTGATCGCAGGTCTTTGTTCCTCTTGACCGATCGTTACAGCGTGGCGTGACATCTGGGTGGTCGTTCAATTGGGATCCGCAGTTCTGACGCGTCCGGTGTGATACGTTTTGACCTCTTTTGCCAATCCGACCCAAGACAGAAAACAGATGGTCCAGTAGGTTGGATCGAATTCCCACCAGCGATGCCCATGAGCTGCCGATACGGGATGCGCGTGGTGGTTGTTATGCCAACCCTCTCCACCAGTAAACAGGGCGACGAGCCAGCTGTTACGGCTATTATCCCGTGTCTGATAATTCCGATATCCCCACATGTGGGCGACGGAATTAACTGCCCAGGTTACGTGCCAAGTAAACAAGGTACGCACGACGACGCCCCACACAAACAAACTGGCGCCGAATCGTAGACCTTCCTGCAAGCCGTTGCCGACCCAGCCCACAACGAAGCCAACGAGGAAAAAGGCAATGGCGTGCGCCACATAGATCCAGGCCCACATGACGTTGCGTTCCAGTTTCAGATAGAACGGGTCGCGGAGGATGTCTGGTGCATATTGATGATAAAAGCCAGCCGCGTTGGACTCGTCGTCGCGGCGAATGAGCCAGCCAAAATGCCCCCACATAAAGCTGACCAACGGACTGTGCGGATCAGGTTGTTCGTCCGAGTGCTGGTGGTGCTTTCTGTGAATCGCGACCCATCGAGCCGGCGAATCCATCAAGGTGCAGACTCCCAGGACTGCACAAGTATGTTCGAACCACTTGGGCATAACGAGGCCGGCATGTGTCAACGTGCGGTGGTAACACAAGCCAATTCCCACCCAGTCGAACAGGTACAGTCCCAGAGGCACCAGCAGCAAACCGGTCCAACTAAACAGAGCAGGGACGAAGGCCAGCAAGAGCATCAGGTGCAACGCGATAAACGTGAGCAGGTAGCCCCACATCATACGGCTACCGACGGTTTCAGGAACCTCGAGGCGAACGCGTGCAGGCTGCGTGAGGTTTGCGGTATTTGTTTTACCGCTGGGTTGGAGCGCTAGATCGTTAGGGGGAAACTCGACTTCAGAGGCAACCGTTTCCGGCAATGGCGTACTCGCGGCCATGACTTCTTTCCACGCTACGCGGGCTCGGCAAACATCCTTCATTGCGGCCAGCGTCGGATCATTACATTTGCAAACAAATTGGCCCAGCGAGTGGTTATGGCTGAATGCAAGATTCTTGCGATTCGCTGAATCCAACTGACTTCAGGGTCCGCTTCCTGCAAATGCGGATGAATCGAGGATTACCCGCCCCAGAACCGAAAAGCCATGCCTATAGCTTCACGTAGCGGAGCGCCAAATGCAAGCCTCAAGCCGACTTTGTGATGATGTCTGGTTTTTGCTGGTTGCGGTGTCTAGGAAACCCGTGATGCTCTCAGTGGATCTCAAGACAGCGGTTTCTGGAAGACGATCGGGTGATTTTGAGTGACTACTCGTTGAAGCACTCTTCGAGAACTTCCTCATTCACATAGATCGGCAGTGGCGGAGCGCAAGTCATCGCCACGGCAATCGCATCTGACGGCCTGGCGTCCACTTCAATCAGCTGTCCACCCTGGCGGATTCGCAACTTGGCGAAATAGGTGTGCTCACGCAAATCGCTGATCACGACGCTATCCAGTTCAGCTCCCAGCTCTTGGACCAGGTTGACCAACAGGTCGTGTGTGAGAGGCCGCGGTGAGGGACGCTCTTTGACACGGCGGTCGATACTGGTGGCTTCAAAGATACCGATCACAATTGGAAACTGGCGATCGCCATCCATCTCTTTGAGATAGATGACTTGTTGATCACTAATTTCACTGATTATGATCCGCGACAGGAGCATCTGCACGGGCATCGAGAACGCCCCTTCCCGACAAGAATGACCATATCGGGAGAACGGAATTAAACAGAGGGTGACAAGATGTCCCAATTATACGACGTCTATTCTGTTGACGGCAAGGTGCGGTGGAGTAATCGGGGCGCGTACCGGGACGCGGTGTTGCCATCGGTCGGTTCCCGCTGACGACTATTCGGGCTGAGGCAGTTTTTCCAGGGCAGCCGTAGTTGATGCGAGTTCTTCTTCCAGACGCAGCAGGCTGTCCCTTTCACGTTGCACCACTTCAGGCGGCGCATTGGCGACGAACTTTTCGTTTGCCAGCTTTCGTTGTTTTCCTTGGATTTGCCCCTCGATGCGCTGGTGGGCTTTTTCAAGTCGCGCCACTTCCGCTTCGATGTCGATCAGGCCTGCCAGATCCACGTAAATTTCCATCCCGCTGCGTGTCAGGCTGGCGTGCGTTGTGGGCGGTGTGACCTCGGGGCCGATCGCGGTTGCGACTGCGTTTGCCATGCCTGAGAAGAAGGGCTCCAAGGGAGCCAGTAAGGCTTGCTCCTGGGGATCGCAGCGGATGCAGAAGTTCACCTGTTTCTTCGGCGCTACATTTTGACGGCTACGAATTTCACGAACGGCTCCCAATGCTTCCTGGAAACGGGAGAAACGTTCTTCGATGATTGGATCTTGATGCGATTTGTGGATCGCCGGCCACGTCGCTTGCATGATGCTGGTTGTTGCCAGCTGGGGAGCGTCTAACCCTCTTTCGGCGGCCAATCGCCCCAGCGCCTGCCAAAGTTCCTCACTGATAAACGGGATGATGGGGTGCAGCAGTCGCAGCAACTGGTCCAGGGCGCACGCCAGCACGCGCTGCGCACTGTCGCG
Organism: Planctomycetaceae bacterium; assembly: GCA_002709225.1. Classification (GTDB taxonomy): domain Bacteria; phylum Planctomycetota; class Planctomycetia; order Pirellulales; family Pirellulaceae; genus UBA9264. Next base: position 33,477 of record PAQH01000047.1, read on the forward strand.
GTCCTGGTCATCTTGTAGTCGCTCCTTGGCCATCTCCACGTAGAAGCCGCAGAATTCATCCCAGGCGAAGTCGTACAGGGTGCGAGCGGCTTCGGAAAATCGGTAATTTTCAAACGCCTCGGTAACTTGCTCTGTGACGGTCGATAAACGGCTCAATAACCAGCGATCAGCCAGGGGGAGTGCCTCTTCCGTCACGGGAGCTGGGCTGTACCCGGCCAGATTCATGAACGCAAAGCGAGCCGCGTTCCAGAGTTTGTTGCAGAAGTTCCTGCCCTGTTCGAAACGCGCGCTAACAACTGCCCCCCGTGGCAGGCTGGTATCGTCGTCCGAGCGTGCCCACTGGGTTGCAAAAGGTTCACCGCAGGACTTACAGTCGATGCGCGGCAACTCGCGGTTCGTGCGAGTTTGGTCCAGCAGGGTTTGGCAATTCGGACATTCGAATTGAACAGGCAACCGGACATCCTGGGTTTCGGTTGTCAGGTAGGAGAGGCCGAATCGCAGAGCGTCGGCTCCAAACTTCTCGATCACGTCTAACGGATCAACACCATTCCCCTTTGATTTCGACATCGTTTCGCCGTAACCGTCGAGAATCTTGGGATGAATGAACACGTCGTGAAAGGGAACTTCACCAAGGTTATTGAGGCCGGTCAATACCATGCGAGCGACCCAGAGCGTGATGATGTCACGGCTGGTGATCAGGACGCTGGTCGGATACCAGCGGGCCAAGGCTGCGGTCTGTTCCGGCCATCCTAATGTTGAGTGTGGCCACAGCGCGGAGCTGAACCAGGTGTCTAGAACTTCGTCTTCCTGAACAAAACCGCGCGTTTCCAGTGCCGATTCCAACTCACCGCTGGCATCCGGAAGTGAAACCAGAAACTGAGCTTCGGCATCTTCACTGGCCGCGACTTTGAGTACGGCCATGCGTCCCCCGGCTGCCGTTGCCACATCATCTGTCGCGGTGGTATCCAGATTGAACTCGGCAGTGAGCCAGTCTTCGTCTGCCTGGCTCCAGGTTTTGATCCAGATCGGGATCCGATGTCCCCACCACAATTGCCGACCGACAGGCCAGTCTCGTTTTTCACCCAGCCAGTCGAGATACCCCTTGGCATACCGTTCGGGGTAGATCTTCACCCTGTCTGATTCAACCGCATCCATCGCGGATTGAGCGAGCGTTTCCATTTTCACGAACCACTGATTCGCGAGCAGCGGTTCGATGGGAGTCTTGCTACGGTCAGAATGTGCCAAATCGATCTCGCGATCTTCGACCTCGATGAGCAGGTCTAATTGCTGGAGATCGTCCACCACGCGTTGACGGGCCGTGGGAATCGTCAGTTCCTGGTAAATGCCCGCGTGTTCATTGAGCGAGCCATTCGAATTAAGCATGTTGATGGCGCCGATCTCAGGATGGCGTTGCCACACGTCGTAATCGTTCGGGTCATGGGCCGGCGTAATCTTGACACAGCCACTGCCCAATTCAGGTTTGGCCCATTCGTCGGCGATCAAGGGGATCTCGCGGTCGACCAGGGGTAATTGCAGACGTCTTCCGGCGCGGGCCATCTCGCGCAGTTGTACGAGCGGGGCCAGCATGGTGGACCGTCGTTCAGTGATGTTCTCAAGTTGCTGTTGCAGGGACTCCTTCTCTTTGTCGGACGCGCCCGCCAGTTTGTCTCGCAAGTCGGCTTCGACCCTATCGAATGCCGCGGCCGGATCGGGATGGACAGCGACCGCCGTGTCGGCCAGCATGGTTTCCGGACGAGTGGTGGCGATGGCGACGTGCGTTGGTTCTCCTGGCTGTGGGTCGATCACGGGATAGCGAATGTGCCAGAAATGTCCCTGAATCGTCTCGTGAAAAACTTCGTCATCGCTGACGGCTGTTTGCAGGTACGTGTCCCAGTTGACCAACCGTTTACCGCGGTAGATCAAGTTCTGGCGGAACAGGTCAAAAAAAGTTCTGCGAACTGCTCGGGCACAAACGTCATCAAGTGTGAACCGGGTCCGTTCCCAGTCACAGGAGCTTCCCATTTGCTTCAGCTGGCTGAGAATGCGAGTTTCGTACTGATCTTTCCATTCCCAGATGCGTTGGACTAGTTGCTCGCGGCCGAGATCGTGGCGGCTCTTGTTTTCCTCCTCTTTGAGTCGTCGTTCGACAACGGCTTGCGTGGCGATTCCGGCGTGGTCCGTTCCCGGCATCCACAGCGTGTTGAATCCCTGCATGCGTTTCATGCGAATACAGATGTCCTGTAGCGTATTGTTCAACGCATGTCCCAGATGCAAAGCGCCAGTTACGTTGGGTGGGGGAATGACAATACTGTAAGGATCGCCCGGGCGGTCGGGGTCTGCGTGGAAATACCCCGCTTCTTCCCACAGCTTGTAGAGCCGTGGTTGAGCTTCGATGTGATCAAATCGCGTTGGCAAGGCGTCCGTCGAAACAGGGTCAGACATGGATCTGCAGGCTGAGGGGGAATGGAATAATAGAAACGTCACCATTGCCGCCGGTCATTCACAACCAGGGAGATCGCGCCGACCGATTTGGCAGCGGGAGGCGCTTGGTCATCATAGACTGGCAAGGTCATCATAGACAGGAAAGATCGTTAGAGGCAGGCCAGGACCGGGGTGGAGGCGCAAGCCTCTTGGACACTGGGCGCTTGGACGGGCTATTGGACACTGGCAAGACGGTTCCCGGAAGTACCCTCTGTCGTGTCTGTTGTTTCATCCTTGACCAACTTGTATTCGATGGCGTCTACCAGGGCCAGCCAGCTGGCTTCGATGATGTTCTCGCTCACACCTACCGTTCCCCACGTTTCCGTCGTGTCGGCGCTTTCGATCATCACGCGGATACGGGCGGCGGTGCCGGCCTCCGAGTTCACGACACGGACCTTGTAGTCGACTAGTCGCATTTCCCGCAGGTTGGGGAAGTGGACACTGAGGGCTTTACGTAAGGCCGCGTCGAGGGCATCGACCGGACCGTCCCCCTCGGCCACTTCGTGTTGTTCACTATCTTCGACACGCACCTTAATCGTTGCTTCAGTCAGCACCTGGTTGGTTTGGTCGGTACCCACTTCAACGTGGTACTTGATACGTTCAAAGTGCTGCTTGAATGTCCCGGCACAGCGTTTAACCAGCAGATCGAAGGATGCTCTGGCGGCTTCAAACTGATAGCCGTCGTGTTCCATTTCGACAACGCGTTTGAGGATGCGATCCATCAAGTCGCGGTCGTTTTCCAGGTTGTTACGGGTTGTCAAGGCGATAATGTTGGAACGTCCCGAGAGTTCACTTACCAGAACACGTCGTTCATTACCGACGCTTTGTGGGTCCATATGTTCGTAGCTTTTTGTCGCCCGATTGACCGCGTGCACATGCATGCCCCCTTTATGGGCGAACGCGCTTTGTCCCACGAAGGGCTGCTGTGTGCGCAACTGCATGTTGGCAGTTTCATAGACAAATCGCGACAATTCTGTTAGTTTTTCCAGACGATTTTCCGCGAGTACCTGATAGCCTTGCTTCTTTAGGCCTAGATTGGCAATCACAGAAATCAGGTCTGCATTTCCACAGCGTTCACCAAAGCCGTTAATGGTGCCCTGCACATGCAGCGCGCCGGCATCGATTCCGGCGAGCGAGTTGGCAACGGCCAGGTCGCAATCATTGTGACAATGGATGCCGACGGGAATTCCCAGCGGCTGCAAGACAGCTCGCGCCGAGCGGGTGATTTGCGTGATCTCTTCTGGCAGGGTTCCGCCGTTCGTATCGCACATCACGATCAGCTGAGCTCCCGCTCGTGCGGCGACGCGCAGCGTCTCGGCGGCGTAATCCGGATCGTGTTTCCAGCCGTCGAAACAATGTTCCGCATCGTAGATGACCTCACGTTTTCCCTCCGCGAGGAAGCGAACGCTGTCCGCAATCATTGCCAGGTTTTCTGCGAGTGACACACGCAATACTTCGGTGGCATGAAAAGACCACGTTTTACCCACGACGGTGCAGACCGGAGCGCCTGATGCAAGCAGAGCCTGCATGCCGGGGTCTGCCTCCGCACTGATTCCTTTACGCCGTGTCATTCCAAAGGCGCAAATCTTGGCGTGTTGAAGGTCCAGTTTGGCGGCCCGTTTGAAGAACTGGACATCTTTTTCGTTGGAAAGAGGATAGCCCCCCTCGATATAATCGACGCCAATTTCATCCAGGCGTGCTGCGATCTGCAGTTTGTCCTGCAGAGACAAACTGATGCCCTCGCCCTGGGTCCCGTCCCGAAGTGTCGTATCGTAGATCTGAATGGACTTCATACAACCGGATTCCAACTGAACCAGAGCAGACAGAATACGGGCGAGGTTACGCCCGCTTCGATCGGAGACATCTGATCACCGCGAATACCACAAGAAAACCCCGAAACCGTGGGGCTTCAGGGCTGTTAGTGGGCATATTTGACCTGGCGGCCCTGTGCCCCATATTCGGTGCCCCATATTCGCAAACGGATTTACCAGCAGAGGATTGCCTGGGCCCGTGTTGCAGTTCAGTCCGCCGCACCCGTTACGTCAGTTGCCGCCTTGATAGAATGTTCTTGCCGATGACGTGCACGTCAATTCGACCAATTTCAGAATAAGTCTTGCCCGTCAGCGTGTCAACTCGCGGCGCCTTGTCAGGATGCTCGCGGCGCCTTGCCAGGATGAATGTCCCTGGCCTACGATCAGCAGACTGCGTTCCTCCTTTTCATCGTGGCCTGACAGATGACAGAACTCGACCGGTACGTCCGTCAGATGCGTTATCCACCGTTTGGCGAGCAGGGGCAACGTAACCTGCTCGCCAGTCGTGCGTTGATCTGTGGTTGTGGAGCTCTCGGGTCGGTGTTGGCCAATACGCTGGCCCGCGCCGGTGTGGGATCTCTCAGGCTGGTCGACCGGGATTTTCTGGAGACGAATAACCTCCAACGTCAGGTGTTGTACGACGAGGCAGACGTGGCTGCGGGCGTTCCTAAGGCGGTGGCTGCGGCGACGCGTTTGCGACAGATCAACTCGCAAATCGATATCGAAGAGGTTGTCGCCGACGTAGATCACGTGACGTTGCCCGGATTGCTCGAGGGTGTCGATTTGATGCTCGACGGTACCGACAATTTTGAGACACGTTATTTACTGAACGATGCTGCGGTCCATTACGGTATTCCCTGGGTCTATGGAGGGTGCCTGGGAGCCGAAGGGAAAACGATGACGGTGATTCCGGGCGTTACCCCTTGCATGCGTTGTGTTTTCCAGGAAGCGCCGCCACCGGGGACCACGGCAACCTGTGATTCGGCGGGTATACTGAGTCCGATTATTAATGTTATCGCTTCGATCCAGGCGATGGAGGGTCTGAAAATACTGAGCGGCAATCGCGACGCGATCAGCCGTGTCTTGACAGTATTCGAGTTGTGGGACAACCGGATTCTGCAGATTAAGTTGGATGGAATTCAGGAGGAAAAAACTTGTCCTACCTGTCAACAAAGGGAATTTCCCTGGCTGCGTGGTGAACGGGGCAGTCATACGGCCATTTTGTGCGGTCGTAACGCGGTGCAATTGACATTTCCTGAGCGTCCTGGATTGTCGCTGGAGTCGTTGGCCGAACAGTTACAGGGGGTCGGACAGGTGACGCGGAATCGTTATTTGCTCAGACTGGTGGTAGAGGGTTACCAAATCACGGTGTTTCCAGATGGTCGAGCAATTATCGGGGGGACCGAGGAGATCGCAGAAGCTCGGACCGTGTATGCGCGCTACATTGGCAGTTAAGTGCTCCGCTACCGGCCGATAGGGCGGCGGCGCGCTAGGGCCCGCTGGAGCAAACGGCTATACTGATGATATCCACTTGCGGGAGAGATTCGATCGGGCGCTGCCTGACCCGCGGGTCCCTTGGTTTGAAGGTGGGGTAAAGGCGATGGCAACAGGAATACCGAAACTGCGATTGGCTTGGTGCGTGGTCCTGGGGGTCTCGGTCATCGAGGCGCAGGTCGATGCAGCGCCATTCGTACCCGAGCGAAATGCACAGTGCATTGCTGTGTCGGCTGATGGGTTGCTGGTCGCGACGGCCAAGTCGGGTATGTCGAATTCAGAGTTTCCGCCTCGTCCCCACCCAACCGTGCGCAAGTGTGGTTTGATCCAGATCTGGGATGCTCGGACCGGGCAAATGCTCCAACGGCTGCAGTCGTTTGGAGACTTTACGAACCTGCGTTTTTCACCCGATGGGAAACACCTCGCTTCATGCCGTTTGTTCACTCCAGGCGGCGGTTTGGAGTTGAGCGAGGTTAGGCTGTGGGATGTGGCGACCGGTAAGTCGTTACGTCAGTTTAATCGTTGCCATGCTTTTTCGTTTTCACCGGATGGTGGTGAAATCGCGGTACTCAGCCGGACCAAGTGCGTGATTTATGAGTCTGAGTCGTACACCAAGTTGCGACGCTGTGATCCACTCGGTAAAGCAGTTGCGGTAGAGTACTCCTTCGATGGCCGCCACTTGTTGGGCATCCGTGAACAGCAGGGACGCTTTCAGGTGGTGATGTGTGACCCGCAGACCGGAGCGTTGCAGCGGGCTTCTATGGACTTTGCCGAACCGTTTTACACGTTGGCTATGTCACCGGACAATATCGCGTTTGCGACGGGACACAAAGGTGGTGTGGTCTTGCACTGGAACTTGGAGTCGCTGGTTCCAGTCGCCCAGTTTCGCACCCTGGACAAGAATATTCAGCACCCCTTTTTTTCTCCCGATGGTCAGACCCTGGCTGCCGGTAGCCAACGTACTGGAGATGTCGAGTTTTGGGATTTGACGACTGGCCGGCAGCTGTACCGGTACACTTTTGCCCGCGGGACGATGCGTACCTATCACCCTCGCGATCCAGAGGAACGCATTTGTCCTGAGAGAGATCCACCCCGGTTTTTGTTTATGCCGGATGGTGGAACGTTCATTGCCGGTTGTTACGGTGGTATGATTCGGGTGGTGGCCAATGGGCAGGAAGTCAAACGTTTTGGTTATTAGGCTACGGAACCAGCCATGTCCTGGCCACGGATCGTCTGGCGTCGCGTGAATGCGGCGTGGAAGTGAAGCGGCGGGGTAAACTCTCGGCGGGCTGCCACTGAGTTGACAGCCCCCCGATACCGCGAGGCAGACCTGCGGTGGTCAGGAAGACGCATACCGAGTGGCGCGACCTGCTGGATTTGACTGCGGCCGCAGAGACCCAGATCGCCAGTGAGTTGCCCCGGCTGACCGCCGCGTCACCCTTGTGGTTATTGCAGGCGAGGTTGGTGAGGCACCTTTCTCCCGCTGCTGCGAATCGGCAGCTGGCGCAGGCATTGATCTGTGGCCGCATGGCCTGGTACCTGGCAGGGCGCCGTTTTCAGGAGACACGGATTCCCAACTGGTTGCTGGGGCAGGCGGACCCGGCCGTGGCGACCATCTTTGAGGCGGTATTTCAGCCGGCGCAGGCTTCCTGGTTGCGGGAGGTGCTGGACGTACCCGCTTGGGACCGCATCTGCGAACGCTGGGCAGGGAATACAGCCGAGACATTGCCAAGCATGTCTGGTCTGGAGAAGTTCGATTTTCTCGAGTCGTTTCTCAGCCAGGTCGCGGCCCAGGATCGTAGTCGCCGCGGCGTTTACTATACGGCCTGGACACTTGCCCGGTTCATGGTAGATGCCGTGGATCAGTCGCTTCGCCAGGAGTTCGATTTGCGCAGTGGCCTGGCGAGTTGCCAGAGCTGGCAGTCGGTGGTGGGAGCAAGCATGCCGTCTGTTCTGATGTCGCCGGATTCCCAGCGCCCCTTTGTAAGGGTGCTTGATCCGGCATGTGGTACAGGCGTGTTTTTACGTGCGGTGATTGCTCGCATTCACGCGAATTGGCAGGCGGATTTCCGCAGCGGCACGATGAATGCACGGTCCTGCCGGGAAGCCTGGAATGCGTATGTGACCGATCAACTGCTACCGCGATTGACGGGCGTCGACTGGATGTTGCCTGCGGTGGTGGTGGCCCAGATCGGACTGGCTTGCCAATTGGAGCAAACGGGTTTTGAGTTTCAGCGGCCAGGGTGTCTGCAGATTTCCGTCGGTAATAGTCTGGCTGAGCCCGGCATCACTTCGTACCCGGCGGCTGGCGGCGAACACAAGGGGTCTTCGACAGGGGAAGGGTTGGCAACGCCATACACGGTGGTCGTGGGGAACCCACCCTGGGCGGCCCTGTCGACGAACCGCAACGCCTGGACCGATCAACTCTTGCATGGGCGCGTGGAGGATGCGCCCGCTGACTACTTTGCGATCGATGGTCGCCCGCTGGCAGAGCGCAAGTTGTGGCTACACGACGATTATGTCAAGTTCTTCCGCTTGGCGCACTGGAATGTCGAACGGGCGACGACCGGTCTGGTGGCTCTGGTGACGAATCATGGTTACCTCGAGAACGCCACATTTCGCGGGATGCGGCATGCGCTGTCCGCAACCTTTTCGCGGATTTCACTGCTCGATCTGCATGGGAATCGCAAGAGCCGTGAACGCCCGCCGCCCGGTGTTTCAGACCAGAATCTGTTTGGAATCGATCAGGGGGTCGCGGTCGGTCTCCTGCGGCGGTTGCCAGGTCCACATCAGCAGGCAGAGAGTGTTCGTTACAGTGAGCTTTGGGGACAGCGTGAAGACAAAATCTCTCGCCTGGCGGAGACACCATGGAGTGAGCTTCCCGCACAATCGGTTGCATTACAGTCTCCCTACTATTTTTTTTCACCGCGTGTTCAGCCGCCGGTCTCGCTCGCGGAAAGCAGTTTTCGGCTGCCCGACATCATGCCGCTACACAGTACTGCTCCCATCACCGCCCGTGACGGATTTGTGGTGGCGCTGACCGACGAGGAACTCGAGTCTCGATTTGCAGACTTCCGAGACTTGAATATCCCAGATGATCAGATTCGAGAAGCGTATTTCAGGAAGACCCGTTCGGCGCGTTACCCTCCTGGAGACACGCGCAGTTGGAAGCTGCCACAGGCCCGCCGGTGTCTGGCCGCTGATGAAGCCTGGCGCAGTCGGATTCAGGATTGCTGCTACCGGCCTTTCGATCGTCGTCGCGTCTACTGGTCAGAAACGATGGTGGATTGGCCTCGCACGGCGGTCATGCGGCACCTTGTCCACGGACAAAACCTGGTGTTGATCACGCGCCGGCAGATGCTGCCCAGTCAGCCCTGCAATTTTTTCTGGGTGGCGGATCGAATTGTTCTGGATGGAGTGATCCGTTCGGATAATCGGGGGGGGGAATCGGTGTTTCCTCTTTGGGTCTATGGTTATGACGAAAACGGGACGGCCACTGGAGAACGCGCGTTGAATTTTAGCGAACCCTTTCTGGCAGCGATGGAGGAGGCCACCGGGACAGCGCTGTGCGGTGTACAGCGGTCTGCGGCCGAGACCGAGCAAAAGGGGCGGGAATTGCTCGGTTACTTGTATGGTTTGTTTCATGCCTCGATCTATCGGGAACGTTATGCGACCACGTTGTGCGTCGACTTTCCCCCGGTACTGATACCGGCATCCGCTGCCCTCTACCGTCGACTGAGCCAGCTGGGACGTAACCTCGTCAAGTGCCATCTGGGCCACGATCTTTCGGGCACCGGTCCCCAGGAGCAGACGCCGGGGCCGCGTTGGAGTGTGCCGGCAGACGATCCGTTGATCGCCGGCGGCTATCCGCGCTGGCAGGATAAGTCCGTCTATGTGAGCCCGGAGGCGTGCTGCCGGCAGGTACCCCTCGAGGCCTGGGAATTGCGGGTAGGCTCCTACCAACCGTGTCGTAAGTGGTTGTGGGATCGCCGGGGCCAGCGGCTCTCCGAGGTCGATCGCGCGCATTACCTGGAGTTGGTGCGCGGTGCGGCCCAAACAGTTACAACAATCAGGGCCATTGATCGGTTGTTTGTCGAGACAGGTGGTTGGGAGCGCGCGTTTCGTTTGAATTCAGAGCCTGTTCTGGAGGCAGGGTGAGGTAGGGGAACGTCGGGCGGACTCGCCGTAGCGTCCCGTCCGCAGTGGTGTAGAGATGGTGGCAAGACCCGTTTGAGGAGCATATGCGATGACCGACCCGATGTTGATCGCGGCCTTGGTATTGGGATTACCGGGTGGTTTGTTATTGGTCTCTGGCTGCGCCGTGTTGTTGCTGTCCTGGTCGCGTGGCCGGGTGGTGCCGCGTTTCGTTGCGGTTAGTCTGGCACTAGGCGTAGCGAGCGCGCTGGGGGCGGGACTCGCCCTGAACAGCGTTGCTTCCAGGCCGCACGAAAAAACAGACCATGAAAAGGCGATGGACCAGAAAGCGACGGAGGCGCTTGAAGTCGATTTGGATCTGGGCGGTTTGGACGACCTGGATTCTTAGTCGCGTGTGCCCGTTACCCCAAAAAAATGGGCCGCCCCAGAGGCGGCCCAGCTGTTGCCGGTGTTCCTTGCGCTCGTCGCGCTCTTAGACCGTTTCCGGGACCACGAATGGTTTGCGATAAGGTCGGCCAAGTAACGCATTGGCTTGATCATCACCCTGGAATCGTTCTGTCTTGGCATCGAATTCGAGGACGCGCCCCAGCGTGTACTGAGTTTCCGCGAGATCGACATCGACGGCCTTGAGATTGTCTTTGAGTGTGTCGAATGCGGCGACCACCTGGGCATTGTCGCCCAACGTTTTGGACTGCTTGTTAAACGGTACCGGTTCTCCTAGTCGGTACGAGATGTTGCCCAGATGACACAAGGCGCTGGAGTAATGGCCTACCTGCGCATCGCAGTTGACATCATCCGGGTTGCGGCTGCGTACCGCAGCAATAAAGCTTCCGAAGGGACCGCCAGGAGTAACTGTCGCCGGGTCCCCCTGGATGGTCTCCGGTTTGCCGCCGTTCTGGGGATAGAATTTGCCCTCGGTGATTTTCACCAGACCTTCGGTGGTATAGACCTCGTTGCTGACATTACGTGCCGGCGAGCCTTTCTTACCAACCAAGCCACGGGTTTCAAACACCAATAAGGTGTCGTCGTACTCGTACACGCTGAGCTGCATGTTGGGTGTCTGGCCTTGGTCAATCAAATTCTCTTCGCCGGGGATGAAACGACCACCGAGGCTCCAGATGCGATTGGGCATGGTCGCACCCTTGATCGCCCAGTGGGCCACATCCATTTCATGCACGCCTTGATTCCCCGTATCGCCGTTCCCGGTATCCCAGAACCAGTGCCAGTTGTAGTGCACCAAGTTACCGTGGAAATCCTGCTTCGGCGCTGGCCCCAACCAGAGGTTGAAGTCGAGATGGGACGGTGGCTTGCTGATCGGTTTGCTGCCGATGCTCCACCGAGGTTTGCAGCAGTAGCCCTTGGAGACCAGGACCTTGCCGTATTTTCCGGCCTGAATGGCGGCCATCTGTTGGGCGCGTCCCTGACTGCTGCGTTGCTGGGTACCGTGCTGTACGATGCGATTGTACTTGCGGGCCGCCTCGGCCAGCTTACCACCTTCAAACACATTGTGACTGATCGGTTTTTCGATGTACGCATCCTTACCCGCCTGACAGGCCCAGACACCGATCAATGAATGCCAGTGATTACAGGTGGCTACCGAGACGGCATCTAGATTCTTATCGTCCAGCGCGACCCGAATATCTTGTACACACTGTGGCGTATTGCCACCGCGCGCTTTCACTGCGGCGGTAGCCGATTCAAACAGACTGCTGTCTGGATCGATCAGGTAGCTTACGTCGACCTTGTCCATTTTGGAGTAATCGCCGTAATGCGATTTTCCGCGGCCGTGGATGCCAGCGACACCAATGCGGATGGTGTCATTGGCGCCCAGAACGTTCCCGGAGGCTTTGGTGCCACCAATGGTGAACAGTGGAAAAGCCGTACTGGCTGCAGCAGTCGTCTTGATAAACTTACGACGATTGAATCTGGTCATGGCTTGCTCCTGGCCTTTGGGAAATGACATGATGAGCGATCGAGATCGGCAATTCGCGAAAGACGGTGGTCCCCAAACGGTGGGACCCAGCTGGTTCATTCGTGTCCGGCGGGGGAGACGAACCGCAGTTGTCAAGAACTGGTCTCCGCCCGGTTGGAGGAATTGACTGAGTCCATTACAACAAACCCCGATTTGCTTGTCCAGGAGATTCACGTTGTCAGGAGTGGCTGCCCGTGGGACCCGCTGAAGACCAGCATCCAGAAGAGCCTGTTGAGATCGCCCTGGTGGGAGATCTAACCGACCAGGAATCGGATATCACGGAAAAGTTGCTCTCCGTTCCGGCGGAAGGAGAGTGCGTGCTCTATTTCAATTCCCCCGGTGGTAGCGCTTATACGGCGATTTCCTTAATGTCGGTTGTGTTGTTGCGCGGGCTGCGGGCGACGGGGATCGTGACGGGCGAGTGTTCCTCGGCGGCTCTCTGGCCTTTTGGCGCATGTCAGCGGAGGCTGGTACATCCGGGAAGCGTCTTGCTGTTCCACCCGATGAAATGGCAGAGTGAGGAACACGTCGGGCTGGCCGAGGCTGCTGAATGGTCGCGTCACTTCGGATACCTGGAGGCCGATATGGACCAACGGTTGGCCCGGCTCCTGGGAGTCCCCGCTGCGCAGCTGCGCGAGTGGATGCAGCCGGGGCGTTATCTGACGGGTCCCGAGTTGGTGGCAGCCGGCTGTGCGGAACTGGTGGATTTGCCGTTTCCGAAAGCGGCTTCGTAAAGAGCAGGTTGCCGCGGCGGTGATTTACAGCGCCGGTTTTTTGTGGAACTGTCCATCTTTCATGATCATTACCAGCTTGTCCGGGTCGGTCAGCAGTGTGAGGTCTTCCAGCGGATTGCCGTCGATCAGCAGCAGGTCGGCCAGAAAACCGGGCCGCACTTGTCCCAGGTCGTCCGGCCGGTCCATGGCCTGTCCGCCGTCGCGTGTCATCGTCAGCAGTGCCTCCAACGGGGCATAGCCCAGATGTTTGACAAAGTGGTCCAGGTCCCGGGCGTTGTTGCCGTGGGGCGTCAGGCCGAACCCGTAGTCGCCGCCGCCCAGGATCCGCACTCCGCGTTTTTTCAGTTCGCCCACCACCTGAACCGCGGAAGCCAATTCTTCTCGAAAGCCCATGGCCTGGACCTGCTCTTCGGTGAACCAGGCAGAACCTTCGTAAGCGGCCACCACCGTGAAGCCGATGTTGGGGCTGATGAACACGTGGTCTTTGTGTTCTTCCAGCAGGTCGAGCGCCTCTTCGTCTGCGTAATTGGCGTGGTAGATGACCTTCACCCCATGGCGTACACAGCGTTTGACCGATTCCGCGCTGCGGGCATGGGCGCTCATCCGTTTGCCATGCGCGTGCACCACGTCGGCGGCGGCGGCGACCTCGGCTTCACTCATCACGGTGCTCTCTGAACCGGCGTGCGGCACAAAACTGTCCCCGGAGACGACCAGTTTGATAATGTCGACGCCTTCGCGGATCAGTTCGCGCGTGACCTGCCGGTACGATTCGGGGCCATCGACCACCAATGCCATCGACTCGACATGCGGCATGTGCAGCGTCCGCATGTCTCCCAGGCCGCCGGTTACGGTCAACCAGGGACTGGCTGCCAGTAGCCGGGGACCGGGAATTTGGCCCGCTTCGATCGCATTGCGAATGACCACATCCAAACGCGGCTTGGCCGCGGCCGCGCTGATACAACTGGTTATCCCATGGTCCAGATAGAGCCGGGCGTTGTGCATTGTCAGGAGCGTGTGCTCTTCGGGAGGAATCCGTCCGAGGGCTGCTAGATCGTCGGTGTTGTCGATGCTCAGATGGGCGTGGGATTCTACCAGTCCGGGCATTAGCGACCGCCCTTGTCCATCGAGGGTGGTCGCGCCCTCGGCGCTGATTTCACCCACCGTGTCGGCGACGGCGGCGATCCGGGTGTCCTCGATCAAGACTTCTCCAGGGAACGGTTCCGCACCACTACAGTCGATCACGTGCACGTTGGTCAAGAGGGTGCGGGTCATACGATTCTTCTCCCTGGCCAGTCCGGTGATTGACGGATTATTTCAGACGCGCTCCTGTCACAGTAACAGGCTCGCTGATTCGAGCGCCGCTGGCAAGTTGAGGGGGCTGATTCTGGGTGGCTTTTTGGCGCTCGACGATGGCGGTGGAATCAGCTCAATGCAACTCGTACGGCGGTTGCGATCGCCGGCAGCGGAGATCAGAATGCCTTGCTGGTCGTACCTGCGCTTCGGTCCGTTCGGAGACGCTCGTCCACGCGGCCGATTTCTCGGTTCGAGGAGTTCGCACCCATGCACGTTTCTCAGCCCATGCACCTCTCCCACTACAGTCGACAGCGGCGTGATTTCCTGGCCGCCTGTGGTAGCGTGGCGACTGGCCTGGCAACCTGGCAGCTGGCGGGCGAGTCCGCCCCGGCCATTGAGCCGATTGCCCGTAATGGTCGCGCCAAGTTTAAATTCAGCCTGGCTGCCTACAGTTACCGCAGCCTGCTCCAGGGCAAACCGGCCAAACTGACGCT
>PAQH01000048.1 GCA_002709225.1 Planctomycetaceae bacterium
ACGGTCATCGGCAGCACGGTCATCGGCAGCACGGTCAGCGGCAGCACGGTCATCGGCAGCACGGTCATCGGCAGCACGGTCATCGGCAGCACGTGCAGCAGATTCCGAGTCGTCAGCAGACGTTTCGGTCCGCGCTGATCGCAAAGAGTCGGTTGCAGCAGCCGCGCCCGCCGTCTCCGGCGCGCGTCTCTCGGCCCCTGATGCTGTCTGCCCGGCTCCCTGGCCCGAAATTTTCTCCCATTTCCCGAGTTGCTCGTCGGTCAAGAGTGACCGCAACTGACGTTCAAAAGAACGCCGTGTAATCTGCCTCTGCACTTCGCCACCGCGCGACATCTGTTCATTACGTTGGGTAATCAACTCGCGCACCTTTTCACGCTGCTCCGCGTCGAGGCCGATAATGCTGGCCACTTCCGGTTCCACCAGCGAGGCCATACCTGTGCGAAGAACGCGCAGCTGATTTAACCGCTCACGTTGAGTCAGAGTAAGCAGTGCCATCCCAAGTTGCTCCGATTCCTGTACAAACGGAGCTAATTTGGCCTGTTTCTCGGCGTTAGGCAGGTCCTTGATTTGCAGAATCAATTGTGTGACCTGCTGCTCACGTTCATTAACCAGCGCGGTCAACTTCTCCCTGGTCTCGCCACTGAGCCCCAGGAAATCAGCTCCCTCATCATCAATGGCCATCGCCAGAATACCCACAAAAGTGGGGTCCGCAGACCGTGCCAAACCAGGCAGGCTTACGAGCACAAACAGCCCGCACGATACGGCCAAATACTGCGAGATACTAAGCCGGAAATTCACAACACGTTTAAGAGTAGCCAAGGGATCAACCCTCCTGAGCACGGTTAGCCTGTAATCATCCGCACAGCTCAACCAGCACCGGACCTAAAAGTGGTCCGGACGACACAGTATGAGTGACGCAATGCGCCACCCCATTACACACCATCCCCGGCAGTTTGCGAGCCGGATCTACCTACACGACGACGAGTCTACACTAATTGCCAGAATCATACGCACCAAAAGCTGGCCAAATTTTTCTCGTTTTTCTCGTCTTTTCAACAGATGCATGTACCGAGAGATATGATTAAACAGGATGGTTAGGTCCCAAATCGAGACATTCATCAGGAGACAAGCCTGTTCGCAAGCGTAGCATAGGCTTTGATCGTTCAATTGACCCCTACACCAAAATTATCGGCTTTTCGGCGCCAGCCGCCCACGCCCCCCCCCACATTGGCGGCAATCACCCTCTTGTTCGCGGCTACGGCGGGGGGCCCGGCGATGGCCACGGACACCGATTCGGCAAAACGGGGCTTGGAAATCCGCTCGGGACAAGTTTCCTACCCCACAAATGAAAATGTGCTGGCACGAGACCTTGAGGGCAACCAGGTCATCGCCAAAGTCCACCTGCAAATCGATCGCACATTTGTCTTGCTATTCCCGGATGGTCAGCTCGCCACCCAACCAATCGTCAACACCCAGAGTACGTCAAAACCATTTGTGGCTATCGACAAAAAAACTCTCGCCCGCAAAGTACTCGCCAGCATGCCATCTGAAAATGGCTGGAAAACGCGCAGGACCAGACACTACGTCTTTGTCTACAACACCACCGCTGAATTTGCGTTAGCGACTAGCCGGATTCTGGAAACTATGCTACCGGGCATACGAAAGTTCTCGCAGAACCAGAAGATTCCGACCTCCGACCCAACCGTTCCTATGGTTGTGATCATGTTCGCTACAGAGCATGAGTTTCAAGCATATCGGCCTGTAGGACGTGGTGTCCGGGCCTATTATGAACCAGTTTCTAATCGGGTCGTGCTCTACCAAGGCCAGCAAAGTAGTCCGGGGCTCAAACCGCAACTCGCACTTCAACAAGCTATTTCGACTATCGCACACGAAGGGGTGCATCAGATCCTACACAACATTGGCGTTCAGCAGCGTCTTTCCTATTGGCCCATGTGGATTAGCGAAGGACTAGCCGAGTACTTTGCACCGACGTCGGTCGGCAAACGGATGCGTTGGAAAGGCCTAGGAAAAATCAATGACTTAAGGATGTTTGAATTAGAACAACTGATCAAATCACAACCAACTGAAGCGGCCGGGAAGCTACTGATCGAACCAACCGTCACAGCCAATCGCCTGTCTTCAAATGGCTACGCATCAGCCTGGGCCATAACCCACTTCCTAGCGCAACGACGCAAATCTCAATTTCGCGCCTATCTACAGACAGTAAGTCAACTGAAACCGTTTCAAGGCATCTCCTACAACAACGATCGAGAACGGATTGGAGAACACTTTACTTTGTTTCGAGCCCATTTCGGCGAAAACTTGAATCGTCTGGAAGCGGCACTTACTCAGCATCTAAAAGAATTACCCTACAACGATCCGTACGCCGAGTTCCCTCATCTTGTGGGAATGGTTATCTACGGTGATGGCCGTCAGTTGAAACGGGTCGCCAACGTGTTCCACACTCGCGAAGTCGCAGAAAAATGGACAACTGAAACTCTTGAACGCCTGCCGGAGCCAAGTCGGTCTACTGCCCGGTACTCGCTGCGTTCATTCCCGAATCGGGCCGTGGCGGAGCAGTTTGCCGACCGTTGGATGAAGACTCGGTGATTCGTTTCCGAAAGCCGAATGGCATTCCCAAACAAGGTCATTGCAAGGAAAGCAACACGACATCAGAAGATCCCCGCACCAAACTGCTCGCCTTCGTCTCTTCGCGTTTGCGTCCGATCATGATCCGAAAGCGCGCCGTGTGGGGGTCGCAGTTCCGCTTCCGGTTCTTGGATCCGTACGTTTCCCAGGGCGTTCGCGGGCATTTCCGGCTCTGAACTGTGGCGATCTACTAGATCGTCATACTCTTCGTCATACCGCGACCGATACTCAGGTTCCTGGGCGCGATCCACTTCTGCTTCAAATTCCTCAATGACTTTGCTTTGAATCGCGTCGCGACACTCGGAGTGGATCGGGTGAGCAATATCCGCATAGAGCTTTGTTCTCCCTCCCGTTTCCCGGCCAAAACTAGAGGGCAACCGGACACTGCATTGGTTGCAGTATTTCGCCCGCAGATGGTTCTTGCAACTACATTTAGGACAATGTGCGGTTAATCTCCGGCTGGGCATTGCCACGAAAGGACCATTGGGCCCCTCGATAATCTTCAGATCACGAACAACAAAGCAGTTATCAAAAGTAATTGAACAAAAAGCCTGTAATCGATCGTCAGAATCCGCCACGAGCTTGATGCGAACCTCGGTAATCTCCATAACGAATCCTCCTGTTCGGGTCATTCGTGCCGAGGGGTGACGTGGGAAACGTACTCGCACTGAACACTCGTCCAACGCCCAGTGAACGAATCTGATTCGCAACTCTGCGAGCGTGGCGACTGTTCCGGCAAATGCCAAAATAGCTACTGCCGCTGCCTGTCATTTGGTGGCCGAGGCAATCACTCTGCTCAAAGATTCGCTGTAGCGTTTGAATCCATGGCGACAAACGGACGGCCGCAGGCTGTAAACGGTTTGTCATACACTTGGCCACGAGCGGCAGATTGCCACTCTGACCAGCCAACAATAGCGGTAGCAGGGGCACCGATGTTTCGGCGGGTCGACACTGGCGGTATACATCGGCTGTCCCTAAGCCAGTGGGCGGCCGGACAACAACTACCGACAGTCGACAAAACTCGACAACACGTCGTAGCTGGTCACCACGCCCGCAATAAACCGCCGGTTCACAATTCAAGAAGAACGGGATGTCGCTGCCAATTTCCGCAGCCACGGTGCTGAGTTTATCGCGCGACCAATTCAGCCCCCACGCCCGATTAGCCAGCAACAAGCCGGCAGCCGCGTCTCCGGAAGCACCACCCAGCCCGGCAGCAGATGGAATCCTCTTCACTAATCGGATCGCAGCACCCAACTCGACTCCGGCGCGCTGCCTCAATTGCGCGACGGCGCGCCAGACTAAGTTGGCCTGCGGATCTGGAAGTGGGTCCATTGCACTCGCCTCACGGCGTCCCGACTCTATCGTCAAGCCAGACGCCCAAGCACAATCAAGTTCTAGTTTTCCCGAGTGATCAACTGCAAAGAACAAGCTGTCATATATCGATACGGCAACCATGAGATTTTCAAGCTCGTGGTAGCCATCTTTACGACGCGCAAGCACCTCCAGGAACAAATTCAATTTGGCCGGGACGTTAACAACTAGCGAGTGATTGGGGTGTGAGAATTCCACAAGTCAAAGGCCCGGCCTCGCACATTAGTCTCTTCAGCGCGACCGCAACGTTTCCTTCAGCGCGTCGAGAATGGAATAGCAGGCAAGTATCCAAATCTTATCAATCGGGTTCAGTCGGTCAACAGAATTTGCGCATGCTGACCATTGAAATCGCTACATGTTGCAGCGCATCGGCCCCCAGCTCCGCTAGTCTGCCAGACAAACAAGAACGATTGGAAGGAACTTGCCGCTGATTGCCGATAAGCAACGAAGGAACCGTATTCATCGGACACCTGTGATTTTCGAGAACCGCGGCGCAGCCGCCAACATCCGAGACCACCAAACATACCATTACGCCAGCCCGAAAATGAATACATTAGGGAGTTCTACATGAAGTTCTACCCCGCAAGCTCAAGCCAATCATATGTTGGGGGTCTGCCGGCCAGTCAACATCTTGTTCGATCGGTACCACAGTGATGAATAGAGTTCCGAGTGCCGTCAAAACGAACTCAGACGCCGACCAGAATCCGACTCCGACGAGAACAGACGCTCCGAGTTCGGCAATCAGTATCCTCTGGAGGGGAGTCTGCATGGGAGGGGCCGATATTGTCCCTGGAGTTTCGGGAGGCACCGTTGCACTTGTGCTGGGGATTTATGAACGATTGCTCGCAGCACTCAGCAGATGCGACGTTACCCTGCTGCGGTTGACGCTTAGACGCCAATGGCGACATGCCGCACAACGTATCGATTTAGGATTCCTGCTCTTACTCGCAACCGGAATTCTCTTGGGCATGGTCGCTTGCGCCGGTACGGTAAGCCGTTTGCTCAGCGACGCCGAATCTCGGCCTTACGTGCTGTCTATTTTCTTCGGCATGATCCTGGCATCAGCAGTCCTCGTTTCACGGCTAATTGAAACGGGAATGCAGCGCATGCTCGTACCGTGGGCAGCAGGAATGCTCTTCGCCTATTACTTGAGTGGTTTGCCCCAAATCAACCATCAACCGACACCAATCTCGTTGCTCTTGTGCGGGGCGTTTGCAATTTGCGCCATGCTACTTCCCGGCATCAGTGGCGCCATGATACTGGTACTGCTGGGTGCGTATGAACATCTCATCGAAATCCCCAATCAGTTATCGCGCGGCGAACGAATCACCGCCAACTTAATCGAGCTGATCGCTTTTGGTCTCGGATGCGTGCTAGGGCTAGTGCTATTCAGTAAGCTGTTGCGTTGGTTGTTGGAATGCCACGCGGCCATCACCATGGCGACGTTGTGCGGCTTCATGTTCGGCGCGCTGCGAAAACTCTGGCCGTTCCAGGTCGACCTAACTCCCACGGAACTGCAGTGGAAACGCAAGCAGTTCGAGCCCTATCTACCAGACTCGTTCAATACACAGCAAGTCGGCATTTTGATAGTCGGGGCCATTGCAGTACTCCTCGTGCTGACTATTGGGTCTCGCGTTCAGCGACACCGCATCAGCAACACCAACCCGACGTCTCCCTCCAATTCGTAGCTGGAGCGAACGCTATTGGTCAATCAACGTAGATAAACTCATTAAGACTTAGCAAGATTTGGCAAAAATCTGCGACGGAGAGCAGTGTGGCATCGGTGCGAGAGTCCTCCTGGTAAGACTTCGTTTGGGCGGTCAAAAACTCTTGGGCCGCAGCACCTTCCGCATCCGTTGCCTTGCGACCAAGGGCGATCGAGTAAGCCCGGCTCACGATCAGATTCAAAGGGTCGTCGCCGTTTTCTACCAGACGTTGCGCAAAACCGAGAGCGTAACTCCTGATCCGGGGATCATTCATAAACAACAAAGCCTGCGGTGCAATCGTCGTAGCGGGTCGCTCGCCAGTACTGGCCAATGGCTCCGGAGCATCAAAAATCTGTAACATTGGGATCAACTTACTACGTTTGATCGTGAAATAAATGCTGCGCCGCCTGGAAGCCTGATCTAGAGTACCTGGTCCAAACGGAGTTCGATCCAACTGCCCACTGACGGCAAGGATGCAGTCACGAATTGCCTCCGCTTCCAGACGGCGCGGCTGAAAATGCCACAGCCACCGATTCTGTGGATCGCGCTGACGATCTTGCCAATCGTCTACCGCAGACTGCCGGTAGACGCTACTGGACATCATCAAGCGGTGCAATTCCTTGAGCCGCCAACCGCGACGAATCAAATCCAGCGCCAAAGCGTCCAACAACTCTGGGTGACTTGGCCGTTCACCCTGAACCCCAAAGTCATTGGTGGTGGCAACCAAGCCACGACCAAAATGGTGCTTCCATAACCGATTGACAATAACTCGCGCCAACAGCTGCCCCGCCCCATGTTCAACATCAGTAAGCCACTTTGACAAACCGGCTCTTCGAAAAGAACTCTTAGCATCAGCTGGACGTTTCACGGACCAGCGCTCTGCGGGCTGGGAACCTGAAACCAGCACCTGGAGGAATCCCATCGGTGCCACTCCTTGTTTTTGCAGGGGATCTCCTCGTGCCAGGAAGTGGGCCTGCGGGTAAAAATGGGGAAAACCGCGTCCCTCTGCATGGTGCTTGATCGGTTTCACACCCTCGCTAACAACCATCACAGTCGCCGGAGGTCGTTTCGCATCCATACGTACTTGGACATTACTTCGAATCGCGGTAGTGAACGTCGCAACCAACCGGTAATAGTCCGCCGATGGTATGGGATCAAATTTGTGGTCGTGGCAGCGCGCACATCCAACCGTCAGGCCTAACATCGACGTACCCAGTGTCGACACCATGTCATCAAGTTCATCGTATCGCGCCCTCTCAAATTCACGCTCGGTCAATTGTGTAGGCAACACACCAGCCCCCAGGAACCCAGTCGCCATCAGAGCCAAAGGATTGGCCGGTGCCAATTCATCTCCGGCCACTTGCCATTGGGCAAACTGGTCAAACGGCATATCAACGTTGAGTGCTTTCACCACAAAATCACGGTAATGAAAAGCATGGGGGCGATCTTCATCGTGTTCAAATCCTGCACTCTCTGCGAACCTTACGATATCCAGCCAATGCCTTCCCCAACGTTCCCCATAGTGGGAACTTGCCAGCAACTTCTCGAGTAGCTCTTCGTACGCGTGAGGCTGGGCATTAGCGACAAATGCTGTCACCTCGGCCGGCGAAGGTGGCAGCCCGAGCAGATCAAGGTACACCCGCCGAATCAGAGTTCGGCGATCCGCCTCTGGATTCATCGTCAGAGCTTGCTCTCGGGCCTTAAACAGGACATAGCGGTCGATGAAATTCCGACTCCACCGACCTACGTCATTCGGGGCCGCTAGCGGCTGAACCTGCAATGGACGAAACGACCAGAATCGACGCGACTGGTCTGCAATACGACGCCTCGTCCAGCCACCATTTTGCTCGCCCTCCGAGTCAAGGCTATGAGAATAGGCCATACCCAAATCAATCCACTCAACAATCGCATTCAATGCTGCCGCTTTCAGGCGACGTCCCTCAGCCGGCATAGCAGGTTCCGCATCATGCCGAATTAGTCGAACAAGCAAGCTCTGCGCCGCCTTGCCGGGCCTCACAACGACACCTGAGTCTCCGCCTTTCATCAGCCCCGCGCGCGTCGACAGATCCAACCCACCTTTAGCCTCTTGTGCACCATGACAGCGAACACAACGATGTTGCAGAATCGCCGCAACCTGCTGCTCGAACAATAAACGCGACTTTTCCATTCGCTGTGCGTGATCCGGAGAAATTTGAGGCGGATTGCTCGCGCGAGCCAGCGCAAACGGCCAGATCGCCATGCAAACTCCAATCAGAGGACACACTTTGAATCCAGGTTTCATCACAACAGATATCTCCCTGTAGCTGATGTCAGCTATGCCCCCTACGTCACCACAACCGCCTCAAGATCAAGCACAACTGCTGTAATGCAGTCACGACCAGCGAGATGAGACATTCGCTGGAAAACCAACAGGTCCGAAGCAAATTCAATTAATGGCTCGTGAGTTGGACATGCAAATCGGCAAGAATAGCCTTCATTACGTTGAGGTAATCGCGTGCTTCTTGCGGACACATGGTCAATGGCGGGCTGACTCGAAGCACTTTTCCGGCAAGTGGTCCCAGCAAATGTATCGCTTGCCCCTCCTTGTTGCCCAAATAGCAAGCCTCCACACAAGCCACGGCGACATCCGCGGGTGAACGCTCCCCGACTTCACTACATTCAATTCCCCACACGGTCCCCTCGCCGCGCACATGGGTAATCAGACCTGTTTCTTTAAGCTCCAACAGCCCCGTTTCTAACACAGTGGATAAGACCCGCGCATTCGCCAACACACCCCCACCCTCAAATTCATCTAAAGTCGCCAATACCGCTGCCGACGACAGTGGGTTGGCGCTCCAAGTGTCCGAAGCTTCGCCGTACTTGAGCCCAGCAAAAAGTGTCCGTGATCCGACGGCCGCGCTCACCGGAACGCCATTCCCCAAACCCTTGCCAAGGCACACAATGTCGGGCTCAATCCCGTAGTGCGTGAAGGCGTACATGGTACCCGTTCGACCGAAATTGGATTGAACTTCGTCCAGAATGAACACCAGGTCTCGCTCGCGACAGAACCGCTGCAACAACTGCAGGTACTCGGGGTGAGGATGAAATGAACCACCCCCGCCCAGATACGGTTCCGTGATCACACAACACAACCGCGAACCGTGCTCATCAGCCAATCGTGCCAGTTCTTGTTCGTAAGGCGCCAAATCAATCGGCTGCTGGCGACGCTCTACATCGATGCACTCAGCGGTTGGAAGCGTCAGGAACCGGACTCGAGAATCCCGTTCTTTGTCCTGCTCTGTCCCCGTTACGGCGCCGGCCAATCCTTTCTTGCCGTGAAAGCCGTGACGCGTCGCCAGAATGATGTCGCGCTGGGGGTTGCGGGCTAAGGCAACCCACAGTGCTTTTTGAATCGCTTCGCTACCGCTGGCTGCCCACATCACCTGCTCCAGGCGTTTCCCTCCAGTCTCTTGACGCAGGTTACTCACGAGCCTCTCAGAAGCGCTCACGTCCAAGTCCGTTATCGCGTTGTACGCTGTCAATGGATTGGCGTTGATATAGGGAGCATCTGTGGAGAGCTCTCCGAGTTCCAAATACTCCAGCACTCGTCGCCACCAGGCCGCAGGATTGTGGCCCAGGTTTGCCACCAACACACCTGATGAAAAATCCGCAAGCTTGCGATCGTCGGCGGTCCAATGATAAGCTCCCGCGCTCCGAGCAATCACCGCCTGGGATGGAGTGAATGTCCGTAACGCTTTGGCTTCCGCCAGATCAGCCCGTATACGAATCGCGTTGGAACGATCTTCCTGTTGATGCTGGATACTCGACGTGGCCCCGGTCCCTGAATTCTGGGACATAGTGCTACCTTTCTGCCGGTGCTGGCGTCGCAGTGTGAACTTCAAAGCGACGATTCTCGTTCGTCCGATGGCAACCCGCAAGAGGCCGGGGAGTGGACCACGTTATTGTCAGCCGATGCAAAATGCGCTGACCGTGCCAGAAAAATAGTCGACTCGCGTCTGCGCCCAGGACAAACTAGAACCAGCGGCGCACGTAAAAACCCAATGCCCTGGTCGACAAGACGTCGATGAGCCACAATGGCAAAGGAACACACCACGACTCGCTTTATTCGAGCCTCTATCGTATGGTCGCTTCATTCATTCTGATTCCAGGTCGCACCAGCCGCCAGGGTTGCGGCATTAACGAAGGCAAGTTCAACGAAACCTATCAGCGAGAAACACACTTGCTGCAGGTAGCGCCAAGCGACATGGAACAACTGGGACTCACCGCTGGCGATACCGTCAGATTGACAAGTGACTTCGGGCAGGCTGAAGTGCCAGTCATTGCAGCTAAACGCGACGAACTTCCGGCAGGCCTGTTATTCATTGCGTATGGGGATATTTCCAGTCGATTGATGGGTGGAGATACACATGGCTCAGGAATGCCCACAAGTAAGGGACTCGACGTAACATTGGAAATTCTCTAGATCAAAGCGCGAACGCCCATACCACAACCCCGACAGATCAACTCCTGAATTGAACACCGCGTAGCTCCTAAACACCCGGTCCCAAAGGAAATCCAAGAGCATGGCCGTTAGCCCGCCCCTCGACTCAGAGCAATTGGACAATCAGGTCGAACATAAGGTCGTCCAGGATGCAACTTGTACGTTTTGCGGTTGTGTTTGCGATGACATCGATCTGCATGTTGAAGGTGACAAGATCGTGGACGCGAAACGCGCCTGCGTCTTGGGGAACTCCTGGTTCCTGAACCATGAAATTGACCACAGACCGTCTTGTCACATTGACGGAAAACCAGCGGAAGTCACACAGGGAGTCGAACGGGCTGCGCAAATTCTGGCCCAATCCAAGTACCCCTTGATTTATGGTCTCAGTGATACAACCAGCGAATCACAGCGCGTAGCTGTCAGTATCGCGGATTGGATCGATGGAACTGTCGACACAACAACCAGCGTTTGCCATGGCCCTTCGGGAATGGCATTTCAGGGAGTCGGGGAAGTTACTTGCTCGCTCGGCGAGGTGCGCAATCGAGCCGACATGGTTATTTTCTGGGGCTCCAATCCAGCGGAGAGTCACCCGCGGCACTTCACGAAGTACAGTCTGATGCCGAAGGGAATGTTCCTGCCCAACGGGCGTAAAGATCGCACTGCGGTCATCGTAGATGTGCGCAAGACCAAGAGCGCCAAAGCCGCGGATATCTTCGTACAAATCAAACCACGCAGTGATTTCGAAGGGCTCTGGACACTGAGAGCACTCGCTCAAGACATCGAACTCGATGCGGAGCAGGTGCTCGCGGACACGGGTTACCCCCTGGACAAATGGCAAGACTTGATGGACCGCATGAAACGTGCTCGGTTCGGTGTCATTTTCTTCGGTATGGGCTTAACCATGACGCGCGGCAAGCATGCCAATAGCGAAGCCCTGCTAGCCCTGACTCGCGACATGAACCGACATACACGTTTTGTCTGCAAACCGAATCGAGGCCACGGCAACGTTACCGGTGCAGACAATGTCGTCGCTTGGCGGACGGGTTATCCGTTCGGCGTGAATATGAGTCGTGGCTATCCGCGTTTCAATCCCGGGGAATATACTGCCTCTGATGTGCTCGCCAGGGGTGAAGCCGATGCCGCCATGATTATTGCCAGTGACCCCATGGGCAACTTCAGTCAGCCAGCTCGTGAGCACTTGAAGTCGATTCCATACATCGCGTTTGATCCGAAAGAAACTCCCACAACAAGACACTCCGCAGTTGCTTTTACTGTCGCCACCTATGGGATAAACGTTCCGGGAACAGTTTACCGGATGGACGATGTCCCCATCCCGCTACGCCCGGCGTTTGAGTCACCCCACCCAAGCGATCTGGAGCTGCTTACGAACATCGAAACACGCGTTCGAGAACTGAAGAAACAACAGGCCAACTGCAACAAACACCGTCCATCACTGAGGCCCGCGTGAACCCCGCTGCAACCACTTCGGCTGGTGATCACCGCTTGCACATTGTCCTGCATCAACCGGAAATTCCACAAAATACGGGCAATGCTGGACGCACCTGTTTGGCAGTAGGGGCTAAGCTTTGGATGGTTCGCCCACTTGGATTTCAGCTGAACGAAAAGGCGCTGCGGCGGGCCGGACTAGACTACTGGATCGACCTGGATTGGGAAGTAGTCGACAGTTGGGAAATTCTCGTCAACCGACTCCCTGTACGCAAATGGTATTTCTCGAAGTACGCGGAACGTGTCTACACAACAGCGGTGTTCGAACCCGGAGACGCCCTGGTATTTGGTAGTGAAACAAGTGGCTTGCCGAAGTCGATTCGCGACGCCTGCCCGGAACAGGCGTTACGAATCCCCATGGAACCTCCGGCCCGCAGCCTCAATCTGGCAACCAGTGTGGCGATTGCTGGTTACGAAGCGGTTCGCCAATGGACCACTTGACGAATTCACATACCGCTCAGTGAATTACCTGAGGCCTCTTTAATCGTTAGATGGCAAACCCAACTTGTCAGCGCTACCCGGAGCAATCCAACCATCTGCGCTCCAGCCGCGAAGTTCATTGTAAAGCCGAACTGCGTTCTGCAGCTGCTCTGCTGACAAACAGGCCTCCGCGTTGTCCTGCTGTGGTTCTTGCAAGAACCGATTCGGCAAGCTGTCTTCCTCCGGTGTCCAGCCAGCACGAATATTGAAGAGTTTCTTGGCTGACACGATACGATTTGCCGTGTCTATCAGCTCTTCCGCAGAAACGTTCCAGCCCGTTGTCACTTCCAGCATCTCAGCCGCTGACTGGAAAAAATCCGTAAACACACGACGCAAGAACTTACATAATATCAGGGAGTCCATGACGGTCGCGGCATTTTCCGTTTCAATCGCAAAGGGAACCGATTGTGGCGTCAAAGCATACCGATTCACGCGTTCCGAAAAGTCGACTTCATAAGCTCCACTGCGATTGTGGTCCGCGCCTCGACTTCCCACGGCAAATCCCAATGCCATTGTCTGCATCGCTCGCGGCTCATAACCTGGCATTTCAAGACCTTTGACGTGTGGCGCAAAATGCGCTGAACCACCGCCCAGCCTGTCCGCGAGCCGCCGACTACCTTCTGCCAACCAATCGCCGGCACCATCGCGTCGGCCTATCAAATCGATCGCGCGGAGCAAGGCGGCACCATCACCAAACGTCAGCCACGGTAGATCGAGCAGGCCTCGTTCGACACATTCCATCGCAAAGCTGATCGTTCCGCCGGCACTGATCGTATCGACACCCAACTCATCACAACGCCGCGAAGCCTGCAACACCACTTCGGAATCATTAATTCCACAGAGCGGCCCCAAGGCAAACAAGTTTTCATATTCCACTCGAACACCAGGCTCCGTGTCCGAACTGGCACCAAGTGAGTACAGGTGCTCACAACCAATTGTACAGGCCACACAGGTAGACCTTGCGTGGCCCCCCTTCTCAGCCAGCACAACAGGGTCCAGCGCAGCCACACCCGCAAATTGCCCCTGCTGAAAATTCCGACTCGGCAAGGCTCCAAGGCGATTGAACAAGAGCAAATTCGAAGCGGTACCCAATTCCCGGTACTTCGCTGTCGCCGGGCCAAGAGAACGAGACGAAATCTCTTTCGCCAATTTCGTCAATGCAGCCGGGTCAGACCAACGACACCGCTGGGTTCCGCGAACCCCGATCGCCTTGATGTTCTTCGCGCCCAGAACAGCACCACTCCCCCCCCGACCGGCATGTCGTCCATCATGTGAAATCGTTGCATATCGCACCTGGCGTTCACCGGCGGGTCCGATCACAGCGTAGCGAAAGTCGGAACCATATTGCCGAGAAAGCCTTTGCTGCGCAGTGGCGCAGTCGAGGCCCCATAAATCTTCCGCCGGTTCAAACCGTACATCTAGCTCATCGACAAGGAGCACAGCAGGCCGCGCCGCGGATCCTACCAGTACGATCGCATCACAACCTGTTTGCTTTCCGGCAATCGCAAAACCACTACTGGCAAGCGAATCGTTGATCCGGTTGGTAAGTGGACTCTTGCTGACAACGGCAAATTTGGCCGATGTCGTCAAAGGGCTGCCCACCAATGGACTAAACACAAAAGCCATTGACGCTGCAGCCGACAATGGATCTACCGTGGCGCTCCCCTCTCGTAGCAGCAAATAGGTTCCAAGACCGCTGCCACCCAAATAATTTCGCAAGATCGAGGGTGCCAACTCAACCCGTTGGGAGATCCCTGTTGAGAGATCTATTCGCAAATAGCAGCCGTGGTATCCAGGCGGCGGTTGAGTGTTGTTGGGCACGGTTCGCAAATACTCGGCACGGATACTCGACAACATAATTAATCGGCGATAACGACGACCGGGCGCGGTACTAATCCAGAAAACGAATCGCTGCCATGCAGCCCTGCTCTCACAACGTCACGATTCAATGTAACGAGCAGCTTCTAGCCACCTGCATCTGCAGACATAACCAATAAGGTCTGACCGCACGACAAAGGTGTTGCTGGATCGGAGATAAAATCGCACCCGTCCACATTGGCAGTACAGGAGGCATGCAGCCAACCATCTTCCAAACAACCATTCCGCAGCGTGGGAAACCGCTGTAGCAAAAGATCCATTACATCCGCAGCCGCCACGGACGAGGTCGCAAACGCTAATTGAACACGGTCCACCCCCGCTCTTTGGCGTGGAACGCCGTAGAACTCTACATCGACTTTTGTAAGCACAGCCATTTCCTCATCCTAAGCCAAACTGCACCATCGCGAAATGGTGGCTCCCTGGCACCTACGTTTCCGGCAATTGGGCCAGCTGCACCATTGCCTACGGGTTCCCTCGCGGTGACACCGACAGACAGCCTTGAACCAAGCCAGCTATCGCCTGACGTTCGGTTACTGAAAACGGGCGTAACCATGGAGGATCGCGAGTTCACCGATTACCACACAAGACGATGGAAAAGAGCGTTAAACTGCCACTCGCCAAGTAACTGCAAAGCTGTAAGGCGTCAAATCAGTAGCAGCCAATACACCGCAATCTATCCCCGTCTTCACCCTGCCAAATCCACTGGTTCACACCGCGAATAAACGACATAGTTGGTCAGGGCCAAATCGGAGCACGTTTTTCATGAAAGGCAGCCAGACCCTCCGCAGCTGCTTCGGTAGTACGTGAAGTCGCACTGGCTGCCGCGCCCGCCGAGAGCATTGTGCTTAGTGTTTCTGCGATCGTTTCATTGAGTAAACTCTTAGTCAGCTGCAATGACGTCGGGGCAGACTCGGCACACAGTTGCGCAATTTCGTGGGCGCGCGGCCAAACAACGGATTCCTCGACAAGCTCATGGTACAGATTCCATTTGCATGCCTGATCCGCTGAAATCATTTGCGATGTCAACAGCAAACGCGCGGCAATGCCCCCCCCTACGCGAAAGTGCAACAAGGGTGCCACCAGTCCAGCAACCAAACCCCGGCGTGGCTCCGGCAAACCAAACTCCGCCGCCCCCGTGGCAACCACGGTATCCGCCGCAAGCACGAGTCCCGCTCCTCCGGCTGCGACCGGCCCATTCACCGCGGCAATGATCGGCTTGGGAAAAGATAACATAGTCTCAATGAGTTGTTTGTAACTGACTGCATCCTGATGCCATTGCGCTTGCCGAGTCGGATTCGCTGCGGTGAGCCGCATTTCTTCCAGGTCCATGCCCGCACAAAAACAAGATCCAGCGCCGGTCAAGATCACCGCGCGGACACCACGTTCCTGATGTAGATCTTCAAACGCCTGCTGCAGCTCTTCCAGTACCGCGCGCGAGATAGCGTTACGCTTCTCAGGTCGATCTAGTATCACGGTCCCACTGGGCGGATTCGTTGTTACCTTGACAACAGTTCCCACTGTTCATTTCCATCATTACAAAAGATCTGGCACGATGCGTCTTCTCTGGCACGTCGTGATCGCGTCCGGCGACGGTCTTGTGCTTGACTGCGTGCTTCCACTTACTGAATCGGTTAACTCGACTGCGCCGCCGCCACCAGCTCTCTGAACCTGCGCACCTGTGCGGCCAACGCTGCCACTGGATTTGGAGGTTTACTGGACGCTTCCAACATGACCCAGCCCGCGTAGTCTGATTGAACTAGCAATTCAATCAGGCGTGCATAGGGATAGTTCTTCGTCTCCAGTTCACGCACGTGCAGCGTTGCACCAAACCGATCCCGCACCATGTGAAAATTCGTGACAATGCCCTGGCCTGTCAGATCCGTGGCATTGGAATTCCAGCAAACGGCAACATTCCTGTTCTGGGCAATATCCATAATAGCCTTGATTGTTGGCAATTCCGCACACTGCCCATGCACTTCCAAACGCACTTGCTGACCATACTGCTCGGCGAACTCTCCAAGCTCGTTCAATGATCGACCGATCTGTTCAATCGTCTGTTGCCTGGGAACATTCGGATAAAAACGATCCGGCTTGACTTTCACTCCACTGCTACCTACGTCATGACTGAGAACGATAAAAGCTTTCGTGGCTTCGATCGCTTTGCGCACCACTGTGGGATCTGGGTTGTCAAACCTCTCGTTACTCCCAAGGCCGACCAGCGTGACTTCGCTATCGGCAAATCGGCTGGCAACCTCTTTGCGTTGGGTCTTGCTCAAACCAGGTTCAACACCATGCGCATGTGTACTACGAAGTTCAACGCCCAGACAAGCGGCCTGTTCACAGTTAGCGATTAGTTGCGGGAGTTTCCAGTTCTGTCCCCAAAGGTAGGTCACTAGACCATATTGCATCTTGTCACCTGGTCGTGATTTCCCAGGTTCTGCCAGCAACAAGGTTGGGCATCCAACCAGGGCACCAGACGCGGCAAGCCCGACGGCCAGGTCGCGACGAGAGAATTGCATGGCTTCGTCCTCTGATTACAAGGGGAGTGCGAAATAGCGCGTTTCACAGGCAATAGTCTCGACACGCTATAGGGAAAGCAAACTAGGGGGGGCGTTTCAAACCGCACCAGGACCACTGTCTTGCCAATCGGCAGGCCTCACGCGAGACACGACACGTGGCCATTTGTCCGGTTTTGCCATTTGTCCGGTTTTGCTGGCCCCTGAGGTGACAGATTGTCGCAGGCCAAGTTGAGTCTGTCCAGCAAACCCCAGGACAGAGGAACGCGGAACTGTCGAGCAAGCTATGTTTGAAGGTACAGCCCGGCGTTCGTTCGAACTCGACGCGGATCCACCTACCATGCTGCCATCCTACAACCGCTTTGTCCCGTATCTTGCAACCCTGCTGTTCTCAGCTACCAGACTGGCTGCGACGGAACCCAGCCACAGCGACACGCATTCTTCGATCACTTCAACGCGGTTACAAGAACATGTCGAGGTTCTCGCCGACGACAGTTTTGAAGGACGCGAAGCGGGAACGCGAGGTGGCCGCGCGGCGGCGGGCTATCTGGTGCAATGCCTGCAGAAATGGGGACTTGCGCCTGCTGGCGAAAACGCGAGCTATTTCCAGAACTTCGACCACGGCTTTCGTAATGTATTGGCCGAGATCAGGGCAGACGCCGCGCCCCACGAAAGTGGGACGATCGTTGTCTGTGGGCACTACGACCATGTTGGATTAGGTAACCGCAGCAACAGCTACGGTCCCATCGGCCTGATTCATAACGGGGCAGACGACAACGCCAGTGGGGTCGCAGGCTTGCTGGAACTAGCCCGCTACCTGGCAAAACTCCGCTCGAGTCTCAAGAAGAGCGTACTCTTCATTTTCTGGGACGGCGAAGAACGTGGCTTACTGGGGTCTCGATACTGGCTGGAACATCCGACGGTTGCTCTCAATCAGGTCGATCTGGTGATCAATGTCGACATGATTGGCCGTCTGCGCAAGAAACGTCTTGAAGTCCTAGGAACACGCACTGCCTTCCATTTACGGCAATTCGTAACTCGCCAAAATCGCATCTCGCAGTTAGAAATCGATTTTATCTGGAAACTCACCGCCAACAGCGACCACTATCCGTTTATTGAACACGGTATTCCCGCCATGATGTTCCATACCGGGTTGCATGAAGATTACCATCGCCCGAGCGACGAGACGCATTTACTAAATATCGCAGGCCTGGAACAAGTCACACGCCTGCTACGTCGTATCGTTTGGAGAGCTTGTCAGCACGAATCAGGGTTCCAGTACCGCGACGCTTGGCGGGAGGAGACAGATTCAAGCCGTCAAGCGTTAGAATCCGAATCGCTCGCACCGCCACCTCGGCTCGGTGTGCAATGGGATGCCGGTGATACTTCTTTCGGGCTGCGCCTGATTTCTGTAACCAGGGATTTACCGGCATCGCGTGCCGGCCTCCAATCCCAAGATTTGATCGTCGCTCTAAACGGAAGGCAAATCACTGACTCGGCGCATTTCCAGCATTCAATCTTGACCCATGCGGTTCCGATCGTGCTGTCAGTACAGCGGCCAGCGGAGCCAGAGGTCTATGAGATGACGATCAAACTCACCGGAAAACCGCAACCGTTTGGTATTACCTGGCGGGAAGACCCGGCCGAGCCTGGTATTGCAATAGTGACCCGCGTCGCGACGGGTTCCAGAGCCGCGGCGGCCGGCCTGCGTGTGGCGGATCGCCTGTACGAAATATCCGGCAATCAGTGGCATTCCGACAGGCAACTCTCCCACTGGCTAAACCACTTACCGACTCCCCTGCCCTTACTCGTGGAACGCAATGGATGCCTTGAAGTGGTTGTGCTCAAGGACAAGCCTACTCCGCCTGTCTTTTTCGCGCCACAACACAACCTGAAATGAACCAGCCTTGTTCATCGCTGCGAATGAACGCGCCCGCCAAACCCAAGTACCTTTGCACCCACTGGAACTCAGGCATCGTTCTGCCATCCACTTGCTGTTCTCTCAACAGCTCTTCGTCTTCCGGCCCCAGTAACCGATTAAGGACATTGCCCAACATCGATTGTGATTCGGGCATCTTTCCTACACGCAACAGTTCGTAGGACACCCGACAAACTTGATCGATACGCGTGAAAAATCGGAAGCTATCGTCACCGGCTCCCAAAGCCCGTAGCACTGCAGATACCTGTTTGAACTCAGCATCCTCTGACAAAGTGGGCATCTCGGCACGAGGCTTAAGTACGTCTTTGATCAGGTCGACATGATTGGAAACCAGTAAATTGCCGTGGGCTACCGTAATCGCCGAATTCGGCAGCATGGCACCCTGGTCTTCTTCTGATTCGTCAAAATCATCTTCCGTGTCAAAATCACCAAGTCCGTCGATATCCAGTTCGTCAACTTCTACTTCTTTCTGTTCTTTGAGTATTTCCCATACGGTGTGACCGGAAATGGAATGTTCCGTCGCATCAGGATCACTACGCATGGCGCGATCAACCGCTCGGCGAACCGCGTCTTCATTTGTCAATTCAATCGCGAACAAGAATCGTTCGCTCTCAGGTCCAATCGGCGGCCTGTTGTCATTGAACGACGTTGCGCGGTTTCCGAGATGGGAAATCACGTCTCGACGAATGTCTACCATCGGCCCACGTGGATCGTCGCGAATTCCATCTAGAATGTCATCGAAGATCTTGTCACCGGCGATTGCATTGACCAATGGCTTGAACGCATAAAACGCCTTCTGCACATTCCAGCTGAAGCTGGTATACCCCGACGCATTACCTGGCACCCACGCCTGAGGAATTAATTCACCCTGGTTGGGAAAATCCAGCAGTTGCGCGGCATCTCGATACTTTTCGCCGTTCTCTGTCTGAACCGCGGGGGCGTAAACGTAGGTTTGGTGAAGTACTTCATGTTCTTCCGTCATCAAGGCCAGTTGTCCCCCAATCGCCTTGATTGCATCGAATCCCTGGTGCCTGAGCACCTTCATCATGTCGACACCTTGTATCGGCGGATTACCCTGTGACGCGCGAATCACTGTGACGTAACGGAAGGGATCCACAAACCAGCAGATCTTTGCTTGCTGGTCATCCATCGATTTACAGGCCGTTTGCACGGCCTGGTAAGCAACAAGCTGCGCAAGTGATTTGCCCTCTGTTCCCTGCATACGCCCAATAATTTTCTCCAGAACTCCAGCGTGATCTGCAGCCACTAGCTGTTCATGGTGTCGGAAGAACAGGACTTGGGTCGCCTGCTTGTTCTTTTCCGCTGCCGGTAATTCAAAGCGGGAAACCGTGATTCCCTGAATCTCGCTCGTCGACTTCGCTGCCCCCTGTTCAACCAACCGTAGAGATACCTTGCGCAACAGGAGCTCTGCTGCTTCAGTTTGTCCGCTAATATCCGCGATCATGACAATCGCATGTTGCGTCACGTCACCGTCTGGCTGGACCGAAGCCAGGCAAACTTCCCCTTGGAAAGCGTTTTGCAGCTCGATCAGCGTGAAGTTGGCAGGAAGTCCAATCTCGCCAAACTGGCTCTGCAACTGACGTTGTATATCTGTCAGGAACGGCCGCATCTGAGGATGTGATAGGAGCTGACCAAATTGGGTTTCTTGCCATCCTTTGACCAACGCATCGGGGTTCGGAATGGACACAAATCCAACTGTGTTTTCCGGTAGCAACTCAGCAGCCGGCCGAACCGCATATCCGACGTTCGTCGTCGCCAACAGAGCAACAGATAAGTAAAGAAGCATGCGTCGCAACACGACGTTTCTCCTGATATTTCCATTTCGAGGGTGTGAGTATACGGACAGTTATCGGCCAGGTTCAGTGGTTGCATGGATCTTGTCCTACACCGCCTCCACAAGTTACCTGGGCCCTACAGTTCGAATGATCGGCACAAGCGTCTGCGAAAATGTGCGGGTCAGGAAAGCTCTAGCGGGCATTTCCGGATCTCACGAACATTACGACACAAGACTCAACTGAGGCGAGTGTGCTAGACGGCAAAAAATAGAAAGTCAATAATCGCAAACATGCGTTCCCGACACCTGGACAGCCTGACGCACGATGCCGTTCACGGCTATCTTCCTTTTACCACTGCCGCAGAAGGTTCGGGCGAAATCGCAGAACGGGATCTGGTCGACCACCCCTGGGTACAACGGCTGCGTCATATCCGGCAACTTCAAACTGCATGGTGGGTATTTCCCACAGCGGAGCACACGCGATTCCAACACGTCTTAGGCGCGATGCACTTGGCCGGCCGCGCCGCAGAAGCACTGTATCCAAGCCTGCGCGAGGTTTATCCCGACACTCCAAGTTGTGCCTATGTGACCACATTGTTGCGGATGGCAGCATTGCTTCATGACGTCGGACACGGCCCCTTCGGTCATTTCTTTGACGAACATTTTCTGCGGAAATACAATCTCACTCACGAAACTCTGGGAGCGCAGATTATCGTAGATGAGCTCGGTGACTTGCTGCGTTCTATAAGACGCAATCCACAGGGTACCCTGG
Organism: Planctomycetaceae bacterium; assembly: GCA_002709225.1. Classification (GTDB taxonomy): domain Bacteria; phylum Planctomycetota; class Planctomycetia; order Pirellulales; family Pirellulaceae; genus UBA9264. The sequence goes on from PAQH01000048.1 coordinate 21,093, forward strand.
AAGACGGGGAAGCCTTGGAGCCAAGTCAAATCGCCTGGCTAATTCAACGCCCGGCAACCGCCACTGAATCCACCGATTGGCCGGGCTGGCTTTCCCACCTGCGAGCATTACTCAGTGGCATCTATACGGTCGACAACATGGATTTCGTTCTCCGCGACGCCTACATGTCCGGCTACAACCAGCGGTCAGTCGACGTCGATCGATTACTACATTACAGTTTCTTTACCGACGCGGGCCTCACGATTCACGATCGCGGCCTCGATACGCTGGTGCGATTCATGGGAGTTCGCGCCGAGCTCTTTCGGACCATCTACTTCCACCGTACCGTACGTGCGATTGACTTGACACTGAAAGACCTCTTCGCAGAAAGTCGAGAGCATCTGTTTCCCGGAGATCCCAGAGAACACCTCGACGAATATCAGGCGTTTACCGAAGCTTCTTTGTTTACGGATGTCAAACGTTGGATGGCCGATTCAAATCCGGCCAAACAAAAACTGGGCACTCGCTGGAACCGCCTGCTGACGCGAGAAATTACTTGGAGAATGGCGTCTCAAGTGAACCTGGTATTCGGAGAATCAGACCACGAGTCGGCAAGTATCTTCAGCGATTCAGAGCTCGTTGAACGAAAAATGAGACAACGACTCGAGGCTTCGTTCTCGGAAATTCCTCTGCGCATTGACATCGCTCGGCACATCCATCGCCCACACACTCGGGGTCCAGTCAGTGGCCAGAATTTTCTTTATGATTCGGCACAAGATCAAGTGCGTCCCCTAGCGGCCCACGAACTGTTTTCACGCATGCCCATCAGTTACCGGATTTGTCGTGCGTATGTCCAGGACTCGGCACACGTGAAGCCCGTCTCCGTAGCGCTGGAATCACTCCTCAAGGGTCCCGGTTCCGATGATCTCACCAACATGTAAGTAGTTGAATGGTCGGCAGCCTGCAAATCGTTGCAACCAAACAGTCCAACAAGAGAAGAGAGAAAGATTATGTTTCTCGGTTTCGGTGAAGTCATGGCCAGAATCGCAACTCCAGGATATCGACGCTGGGCTCAGTCCGTCCCCGGACAGGTAGACGTGACCTGGGGGGGAGGCGAAGCGAACGTATGTGCGTCGCTGGCCATGTTTGGCAACCAGGCACGCTACGTGACGGCACTCCCGGATCACGCGATCTCACGTGGCCTGGTCTCCACTCTCCGTGGACTGGGCGTAGACACAGAGCAAGTATACTGGCGTCACACTGGTCGACTGGGGCTGTATTTTGTTGAAGTCGGCAGTAACCAACGCGGATCAACCGTCTTGTACGACCGAAATGAAAGCGCGGTCGCATTGGCCGCGCCCGACGAATACGATTTTGAAGCGATCTTGCAAGGAGTCGATTGGTTACATGTGTCTGGCATCACGCCTGCGATCAGCGAAGTGGCCTGTCAAACCAATCTGGCACTCGTGCAACGTGCCAAACAGATAGGCGCTACAGTCTCGTGTGACTTGAACTACCGCAAGAAACTCTGGCGCTGGAGTGACCAGCACAAGCCCCGCGAACTGGCGCGCGAGGAAATGGCCAAAGTCCTACCCTTCGTCGACTTGGTAATCGGTAATGAAGAAGATGCCGCCGATGTACTCGACATCCACGCGCCCGATACCGATGTGGCTCAAGGCCACGTCAATGCCCAGTCCTACGAGTATGTGGCAGGCCAGATTATCGAACTTTACCCGAACGTCCAACGCGTGGCGATCACACTGCGCGAGAGTATTTCTGCCAATCACAACAATTGGGGCGCTATGCTCTATGACGCAGTGAGCAACACAGCGCATTACGCACCGCTAGATGCCAACCAGCAGTACGCTTCGTTACCCATTCGGAACATTGTAGATCGAGTGGGTGCGGGCGATTCGTTCGCCGCCGGCCTGCTCCACGCATTGAACTCGCATGATTTCTCCGCTCCGCAGCAGGCGATCGAGTTCGCTGTCGCCGCCAGTTGCCTCAAGCATACCATTATGGGCGATTTCAACTACGTCACGGTTGAGGAAGTCGCAGCCTTACTCTCGGGCAACACGACCGGACGCGTACAACGATGAGCCCGGTGCAAACTTGTGTCCTCCCGGCACATCGTCGCGTCTTACGTTGACCGATCTACAATCATTTCTTCTTCCCTGACTCTGTGCGGTGTCCTTGACCACCTAGAATGTGGCAACGTGGCAAATCAACTGCTCAGCTAACCTCCCAACCACTGCTTGGCAACCCAAGACATGGCGAACGAATATTACGAGAATCCGCTGATTGCGCGATATGCCTCCCGCTCTATGGCACGGCTCTGGAGCGATCAACGCAAATTCAGCACCTGGCGGCAACTCTGGGTCTGGTTAGCGCAATCAGAACAGGAATTGGGACTGTCTATTACGGATCAACAGTTGGCAGAACTTGAATCTCACATCGAGACCATCGACTTCGCCACGGCTGCCGATTACGAGCGGCGTCTGCGACATGATGTAATGGCGCACGTCCACACCTACGCGGATGACTGCCCAACTGCCAGAGGCATTATTCACTGGGGCGCGACCAGCTGCTTTGTCACCGACAACACTGACTTGCTGCTACTGCGGGAAGCCCTCCAGCAAATTCGCGCTCGCCTCGTTTCTGTTATCGACACACTGGCTGGCTTTGCTGTCGCGCAACGGGACGTTGCCTGCCTGGCATACACTCACTTACAGCCCGCACAGCCGACCACAGTCGGCAAGAGAGCTTGCCTCTGGATCCAGGACCTGGTGTCGGACCTTGCAGATGTGGAGTTCCGCCTCGATCACCTTAAGGCCCGCAGTACCAAGGGAACCACGGGCACACAAGCGAGCTTCCTCGAACTGTTTGACGGCGACCACGATAAGGTCCGCCAGCTGGAACGGCGAGTTGCCGAAAGAATGGGGTTCGCAGATAGCTACCCGGTGACGGGCCAAACCTACTCCCGAAAAGTCGACACGCAAATTCTCGATCTACTTTCAGGGATCGCTCAAAGCGCTCACAAAGCAGCCAGCGACTTGCGTCTACTGGCGAACCGCAAAGAAATGGAAGAACCTTTTGGAAAAGACCAAATTGGCTCGTCCGCGATGGCTTACAAACGAAACCCAATGCGCAGTGAACGTATCTGCTCACTCGCTCGCTATGCGATGAGCCTCCAGTCCAGTGCCGCCAACACTGTGGCAACCCAATGGATGGAACGTACTTTGGACGATAGCGCGAACCGACGACTCGTGCTGCCGCAAGCCTTCCTCGCAGTCGATGCCATTCTTCTCATTTATCAGAACGTCACCAACGGACTCGTGGTTTACCCTCGCGTTATCGAGCGCAATCTCCGCGAAGAACTTCCGTTTATGGCCACTGAGAATATTCTCATGGCAGCGGTTGCGGCGGGCGGCGACCGTCAAGAACTCCACGAACGCATACGCCAGCACAGCCAGGCAGCGAGTCAACGAGTCAAGGGCGAGGGACAAGCGAATGACTTGCTGGATCGGCTGGCAGCTGACGAAGCCTTTGCAGACGTTGATTTCGCGGCCACGCTCAACGTTCTGGATTACGTCGGCCGCGCCCCGCAACAGGTCGACGACTTCCTCGCCGAGGTGATCGATCCGATCCGAGCAAAGTATGGACCGACCGGAGAGTTGAATGAAGACCTGCGAGTCTGAGTCCAGTAATCCGTTTGCATTCGCCACCTGCCAGGCAGGTGCTGAAATCGCGTTGAAAGCGGAAGTGGCGCGGCTTGGGTCCGACATCCGAGCGGCTTTTTCACGTCCAGGATTCGTGACATTCAAACTACCTGCCGATTATCCCCTCTCCAATCCGTTCCACCCCAATTCGGTCTTCGCACAAACAACCGGCCGATCCCTCGGATCTGTCCATTGCGATGCAACAACCAGCGGCGCTAACCAGGTCTGGAACTTGGTACAGAACCAGCGGGTTCACCATCTCCATACATGGCAACGCAATACTCGAAAGAGCCCTGTGAACCCTGTCACCCCGTTGGCTAGCGCGATCGGCCAACAACTACTCGCCCACCTTCCCAGCGACCGTGCGCCCCTGCCACTCAATCAGATCGCCCAACGTGGGCAACGGATCCTGGACTGTGTCCTGGTCGAACCTGGAGAGTGGTGGATCGGGTCGCATGTCGCCAACAACGTGCCTTCTCGTTGGCCTGGTGGCGTCATCCACCGTGAACTGCCAGCCCACGCAGTAAGTCGGGCTTACCTAAAAATGTGGGCCGCCCTGCAATGGTCGGGACTTTCAATAACAGCGGGTGACCGCTGTGTGGAGCTGGGTAGCGCCCCAGGTGGGTCCTCCCAAGCACTCCTCGATCGGGGGGTACAAGTGACTGGGATCGACCCTGCCGACATGGATGAGACCGTACTGGCACATCCCGACTTCACACATCTGAAAATGCGCGGCGCCGAACTTAAACGCCGTGCCTTTCGCGCATTTCGCTGGCTCGTCGCGGATGCCAATGTGGCTCCCAAACACACCCTGGATACAGTCGAGCAAATCGTTACTTACCCAGGTGTCCCCATTCGCGGTTTACTCCTCACGCTCAAATTACTGCAATGGAATTTGGCCGCACAGGTGCCAACCTGGATCGAGCGCATCCGTTCCTGGGGCTACCGGCACGTTCGTGCCCGGCAATTGGCCTCGGGAGGACAGGAAATTTGCATCGCCGCCATGCGTCACCGGTCCTTGAAACGCATCGGTAACGCTCGGCGCAGCTGAAATCCGGGCGATTCCACACCGTTTGACAGTGTCTGATTTACACTGCGGCTGAGGTCGTCGATCCGGGCTCCTGGGAATTGCCACGGCACCGCCACTGTCCCTGCCCGGCGAAGCTGCTCGGGAAGTTCCACCGGTCTCGATCGCGCGACGCCACGGGCCTAACTGATGCCCGCAGCGAAGGACAAACACGACAAGCAAGCGTATCTCACATGGCTGGACCGCGCGACCAATGTGACGGTGGCCAGAAACCTGGAAACCGTGAGAAATGTAGGGGTACTGGGTAATGCACAAGGTATAAATAGACTAGTAAAAATAAATAGGCTTAGGGCGCATTCTTCTTTGCATTGATTTTAGCCGTGACTATAATCGGTCTCATCTATACCTAACTGTTGAATTTTACGTATCTTACCGCACCGT
>PAQH01000049.1 GCA_002709225.1 Planctomycetaceae bacterium
TGCCCACAAACACCCTGCTGTTTCCACAGGTGATCGATTCCAGTACGCAGGCCAACACCGCTGGCTGCTTCAACAAGAACTTCGAAATGTACAGCTACACCGGCTTGTTGGGATCCGGCTACCGCCCTTTCATGCCAGGCACCGGTGGCCAACTGCAGCAGGACATGAAGCTGAACCTGCCGATGAATCGGCTCACGGATCGACGCACCCTGCTGTCGCAGCTGGATCGGTTGCAAGCCGCGGCCGACCAGACCGGGGCGGACGCTCTCACCGCCACCCGCAACACGGCATTCAATACGATCCTCAAAGGAGTCGGCAAGGCCTTTGACTTGTCGCTGGAAGATCCCAAAACCATCGAGCGTTATGACACGGCTCCCCTGGTACGCCCGGCATCGATCGGACACAACCGCAAGAACCATCGGAATTTTGCCGACAACGCCAAGACACTGGGCAAGTTGTTGCTGCTGGCGCGACGGCTATGCGAACACGGCTGCGGGTTTGTTACCGTGACCACCAAGTTTGTCTGGGACATGCACGCCGACGACTTTAATTGCAGTATGACCGAAGGCATGGGCTACATGGCACCACCGTTCGATCATGCCGTCTCGACCTTCATCCACGATCTCGAAGCGCGGAGCCTAAGCGACAAGATCTTGCTGGTGTGCTGTGGTGAAATGGGACGGACCCCCAAACTGAACGACCGCGGCGGACGCGACCATTGGGGAAATATCACGCCGCTCTTGATCTACGGTGGTGGCTTGCAGTCGGGCCAGGTAATTGGTCAATCCACGCGCGATGCCGGTGAACCCGCAACCGAACGGTACGACATTCGTAATCTCGTGGCCACCATCATGCATGCATTGCTCGACATCGGTGAACTGCGTATCGCGCAAGGTCTGCCGGCCGACCTCACGCGTACGATGACAGGCTGGAAACCGATTTCCGGGCTGACCAAAAATGGTTGAGCTGGCTGCCTGGAAACTCCGTCCACAGCCGACATAAAGCGGCCGTTCGGCGCGACCAAAGCCCCATCGAACTTGGTATCCGACCTGTCCTCTGCGCCGCAGAAACCGCATGAACCAGAACAGACATCGCGCCCTCTCCGGACCCCTGAGCGGTCACCGCCTGGTACTCAACGTAGCGTTAGTCTACCTGGCCACAGGGCCGTTGCAGGCAGTGGAAAACTTCCCACGCTATCCAATTCACAATGGCGATTTTTCAGCGTACCAGGGATATGGTCGCCCGGCCGGGTGGGCACTGGGACGCGAGGCCGGCCGCGCCAAGCTGGCAGTTGCCCCGGTTCCAAGCCAACCATTCCAGGCAACGGCTGTTGCCGTAGTCCGCTGTGAAACGGCGTCCCAGGGATACCTCTTTCAGGATGTCGAATTACTCGATGGACATTGGCGGTTACAGGCCCAGGTTTCCGGGACACCCGGAACCAAGGCTCTCCTAGAAGTATCCGGCAAGGTCTCGTTGCAAACAGCGACAGTGACTGTCACCGGCCAGTGGCAGACACTGGAAATGATCGTCCCTCGTGTGGCTGGGCGGTTACGGGTGCACTTGCGGTTTCAGACATCCGGAGAAGCCGACGTACGTTACCGACAGGCGCGACTGGACGCGATTCAACTCAACGGCGGTGCGGTGAAGCTGAGGAACGGCGAAACGTTGGGCGCGGTGGTGTTGGGCGATGCACCGACGGCTGCGGAACGCTTTGCCGCGTTCGAATTGCAGCGGTTTCTCTATCGAATGACGGGACAATTTCCAGGCCTGGCCGGCCGAGATCATGTCTCGGCGGGGCGGCGCATGATGATCGGGTCCGCCGCATCCAAGGACGCAGTGCAACCACTCGCAGGACTAGCGTCGGAGGCTTACGTGCTGCACCGAGGAGAGTCCGCATCCAGCCTGGTGGGCAACAGTGAGGTGGGAACTCTCTACGCCGTATACGAATTCCTGAAGTTGCAGGGATGTGGCTGGGTGATGCCCGGGGAACTGGGTGAGATCGTTCCCCATCGTCCTGTCCTGGAACCAATCGTCACCCGTGTCTTCAATCCGGATTATCACCTCGTTCGATCTGTTTTCACCCGGTTTCAACAGTTCTTCCCACAGGGCGGCTGGATCTACATTAACTCGGACGAACTCTGCGACTGGGCGTTGCGGAACCGGTTCAATTCGGTCTGGACGGGGGGCCAAACCCTGGAGTGGGGGGCTGATCGTGGGCACGGGTGGGTTCAACATTCCGGGCACAGCTGGAACGCGGTCATCGCACCCCACGGCAAGTACTTCGAAAAGCACCCGGAGTGGTATCCATTGGTTCACGGCAAGCGGATGCCACGCAGTGACGTCAGCATCCGCTTGCCCAACCAATTGTGTGTTTCCAACCAGTCCCTCCGCGACCACACCGTCAAACAGATCGTGCAATTTTTCCGTGACAATCCGCGGTCCCGAATGTTTCCGATGAACCCGATGGACGGACCGAATTACAACTGTGAATGCGAACCGTGCCGGGCTTTGGATCCCCCCGGTTTTGAATGGAATCAGGACTTCTCGGACTATCCCCGATTTCCCAAACTCAGGTTACCACCGTTGTCAGACCGCTACCTGAATTATGTCAACCATGTCGCCGCACGGGTGGCGCAGGTGTTCCCGAATCGACTGCTCGAATTCTACAACTATGCCAGTCGCGTTCCCCCTGCGCGCGAAAAAGTTCATCCGCTCGTGTCGATCAAGTTCACCTATCTCAGCGGCCGCGAAGTCAACGTGCCGCTGAGGGACCCGGACGATCCTCTTGCTGTCAAGGAACGGGGCTGGTTGAAAGCCTGGGCAGAATCAGGGACCCGTCATCTCACCTATTATCCCTACACCGATTGGAGCCATCCTGATGCGGCAATTCACTGGTACTTCAATGTCAGCGATCTGGTGCGGACCCTCAAGCGGGATTATCAGGTCGTGGGGATGATGGGCGAGACCCACACGACGATTCAGGCCGACCCGATGTGGTGGGCCATCTATGCACGGACGCTATGGGACATTGATACCGATTACCGGCAGGTGATTGCCGAATTGTGCCCCGTGTTTTATGGACCGGCAGGCAAGTTAATGAAGGCCTTCTACCTAGAGATGGATCAAGCGGTCCTGCACCGTGAAGGGCCACGCGCGGCAAGCTACCACCCCAATCTTCGCCTCGAATTCAGTCTCGACGAACTCCAGCGCGGCCGTCAACTCTTACAGCAGGCTGCTCAAAAGGTGGCCGACGATGCACAGCTCTTAAAACGAGTGGATCACGCGAGGTTCGCTCACGCGGTCCTGACACTCACTCGCACCGAGCAGGAAACTACTGCGTCAGAGCGTAGCGCAGCGCTCCGCCGCCAGGCGTTTGACGACGCCAACAGGCTGCGCAACCAGCATACCTTGATGGTCCGCCAGCCCACCAGCAAACGTCTGGCAACGCCCGTCAGCCCTTAGTCAAAAGACCCAACTGTCGCCCGCCGAGCGCCCCCCCCCCTCCGGGTGGCCACACGGAGAGGAACCGTGGGATCCTGAACGCAGCTGCCAAGGCCACTACTGGAGCCAGAGTAACGCAAGCAATTGGCAATACTGGCAAACTCGGTTTGATCGGAATGCGTGCAGGTATTTTCTACAAACGTCCTCCCCACAGGGATACTTGCCGCTCCGGCTTTGTTACAAACAGGGATACTGGAACAGCTACTGGCAAACAATCGTCGTGAGGCCCGCGACACCCCCATTACGGCGTCTGTGGAATTCATGGCACCGGAAAAGCCGGTGGACTAGTCTGGAAAGAGCACGTGTGCCCCCGCCAAGAAACCGCATCTGCAAACAAAACGCCGAGTTAAAGGCGTTGCAAGCGGTGGCGTAACCTTCAGCTCCGAACCTGTCGATGCTGGCAAACCGTGTGGACCTCCAAGTAGCTTGTCGGAATCAACGGATGAAGGATAAGAACCAGCCAAACCGACCAGGCGACAACCAGGGCAGGGATCACAACCTGTCACCTCCGGCGGAACCAGCGCTGCCAGGAGACCGCTGTGACGAGACTCTGCTCCACCAATCCTCTGTTGAGTCGCAACAGACCGCGGCGTCGCACTTACAAGAAACTGTTACGCAACATCCGGGCCGACGTCCCGCTCCGGTTGGCTTGCCGGAACAATTCGGGCGTTACCAGATCAAGCGGCAACTGGGACAAGGAGGGATGGGAGCCGTTTATCTCGCGCACGATCAACAGCTAGACCGTGACGTGGCGTTGAAAATTCCGTTCTTTGACGAACAAGACGGCCCCGAGGTAATCCAGCGGTTCTACCGTGAAGCACGCGCTATGGCGGCACTGCAGCATGCCAACCTGTGCCCGGTGTTCGATGTGGGTGAACTCAACGGAGTCCACTTCCTGGCCATGGCCTACATCGCCGGTCGGCCTCTGAATGATTATTTGAAGAAGGGTAATCCGCTCACGAGTCGGCAAATCGCGGGACTGATTCGTAAATTGGCGTTAGCCCTGCAAGAGGCACATGCCGCGGACATTATTCACCGCGACCTGAAACCCGCGAATATCATGATTGACAAACGGAAAGAACCGATTGTCATGGATTTTGGGTTGGCCCGCCGGGACACCGACGCGGAGGCCGCGCTCACTCATACCGGTACGATGATGGGTACTCCCTCTTACATGGCACCGGAGCTCATCCGAGGTATCAAGGACCAGATTGGCGCGCCGGCGGACATTTTCGCACTCGGCGTAATGCTCTACGAGATGTCTTGCGGCCGCAAACCGTTTGAAGGGTCGCTGGCCACCGTGCTCTCCCAAATACTTACCGAAGAGCCGACGCCACTGGAAGAAGTCCGGCCAGACATTCCTGCTGAATTGTCACGCATTTGTGCGAAAGCCATGTCGAAGGCAGTTGAAACGCGTTACGCTTCGGCCGGCGAGTTGGCGATTGATTTAGATCGCTTTCTCAAAGGAAGCTCCCCGGTGACAGCCGTTGCTGCGACCACAAGGCCAGCAGCGACGCCTACCACCCATCAGGATGCTGAACCTGTGGCGCCATCATCCAGCGAGCCTACGGCGGCTCCACGGAAGATCTCGAAGTTGCCACGACGACTCGTCGCGATGGGCGGTGCCGTGTTGGCGCTGGTAGCCGTGCTCGCGATCTGGTACAGCGGTGCGGACACAGTGGATGGCACAAACCTACAATCTGCTGCCAGCGGCACACAGAATTCCCAGTGGACACCCAATGCGACGACCAACGGATCCGCAGGTCCAAACAATCCCTTTGGCAACGATTCCGCGCCTACGGCGTCCAAAGCGAGCGGCAGCCAAGGTAGCTTCATGCCAAACTACAAGTCTGGTGACGCAATCGGCTCGGCGGCCCCAAACAGATCGGGCAGGAGCGATTACCGTGTCTCCACGAACCAGGACTTCCGCTCCTTCAATGGCGGCGGGGTAACATCAGACACCACGGCTGAGGCGAAACGCCAAACACCGCCAGCGACCAGCGATTCAGGGAACTGGATCTGGATTGGCATCCCAACGGGACTGTTGGGAGCCTTGCTGGCCGGGGTGATTGGACTGCGCCGCCTCAAACGCATACAGCGGAGGTTCAAGCCACCGGACGCCGGTGCGTGATTATTGTGTCTCATTCGATAGGCTGTTCGACAACCAAGTCAAGTCATCTACCGCCCGGACAATTCCACAACACGAACAAATGAAACAGGATCCAATGCGACATCATCTGGCTCTAATAGCTCTGATTATTTTCGCCGTCATACCCCACAGCCAACTGGTCTTTGCCCAAGACTCCCGTTCAGATGGAGTGGTGTTCGAGAAGAACATCGAATACTCCAATCCCGACGAACAGCATCTGCAATTGAATATGGCACGGCCTCAGAATGGCAAAGGGCCTTTTCCTGTAATCGTCTGTATTCATGGTGGTGGTTTCCGGGCGGGATCGCGTGAGGGCTTCAATGGACTCTGTAAGCAATTTGCAAAGCACGGCTATGTGGCGGTTACCGTCAGCTACCGCCTGGCTCCGAAGTACCCATTTCCCGCAGCCATCCACGACGTCAAAGCGGCGGTACGCTGGGTCCGCGCCAACGCAAAGAAATACAATATCGACGCAGGACGTGTTGGCACTACTGGGGGGTCGGCAGGCGGCCATCTCGCACAATACTTGGGAGTCACACGCGGAATCAATCGATTGGAAGGCGACGGTGGCAACCCCCGGTATTCCAGTCATGTCGACTGCGTGGTCAACTTCTATGGCCCCAGCGATTTCACCAAGTCGTACGGCGCAAGTGTCGATGCAGCGGAGGTCTTACCGCTTTTCCTGGGTGGCAATCTGGAGCAAGAAAAACAACGACATATTGTGGCCAGCCCCCTCTACTGGGTTACACCAAATGCATCTCCCACGTTGTGCATCCACGGTACGAAAGACCAATACGTCGCCCACGAACAATCGGTATGGCTGGTCGATCGTCTCCACGCCGCGGGCGTCGCCGCCAGCTTGCTGACGATCGAAGGTGGCAACCACGGTTTTCGAGACGTCAGCAAACAGGTCAGGGCATCGATCGAAGAGGCACGGATCGCGTTCTTCGACAAACACCTCAAAGGCCGTAACCAAGTAGACTGACGTTGACTGCTTTCCCAAATCAGCCCTAGCGGCTCATTGTCGAGGGCGAACAACCAGTTCTCGGATCTTGTGCAAGATGGCTGGGGCTTGGTACCTGGACCGACGCATTGGTTGGTACATCGACTGATCAGAGAAACCGGTACGACAAATTGATTTGGTGCCGGCCCGTGAAAGTTAGATCAAACCCGGAATTGGATCCGCCTCAAAAACCCGATAGGGACGATCGTCCACATCGCGCCAATGCGCGTTTCGTGGGATCCCTAATGTCTCGTAGATCGTGGCCGCCAGATGCTGTGGTGTCAGTGGCTGGTCGGTAGGGTACGCCCCAATACGGTCCGTCTTGCCAACCACACGCCCGCCGCGCACACCACCACCGGCAAGTAATACCGACTGAGCCGCGCCCCAATGGTCCCGGCCGGGCAGTTTGTAGTGCTGCTCGAGCCGAAAAATCTTCGGCGTCCGACCAAATTCACTACACACTACGACGAGTGTCGTCTCCAACATCCCGCTCTCGTCCAGATCGTCCAACAAAGCCGACAAGGCACGGTCAAAGGGAGGCAATAACTTATCTTTAAGCAATGGAAAATTATCTCCGTGCGTATCCCAAGACACCCCGCGTCCCAAGTGTGCCTGGACCATTCGAACACCATTCTCAATGAGTCGCTTCGACAACAGCAGTGTCATGCCAAATAAATCACGGCCGTAACGATCACGAACTCTTGGATCGGCAGCTTGCACGTCGAAAGCGTCGCGAACCTTGCGAGAAGTCAATAGTGAGAGCGCATTGCTACGATGGCGGTTGAGACTTTGGACGCCGGCAAATCGGTCGAGATGACGACGTTCGGACTCAAGCTCCAGCAGCAGGTCGCGTCGACGATCAAGCCGATCAATCGTCACGCCACTGAGGAGTTGGGGGTGCGCGGACTGCCAAATCGGAAACAACGCGTGCTCCTGAGTCTCCATGTTGGAGAACATAAAACAGTCTGGACACGACCCATATTGATTACATTGCGCAGCGGCTGGTAACAGCCATGGATCATACCGCTCCCCCATCCGACCAGCCGTTTGGCCACCACGAACTTGTTTGGCGACATTGATCAACCGACGCGGCAACATGGCTGCTGCGGGAAGCGGACTACCGCTTTTCACTTTCGATCCGGCGATGGCGGCCATCGAGGGAAAATCGGTCGCAATGGGCTGCACTCGGCTAAACGGTGTGGGCAGTTCCAGCTTGCCGCACAGTACATAATGATGCGCCTCGGTGTGGTCGTTTGTAGGATGACCCAACGACCTTACCAACGACCAACGATCACTGCGTGCCGCCAGTTGGGGCAGATGCTCACAAATCTGGATCTCTGGCGTCTTCGTCGTGATCGTCTGAAATTCACCACGTGTATTGCTCGGCGCATCCGGCTTTGGATCGAAACTGTCAATGTGCGACAGCCCTCCGGGGAGATAAACCAACAAAACCGCGGAGGATCGTGTTTGGGAACCCTGGCTTTTCGCCTGCGCTGCGAACTCCGAGACATCCGCGAGCGACAAGCCCAGCAAACCCAAACTGCCAACCTGTAGTGCCTGGCGACGAGATGTGTTCGAAGACGGCGTCACTTTCTGTCACTTCATCTGCACGTCGCAAACCCACCGTACTCAACCGAGCGGGAAGATGCGCCGCCGGGATCAACAAAATGCTAGTACAACATGAAATCGCAACGATTGTAACAAACTCGTAGCAATCGTGGTCATTGCCATCGCGGACACAAGACAGGTAGACACAACATCGACACAAACTCCCAGGACGCTACTGCGAAAGGAATCGGCTGACGTTTTCCGATGTCTTCGTCGTGACTTCATTCTCTATTTCTCTTGGCGTTTACGAGGGTTACTCAAACTCCGGCAAGAATTCCCGCACCGCTGCAAACGCCTCGTCGATCTGGCTGTCGTCCATGGAAATCTTGGGAGGCGCGACCCATTTTTGCATCAAGCCAAGTTTGCTAAGCACGCCTTTACCCGCCGCTGGCAGAAATTCGTGCAGCGGAAAGAATGCCGCGAACAGCGCATTGGCCCGCCGTTGTGCCACAAAACCCGCCTGGTAATCTCCAGACTTCCAGGCATCGTAGATCCGCACAGGCAACTGGGGAGCGACATTACTCAATAGTCCGGTAGTCGCGCAAACCCCTGCGTCCAGCAGATGCAGAAAGCAGGTATCGCCACCAACAATGACACGAAAGTCCACATCAGAACCAATCGCGGCGAGGTAAGAAAGCGTGTTGGCCGGACTACCAGAACTATCCTTGGTACCCTCTACACCCACATCCCGCAATCGTGGCAGCGTGGCGGCAGCTACAGTGACCTTGGTCATCGACGGAATGTTATAGAGCAACACGGGAAGCGGGGACGCCTGTACCAGTTCTGCGAAATAACCTACTACCTCGTCCTGGGTCATAGGAAAATAAAATGGCGGGTTAACCAGCAAACCATCGGCACCCCAATCTGCAGCGGACTTGGCTTGCGTGTGGGTGCGGCGGACGTTTGGCTGTCCACAACCGACGATGACCGGCACTTGACCGTCCACTTCCGCAACAACCTCTCGCACGGCGACTTCACGTTGATCGTCATCGATCTGGGCAAACTCACCCGACGTTCCCACCACCACAACGCCGCTGCAACCATTGTCGAGCAGCCGACGCGTCGTCCGACGCAATGCCTCACGGTCCACTAGGAAATTGTCATCCAACGCCGTCATTACCGCGGGAATGTTCCCGTATAAACGTTCCTGAAAGGGGGTCATCGACAATTCCTATGTAAGTCTTGGTTCCGATCGAGTATCGCGATTTCGTCGATTTCAATAACTCGTACCTTAGATATTACTGTCAGAAGATGGCACTGTCAGGTACACGTTTTCACGACGGTACCGCTGGAGTAGCGCGCCTGTCATCACTCAGACGCAATCTGATCACAACCAGGCGCAATCCGGGCCTGGTTACAGAAACGTGATGCCAGGAACCAGGGTTTAACCAAACCCAGAGAAAGTGTGTGGATAAGACCGCCTTCCGCAAACGTCGCGTGTGTTACCGATGCGAAAACCGCATCTGGGAGAACAGGTTTCCACGCTGCTACCCCTCCTGGCGAGCCTCAGTGTGGCGATCAAATCTGGGCGACATTGCGTGCCGGTCTCGAGGCCAACTGAATTCTCCAAAGTAACGCGGCGAACTCGGATCAGATGCGCGCGACAGACCTGTCAGGGAAACGTGCTCCTCCCCGGCTGCGGCTTTGACCCGGCCCCGTGGTTGTGTAAACTTCGTCAAATTTCAGACACCCGGAATGGCCCCAACGGGATCTATATTGAAAGGGCATTTGGATACGCACGCGGAAAGGTAAATCGATGCAACGTCTGGTCGGCTGGATATTCATACTGGCTATGACCGGGTGCGGAATGCACGAACACTCGTCAACCGCAGAAAAAACCGCGCCAGCGCCCGGGAACCATCCGCCGGACAAAACAGGTATAAAACAGCCTAGGCCACCGGTACTGGCCCCTTCCATGCCAACAAATTTCCTGCCAGACAACTCAGCGACTCCCTCCGCACTCAGTGCTCTGGACAAACTGGGAGCCCAAATCACGCGCAATCCGCAAGGCCAGGTCGACCGAGTCGATTTCAAGATTGACAACAACATTTCCGACGATGGACTGGTGCATCTAACCCACCTGAGTCATCTCCAGCAACTCGGCCTGGGACTTACCACGATCGGCGATAACGGACTGACACACCTCTCGAAGATGACCCGTCTGCAGGTGCTGGTGCTGACTTCGACCAGAATTACAGATCGCGGGCTGGTCCATCTCTCCGGGCTTTTCCAGCTGCGAGAACTCTATCTCTCAAACACCCACATTACCGATGAGGGACTGGCGCACTTCCAACATCTAAGTGAACTGCGAAAACTGCTCCTCGACGGTACCCGTGTCAGCAAGTTAGACGTCGCCAAACTGCAAAAAACACTGCCCGATTGCGTCATCGTCTACTAACACGCTACCTGGATCCAGACCCTGTATACGGCTGGTCTGATTCACTGAGGACGATATTTTCCGTCGGGGCACTCGCGGGGAAATCGGTACTGCGGATCGGTCAGCAAACGGAAAAGCAGGGGATCACCTTTTTTCAATTTTTCCGGCGTGTTCAGCTTCCATTCCCGACGAATCTCTTGTTCACGTCCGGGATAGTTCTGCGCATCCAGCAACGAGGTCAGACCCCAGTAAAAGTACTCCGTGATCTGGCAGCGATAACTACAACTCCGATCGTCATAAGAATACCAGGCCCCCGGTGGGTACTTCCGTGGTACCCTGCGAAAAAAACCACCCCGCGCTTTGTCCATCGCTGTTGCAATCCGGGTCCCCGGTCGCTCCCCAAAGACCTCGGGATACGCCAGGGAATAGCCACCAGCGGTCACCAAATGCAGCACTTCTTCCAGCGTCGCGTCAAACTGCCCACGAACCGAACCCGCGGGCAGAGTCTCCTCGGCAAATAAACCGATCGTCATCCTCCGATTCCAAATACGTGCTGGAATGTAGCGGTGCAGATCCAATTTCTCGAATTCCTGATGCGTAGGGAACATGAAAACGAGACCTTGAGACTTCCGAAGCGCGGCGATCACACGCGGGTTGTCGGGTAAACCGTCGGCATCGTTATCCAAGTACTGTGCCAGTACCCCCGCCGCGTGCATGAGTTTTGTAGCCGGCACGTCGCTGGTCGCGTAAACCGCCAGACCAAACACGTCGACCTGTCTGTTGAAAACACGATGAAACCCCTCCGGCTGATCACCTGTAGGACGGATCTGTAGAGGCATCGCAGCCAGCACAACACCCTTAGAACCGAGACCAACCAAGAGTGCAATACAACAAGATCGAATGCGCAGATTCATAGTATTTCAGACGGCCTGAAGGCCACGGCGTGGAAGCAACAAAACGCACCGCTAAGACCGCCTGGATGACGGACCCGCCAACGACAGCGAACTGAACACGAAATGCCAATATAGGCTTCGCGGCCACCATTCGTCCATGCAGCAACCCGCGCGTAGCCAGCGCGGTATCAGGATCAAGAACGCACCCGCGAATGACCCAACGGATCAAAAGTAGTCGTCGGCAAAAAACACCAATAATGCGGCAACGGCTTTCTTGCCACCAAAACTGCCGCAGCAATTGGCAGCGCTGCCCCACGAGGAACCCTGTTTGCGAATCGTACCACCACTCTCGATACAGCCAACCGACGAACCTCGCCGCCGCACCGTTCCGTCGTTCTCGACCTTGCCGACTGAACTGCCTTGTTTGCGGATCGTACCGTCCTGGTCAATTGACCCGACAGAGCTGCCCCGCTTGCGGACAGTGCCGTTGGATTCAAATTTTCCCACGGAACGTCCGTGAATCCGGATCGTACCGTCGTCATCAATGCGGGCCCAACTCGCTCCAGATTTTCGCACGACAATCTCTGCCTGTCCTTGTTCCATCTGCCCCTGGAGAGTCACCAACACCAGCCAGAGCATCACCATTCGCAACACCATGGGAATTCCCTCCTGATCACAAGATTGCAGGTCTTCGGTCAACGGGAATACGGGCAAGCAAACGGCATGCCACCTGGTTGGCGCAGTACGGCGAAAGCAATCTACAGGTGCCTGAGTCATCAAATCGATACCAGTTGTACTCAGATCGCAACACCTTCCAGAAAGCGACACCAATCGGCAATACGACGGACGTGCGATGAACGGTCTCAGCATCCAGCTGCTAAAACGACGGCCGGGCTCTCAATCCGCTTCTCCAATTGTCTACACTGTTTGCCTACAATGCGCATTCGCGTCTTGCACATCCTGCATCGCATACGTGTGTCGGCCAGCCTTCGTCGAGAGAAATGACACGGGTCAGGATACGGATTCACCGGGGCAACATCACAGGGTAACGCAAAACACTGAAATTCCCATCCCGGACCGCACCACGTCCCTCTGGACCCCGTAAGAGAACTCGAAATGTGTAGCCAGCACTCGCTCCCCAAAAGGTTGCTCGGTGATTCGATGCCGGCGACTCCCCGCCTGGTAACCAAGCTGTGGACTCTGTGGCTGGCCATGGGTCTGATACAGCACCTGGAAATGGTGCAAGAACTGGCCGGCAGTGAAGAACTGATTGTCCCGGTGCGGGCACGCGCTTCGTCGAATGACGGAGCGGCGGGCGCAACAATTGGCTTCCACGTCGATAAGCTGCTGCTCGGTGCGCGCCACTATGAACCAGCTACCGGCAGCAACGCGCCGTACGGGCTAATGGGATTGTCCCAGCTGGTACTGCCATGCGTTACTGCTCGTGACCAGCGGTCAGATCAAACGGACAACTACCCATTACACGAAGGCTATCAGAGTGAACCCGAGAAACAACCCAAACACCAAGGCATGTGGCTAACGGTAAAAGGGGATTGCCAAGATGCGTGGGCCGAATTTGAATTACCCGCCAACCTGAACCTGAGCCGGATCGTAATTTGGAACTGGGCTGACGGGCCAGAAATCGATCGGCGCGCGCGGCACATTACCATCCAGACTTCGACCACCACCACCGCAGCCGGCTCACTCGGTCAAGTCGATTACAACATCAGCCACGCTCGGCTGGCACTCCCTGATATCCACCACGTCGCAGCCCGCGCCGCGGATCTCGTGTACCAGTTTCCACCCGGGACCCGGTCACGTTATGTACGGCTGGAACAAATAGAACATTTCGGCAAGGACCCTCGTGGGCAAGTCGGACTTGCCGAAGTGTTGATCTTCGCAGCCGGTACAGGTGCTACCAGCGGCGTTGCAGAGAGTTCGCGCGCCGCACCGCCCCCCGGAAAGGCCCCCTGGCATCTGTTCCTCGACAATCACGTCATCGAACGCAGCACTGGTTTGAGACGTATCCTCCACCATCCCAAATCGCGTGGGGTCGTGCTGACGGCAGACCAGCCATGGGAATCCAATATCGGTGGCCCCATGTACGTCGGTCGGCGGCAAGACGGTCGACTTGAATGCTACTACCGCGCTTACACCGAGGGACTCAAAGAACCGATCGGTTACGCGATCAGTAGGGACGGCCTCCATTGGGAAAAACCGATTCTGGGGCTCGTCAAGGCAGGCGGATCCAACAAGAACAACTTGGTGCCTTGTAGTCCGCCGGTTGACCTGGGGCAATTCGGCAACGTCACCGATCCCGACAAGCAGTTTCTCGTCTCACTAGGTAGTGGCAGTGACTGGCGTCTGAAACTCTCTTTCGGCAAGCAGCCTCCGGATTTCCTCAACGACCCGAAGTGGCAAACAAGATTCACCGACGCGGGTCACAAGCCAAGCTACAAGTTAGCGCTACACTTCTGGGACAACGAACACCAAGACTGGGTATTCATGCGACAAACACCCAATCATCCACCCACGCGATCAGTAGCACGCTGGTCCACCCGTGACCTGCAGCACTGGACCATACGTCCAGTGCTATACCCCGACGCCGAAGATTCAACTGACCCTCGCTATTTTGACGAGATCTACGGTATGCACGCTATTCACACGGAAGGCCTGGTACTCGGTTATGGATCGTGGTTCATGGGAGATCACACACGACCCGATATGGCCAGGTTCGAACAAGAGCTCATCGGGCGACTGCATATGAAAGGCCCCATGGATGTACGGGTCCTAGTCAGTCGCGACGGAGGATTTCACTGGGATCGGACCGTCAGCCGAGAAGCCTGGATCCCGCACGGCACAGAACACGACAGCGATGATCGCTGCGTGATTCTGTACACAGCGCCCCTAAGGATGGGTGACGAAGACTGGTTTTACTGCAATGTGATGAACGGGGAGCACGGCGCGCCTTACCACGACCGCAGGCTGAAAATGCAAGCCGCGCTGTACGTGCAAAAGCACAACCGTTACGCCAGTTTGCGCGCGCACGATGAACCGCAGATCCTGATCACCCGGCCAATCAAGGTCACTGGCCGAACATTGCAATTGAACCTCGACGCCAGTCGCGGGGAAGTCTCGGTCGGTATCGGCATCGATCGAGAGCTACAGATTCCAGGGTATCCTCCCGGAATCCTTCCCAATTTCGTAGTCCGTGATAGGCAGGGAAACACGCATCAAGAAAAGGGCTTCCGACTGGCTGAATGCCAGCCAATCCGCTCCGACTGCATCGAACACAATGTCCACTGGAACGGCAACGACCTGAAATCGCTCCTCGGTAAGACCGTGCGACTCTATATCAGAATGCGAGACGCTGATCTGTACGGGTTTCGCTTTCGTTGACCCCTGCGGATTTCCGACACACCTCCGCCGGCGCGAGCAGACAGCTCAGTTACCGGACAGCAAGCGTCTCACGCGCCGCGCCAATCGATCGAAAACATCTCCCACTGGGTGGTCCGTAATCATGTAGGTCCACGTGGCGGCAGGACGTAACAATTGTTCGCGTTCAAGATCCAAGCCAGCAGCCGTTACTTGGGCAGCGTTGAATCTGTCAACGATCGTATCATCGAGACGCTGCAACATGTCACGATACGCTTTGCTTGCTCGTTGCTGGTACTCGAAATAGGGGTCCAACCCACCCAGGCTGAACAGGTGAATCGTATCACGGGTCTCCGCCATCAGTTCCAGGTGATCTGCCCAACATTGGTCAATTTGCCAGATCGCGATCTGGCGTTCGACACGGCGCAAGACGGCGCGGCCAAATTGCTGCAAGAGCTCCGCGTAACGTTGCGGTGCGCGGTCCTCCAAAATGTAAGCAGCTGCGGCGTCATCCAGATACTCTTGCCGCCGCCGCACAATCGCCTGCCGGTGCCCCTCAAGCACCTGCGAATATCTCCGCAAGGTGCGACGAATCTCAAAACATTCCCCCTCGACTACGCGCTGTATGTGCGCCACTTTCGCGGTGACTTGTGGATTGCCAATGGAGTCCTCGGAGCTGCGCTCCAGCGACAATCCGCGCAGTGAGTCCTCGATCCCAAATCGCCGCAACAAGTCATCTTCCAGACTGATCACGAACCTCGTCTGGCCTGGATCACCCTGTCTGGCAGAACGTCCACGCAATTGATTATCAATACGGCGACTCTCGTGACGGTTGGTTCCAATGACAAAGAGCCCCCCCCGCGCGCGGACACGGTGATCGTCAGCTTGCCCGTGGCCACCCAGTTTGATATCGATTCCTCTGCCAGCCATGTTCGTGGAAATGGTAACCGCTCCAAACTGCCCGGCCGCCGCGATAATACACGCTTCCTCGTGGTCGTTCCTGGCGTTCAAAACTCGGCAGGGAATCCCCGCGGCCCGCAGCTGTTCCAGGAAGAACTCAGATTCCTGAACACTTGCGGTCCCAACCAGGACAGGCTGACCAGAATCGTGTTTTTGACGCACCAGCCTCACGACTTCGGCAAATTTC
The DNA here is from genome assembly GCA_002709225.1 of Planctomycetaceae bacterium. GTDB lineage: Bacteria > Planctomycetota > Planctomycetia > Pirellulales > Pirellulaceae > UBA9264. The sequence goes on from PAQH01000049.1 coordinate 16,054, forward strand.
GCAGTACGCGTCGTGAACGTTAAATCGGCTTGATCCTCACGGGCGCATGGTTTGTGCGTCGGCACGACGGTCACTTTAAGATCGTAGAAACCGTGGAATTCTTCGGCAGCCTGTTCCGCCGTTCCAGTCATCCCGCTCAACTTGTCGTACAATCCGACAAAGTGTTGTAGTGTGATTGACCCCAGGATCTTGCCTGGGCGCTGAATCGGCAGGCGCTCTTTCGCTTCAACAGCCGCATGCAAACCGTAGGGCCAGCGCCGCTGCGGAGCGACTCGGCCGGTCAGTTCATCCAATAGCACCACGCAGCCCTCACGGACAATGTAGTCGACATCCCGCCGCAACAAGCACTCCGCGTGCAGCGCCTGGTTCAGTCGCGTCAGCAGTGGCAGCCGGCTTTCCTCGTGCAAGTCACCACAACCGAGCTCCCGCTCCAGGCAGTCCAATCCGGCGCTCGTAAAATGTACGTTTCGTGCGCGATCACCAATTTCATAGTGTTCCTGGCACTTTAGCTCACTCACCAGCTCTGCCAGCACACTCACATCGACTGCCGGTTCGGGCATTTCACCAGCAATGACCAGTGGTACGCGGGCTTCGTCAATCAAGATCGAGTCGGCTTCATCGACGATCGCAAAATGATGACTTCGATGTACCTGAAGATCCAACTCCAGGGCGAGTTGATCGCGCAAGTAGTCGAAGCCGGCTTGCTGCGCCGTCACATAAGTGACATCGCGGGTATACGCTTCCCTGCGAACGACGCGCGGCTGCGCAGGCACAACACAACCAACGGTCATCCCCAAAAACTGAAAGATGGGCCCCATCCATGCCGCATCGCGCTGGGCCAAATAATTGTTGAATGTGAGAATGTGTACACCGCGCCCGGTGAGTCCATTGAGAACCGCGGGAGCGACAGCGGCCAGTGTCTTCCCTTCGCCCGTTTGCAACTGTACCACGCGGCCCCGGTGGAGCGCTACTCCAGCCAGCATCTGCTCATCATACGGCCGTTGGGAGAGAACCCGGTGGGCCACTTCACGCACCACAGCAAAAGTCCGCGGCAAACAACTCTCCAAACTGCTACCGGCCGCAAGTTGTTGCTGCAAATCGCCGACGGTCGACCGCAATCGGTCGTCAGTACATCTCCGCAACTCTCTTTCATGTTCCGCTATTTTCGCCAGGAGGCGGCGGTAGGGGCGCAGGCTCACTTCAGTGGCACCACCGCGCAGTCGACCGAACGCTTGAGTAAGTTTGTCGAACATGAATCTAATAGTGTCGCCGCGACACTTCGTTGTTTTCAAGCTTCACACCACTGGATAATTTTCTGGCCTGCCGACACGGTCACGATATGGTCTATAATCAAGGATCGTGCTGTAAAGTCCAGCCCGCCCCCCACATCCGGGTCTTCTCTGTTGATCACAACCTGCGACTCAACCAAACGCAGAATCAGACACTCGTATCAGACACTGGCCAGCACCCGCCGGCTACACGGAGTAAAACGATGAGCGTTTCCAGACGACAGTTTCTGAAAACCAAAGGGGCCGTGTTAAGCTTGCCGTTCTTGCCCTCGCTCGCTGGCGGGGCTGAGCGCAAGGCCGGGCAAGATCAGCCGGCCAAGAAACTGGTGATTATGTACGTGCCCAATGGGCTCGTACGACGTTGCTTCTTCCCGGGCGAAGAAGCCGCCACGCTGCCAGGTTTTGTGGGCGGCTTCAACGCAGATAAAACGAAGAACCAAAAACGAATCCAGACGAATCCGGGAATCTATCCCCTGGAACTTACTTCGACCATGGAGCCGCTGGCCGATCACGCACAAGATATTACTCTAGTCACGGGGCTAGACCGAACGTTCAAACACGGCCAGGACGTGCATGCCCAGGGCGCCTCGTGCTATCTGACGAGCCTGTCACCGCTACAAGCCACCGAGCAGGGCATCCGCCACCCCAACGGCCGCAGCCTGGACCAGGTGATCGGAGACCGGGTTGGTCATTCAACGGTCTTTAAAACACTCGAAATCAGTTGTAACGGTTTCAAGGCGGGTAAAGAGTCGATCTACTTCAACAATATCTCCTGGTATGGCCCGGACAAAATCGCTCCGTCTATCAGAGATCCGCAAAAACTCTATGACCGACTGTTCCTGGCGGACAGCTATCGCAACCACGTGTCGGATGTAACCGACCTGGTACTCGCAGACGCCAAGACGCTCTCAAGACAATTGGGGCGCGACGATCGCAAAACGCTCGACGAATTCATGGAAATGGTTCGCAATATCGAAATCAGGATTGCGAAGCTGCAAAAATTGCTGGCTGATGCGGACATCGCCGTCCCCAAGAACGAAGTCTTGCCACGGGGCGATTACATCAAGCTGCAAGCCGACCTGATGATCCTGGCGTTACAAATGGGAATCTCCAACATCTGCACTTTTATGGTTGGGCCGGAGAGATGGGATGCAACCCTACTCTATGAAGGTGTCTTCCCCCAGCCGGTGCAACATCACAACATGACCCACAACCAAAAAGGGGAAGGTTACAAAGAGCTCCAGAAGATTGACCTCTTCCATATGGAACAATACGCCTACATTCTGTCGCGCATGAAAGTGACCAAAGAGCACGACGGCTCTTCCTTATTGGACAATGCACTCGTCACCTACGGTGCCGGTCTGGGCGATGGGGCTACCCACCAATACTACGATCTACCACTGATCGTTGCCGGCAAATCGCAGGGACAAATCAACCAGGGTCGCTACATCCAGTGCAAGAGTGGCACGCTCAACTCCAACATGTGGCTAACCCTGGCACAACTGATGGGCGTAGAAATCGATCAGTTCGCAGACAGTACTGGTGTCGTCTCTGATCTGTGGAATTAAGAAGCTCACCCCATGATTACAAATACACGCATTGGCAAATTTTGTCTGCCTTGCTTACTCCTGCTTGCTATTTCCGTTACACCGGGTGCGGCGGATGAATTCGATGTATATCTAACGACTTTTATCTCCGAAACGTGCCAGCACTGTCACGGCCTTGAGGAAGCAAACGGGAAAATTAATCTTCAGGAACTCAGGACAGCCGCACAATTTCTCGAGAGCCCCCAACTTCTTGAAAAAATGATTCGCGTCATCGATGCCTATGACATGCCGCCAGCAAGTGAGCCCAAATTGGAGGAGTCAGTGCGCGGCAAGGTCCTCACCGGATTGAAGGCGCTGCTCCGCACTGCGGCAGCAAACCAGGAGCAAACCCCTGCACCAATCCGCCGCTTGAATCGATTCCAGTACAACAATGCTGTCAAGGATCTGCTGCAATTGAAAGGCAATGTATTCAAGCTGCCTGAAAAATTGATGACGCGGCGAAGCAATTACCTGAACCCCAAGTCAAACCAGATGCCCGATCGTGTCCAGGTGCTCTCGGAGTCCATGAACCCACAGACCGGATTGAAAGATGTCAGAGCCTTCCCCAAAGATTTACGCGCATCGCACGGCTTCGATAACCAGGCCAATCAGCTAACATTATCACCACTCCTGCTTGACGCCTTCCTGCGACTCAGCGTCTCGATCGTGGAAAGTCCCGATTTCAACGAGAGCAATGTGGGGATCTGGAACATTTTTTTCAAAGCGCCAACCGCGGGTACTCCGCCCGAGGTCGAAGTCAAGAAACGTCTGGAACCCTTTCTACAGCAGGCATTTCGCCGGCAAATTCAGCCGGAGACGCTGGACCGCTACGCTACCTATGCGATCGGCAAAATGGCACAGAACTCTTCGTTCACCGATGGCATGAAGAAAGTCGTCGCAGCGGTTCTGTCATCGCCCTTGTTTCTGTATCGCTATAGTTCACCAGAGCGTACGGCGGCGGATTTTGAGCTCGCCTCGAACTTGTCTTTTTTTCTCTGGGGCAGTCTGCCAGACAAGCAGCTTCTAGAACTTGCTGCGGCCGGCCAACTCACCGAACCGAAAACACTCAACCAAACGCTCGACCGGATGTTTGCTGATCCCAAGATCGAACGTTTTCTGGATACGTTTCCCGCCCAGTGGATGCAACTAGAAAACGTGCTGGCCGCAACCCCAGACCCGCAACAACACCGGTTGTTCAGCCTCGACAAGAACCATCCGGCCAGTTTGCAGATGGTGCTAGAGCCTCTGCTTCTGTTCGACGCGGTATTCATCGAAAATCGCCCACTCGTCGAACTACTGGCCCCCTCCTTTAGTTACCAAAGCCCCTTTCTGAAGCAATGGTACACATCCGATCTGAAGCCACCGCAGATCGATGCCCGCCAGCTGACCGAAGAAAACCGACGCCGAGAGCAAACACTCCAATCGCTACGGCAAAAGATGGAAACAGCTCAGACGGAGCTGGAAGCCCTCTTGAAGCCGGTCAGAAACCAATTGCTGGCGGTGCGAAAAAAAGAGGCCGGTGGAAAACCACCGGTGGACTTGAAGCCGTATGCCGCCTGGGATTTTGATGGCAACTTGAAAAGTTCTGCCAACAAGCTGGACCTCAAGGCAACCGGCAAGATTTCCTACCAGAACGGTATGGTCGTGCTCGAGCGAGCCTACCTGCAAAGTCCGAATCTACCCATCGATTTGAAAGCCAAAACACTGGAAGTCTGGTGCGAACTGGACAACCTCGATCAAAGGGGTGGAGGGGTGATGGGCATCCAGGGTCCCGGCGATTTTTTTGACACGATCGTACTGGGAGAACGAAAGCCCCGGCACTGGATCTCGGGAAGCAACGGCTTTAGCCGCACCGAAGATTTCCCCGAGTCAACTCCCGAAAAAGAGACACATCAGCGTCTGCACCTGGTCATGGTCTACCAGGAGAATGGAACCACCAGGTTATACCGAAACGGACAGCCTTACGGTAAACCTTTCCGCAAGGGTTCCGCGACGTTTCCCAAAGACAGAACCTCCGTGTTATTTGGCTTGCGTCACTTGCCCGCTGGTGGCAACCGGTTCTTGTCCGTACGAATCGACAAGGCGCGCCTCTACACTCGGGCACTGACGAGCGACGAAGTTGCGGCAGCGACTGCCGGAGATATTTTCTTCATCTCGAACATAGCCTTGCTGGAGGCGTTATCTCCTCAGCAAATAACGAAAAAAAAAGCGCTGGAAACCAGGCTTCAAGAAACTAAAGTCGCCCTGGAAAAAGCACCAAGACCTGAGGATCTAGGGAAGCTACAACAAGCAGCGCAACAGAAATTCGAGAATAATTTGCGCGGCCAGTTGCGTGGGCAGACCTTCGAGCGGTTGGAGGTGTCTGACGCACGCTATGGCGGCATCATTACCAACGCAGCAATGCTCAGCATGACATCCGGACCCAAACGCACGCACCCCATCGCACGCGGCGCCTGGATTATCGAGGTGATCTTTAATGACCCGCCACCGCCGCCACCGAACGATGTGCCTGCGCTGAACGATGAAGCGGACTCGGACAAATTGACCATCCGTGAGCGATTCGCCAAGCATCGAGAGAATCCGGATTGCGCTGGCTGCCACGCCAGACTCGACCCGCTGGGGTTTGCCCTGGAGAACTTCGACGTCACCGGCCGCTGGCGCGATCACTATACAAATGGCAGGGATGTCGATCCCAGCGGAACACTGTTGAGGAAATATGAGTTTGACGACATTGTGCGTTTCAAGAATTCACTGGTCGCAGAAAAACGGCGGTTCGCAAAAGCCTTCACAGCGCATCTACTGCGATTCGCCTTGTCTCGGGAACTCCGGCCTGTTGACGCATTGACGGTGGATGCCATCGTCAACAAGACGGAAGAACACAATTTCGCGCTCAAATCACTCATCCGTGAAGTGGTGCAGACCGACAGCTTTCGTCAATCACAATGATGTACATCGGTACCAACAACGACGCATTGGTACCTGGACGCAGCCAGCTCGCGTGCTGCGGACCCCAAAAAAGGAGTGTCGCATGTGGGGCCCCTTCAGCTGAGTCTCCCCGCAAAAGGCGTCAAGAGGCAGTTGTGCTGCCTTTCCGTTCGTGTAGACACGAAGTAAAACGATGCAGAGCGATGTGAGATTCAACCCAAGTGTGTCTGGGTTGAATCAACTCGCTACCCTCGTTTGGTGATCGGAAAACGATTCCAGATTGGAGTTTTCTGCCATGCGTCTATTTCTTGGTTGTTGCCTATTGGCGCTGACGGCGGTCGCCACCGCCGAGCCGCCCGTCAAGTCGGATCTGCTGATCTACGATCGGCCGAATTGGAATAGTTACACCTATAACTACCCCATTCTGGGCGGAATCCAGATACGAGATCACGATGAGATAATCATCCGCTTTGACACCGCAAACGCAAACAAGATCAACGACGATTTCTTCGTTGAGGAATACCAACAGGTCGTACTTTCGTCCAAAGATCTGGGACAAACGTGGACGCCGATCACACCCAATTGGGCTTACAACATCCCGCTCGAATTGTCCGATGGAACCCTCGTCGACATCGTTCATACGATGCGACTCCAAACCCGACACCAACAGAAACAACGACTGATCCAACTTGGTATTGGCCACATCTGGAATGATCGCTGTCATATGAGCTGGGATTTTTGGCCCCGGAGCAGCGCTGCGAAAATGAAGCAGCAGGGCTTTCAGGTATGGGAGTTGAAAGTCGGCGCGACACCGGACGACGTCTATTTACCCGAGGGCACAGTGGCAACACACGCACCCGTTGCATTTGTCAGCAGGGTCTCCCGAGATGGCGGTACCACCTGGACCAATACGCGCGTCTTTGATGGCACACCCTACGGACATCTGGTGTGCATGTTCGCCGGTGCAACAGTACTCCCCGACGATACGATCCTGGTACCCGCCTACGGAAGTCTCAAATCCGCTCAAGAACACAAGACGCAAGCCTTTGTGCTGTGTTCGACCGACCGAGGCCAGTCTTTCACGCCTCATTTCATTCCGGGGAAAGACTACAACGAATCAACTATTGTGCCGCATCCCTCGGGTGTCACTATGGCCGTCATGCGGAGCGTGGCAGGCCCGGTCTTTGTTTCACGGTCCAAGGATCAGGGAAGAACCTGGTCGCAACCTGAAAATACGGGCTTCGAAGGCTCACCTCTGCACGCACTCTGTTTGCAAAGCGGGCTGATCGTCTGCAGTTACGCCGACCGCTGGAATAGTGGTTCATTCCGGGCAACCATCAGCTCCGATGGTGGTCGAACCTGGCAGCATGAACGTACCAAGGTCTTGCACGGCGGGCTGCCCAAACCGCAAACCAGACTTTCAGGACCCGGACAGTGGCTCGGCGGCACAGGAAGCGCCCAATTGTCAGACGGACGGATTTTTGTCTTTTACAGCGTCCCTGATATTCGCAACCTGAAAAAGACAGACGCTGGCAAAACCACCAAAGGCCATAGCTACGTGGCCGGCAACATCGTCACCGAAGCATTTCTGTTAGGTGACAGATCCAACTAGTCTGCTCTCCTCTCAAAGAAAGCGTGTTTCTTCTTTCTATCAGGCCCGCGTGAACGAACTGATAATCGGGAGTATGATCAGACGTGCTGTGAATCTCCCCTCCTCATACCGGAGTCACCGATGCCCCTGCCCACCGCTCTGAATCTGTTGCGACCAACTACAGCCCACTGCCTGACATGTCTGTCAACGCTTCTACTGGTAGTAGCCAGCAATTCCGCAATAGGCAATGAGGTTCTCCATCTGAACCTCCGCACGCGCGCCGAAGTGGCACCCGGAACGAATCGATTTCGCGAAGCGTTTGAAACGACTGCATGGCAAGCCGATCAAACCGCGATCGTGATTTGCGACATGTGGAACGATCACTACTGCCGTAACGCGGCAAGGCGTGTGGCAGAAATGGCGCCCCGCATGAACGAGGTCCTCAACAAAGCCCGTGCCCAGGGTGTGTTGATCATTCACTCGCCCAGTGGATGCATGAATCAATACGAAGGAACACCGCAGCGAAAACTGGCGCAGCAGGCACCCAAGTTCAAGACCAAACTCCCTCTGCAAGGTTGGTGTTACCGTGACGAAAAGCAAGAGTCCGTGCTACCTGTCAAGGTCGACCAGCCCAGTGACGATGATGGTACGATTCGCAAGGCCGTACGGTTTTTCGATCGACAAATCGAAACCCTGCAAATCAAGAAAGGTGATGCCATTACGGACAGTGCCGAAGCGTTCTACCTGATGCAGCAACGCGGCATCAAGAACGTGATCATCATGGGAGTTCACACCAATATGTGTGTGTTAGGACGCCCCTTCGGGATCCGGCAGTTGGTGTACCAGGGAAAGAATGTGGTGTTGATGCGCGATATGACAGACTCCATGTACAACCCTCGTGATGAACCCTATGTCAATCATTACACCGGCAACGACCTGGTATTCGAACATATTGAACGCTTCTGGTGTCCGACCATCACGAGCGCCGACATCCTGGGTGGAAAACCATTTCGATTTCCTGGTGACAAACGACAACACTTGGTAGTCGTAATGGCGGAAAGCGAGTACCAGACTTCCCAAACTCTGCCAGCTTTCGCGCTGAAACACTTCGGAGCGTTTTTCAAGATCACCTGTGTCTACGCCAATGCCGATAACCGCAACGACCTTCCGGGAATCGACGTGCTCAATCAGGCCGACCTCGCCATCTGGTCTATTCGCCGCCGGACGTTTCCCAAACGGCAACTCGATGTGTTGCGCAACTACCTGGCAGATGGTAAACCGCTGGTCGCGCTGCGCACCACAAGTCACGCTTTCAGCTTGCGGGAAGGCCAACCGGCCAACGACCTGCAGCAGTGGCCTGAATTTGACCAGCACGTTCTGGGAGGTAATTACCACGACCACCATCCGAATACGGCGGAGACGTTCGTTCAACCGCTCAAGGCCGCCGCTGGACATCCCATACTCGACGGAATCGCGCTCAGTGAATTCCGCGTGTTTGGATCGCTTTACAAGAATCGTCCGCTGGCCACCACCGCAGCGCCTTTGATGCTCGGCCGGGTCGCCGCGGCAGAAATGACCGAACCGGTTGCCTGGACCCATCAGCGGCCTCACCGAGGACGCGTTTTCTACACCTCACTGGGACACCCTCAGAGCTTTGAAGTTCCTCAATTCCAACGGTTGCTGCGAAATGCGACCTACTGGGCGGCGGGTCTGCCCAGTCCACCTCTGAGGCCACGACCGGCAAGCCTGACCCAAACCAAATAAGGCCCATCACAAAGTGATGCCGGTCGCGGGACGACCGTTTCGCCTGAACTGGGGACTACCGGCGACTTCGCTTTAGCAATCCACGCGCCGCCGCCGAGAGAACTGCACCCACGTCAGGCTGGAACGGCGGGTAGTTCAAGATCCGGGGAACTTTTGCCGCCGCGTACTCTTTGCGCACGTAGGCGTTCTTGTCCGGAACATATCCCACGTACCCGTCGGCGTATCCCACTACCAGTGTCTGCTGATAGGGTGAGTCACGCTGGATTTCCAGTCCATAAACGGTGTACAACTCGGCCGGATGAAATAACAGGGCAACATCTCCCAGTCGAACCGCTGCCAGCGTGACAGGAAGTGTCTTCTTGTCAAAATCGTAGCGGGATGCAAAAGCCTGGTACCAGTCCCGGTCGAACAAGCTGCTGTCCTGGTGTTGCGCGATATTTTTGCGGAAGGTCTCCAGGTCAAAAGGTAGGGCAACGGCCTGTGTCTCAACGCGTAGCACATCGACTGCCACCTCACGTGCAGATTCAACGGCATCGATAATCGCTGCCGTTACCAGCATCGCCGTTTGTTCACGTCCAGTCGGGCTGATGTCTCCGATATGCCCCTGCAAATAAGACGGCGAAACGCCAAAAGCATCGCGGAGACGCTGCTGGACGACGCCAGGCCAACCTGGCCCGGCAGCACCACTTCCACCATAGGTCGTCGGGTGCGCCGCAAAGTTGTACCACAGCAAATTGAGTTTGCCGCCGCCACGTTCAAAATGCAGTACGTGCAATGACGCATCAAACCA
>PAQH01000050.1 GCA_002709225.1 Planctomycetaceae bacterium
TACATTCCGGAGAGATAAATGCGATGGTCGCCATACAGGCGTACTACTCGGCTGAAGACGGGTGATGAAGGAAGTCCAGGAGGTGTGATGCTCTCAATCGATTCAGCCGAGTTTGCTGCCTCGGCATGGACAATCAGTTCGATTTCAATCGGCAGGGATCCGGCGGTCCATTCGACATGGCTGACCGGTGGTCTGGGAAGTGCGCCGAAAAATTGCGTGATTCTTTCCTCAACCTCGACGGCGCGACTGATCGGTTCCAGGTAACATTTCAACTGGACAATACTCTCCAGTCCCAGTTCCAGATGTTGCATGGTCTTCCGCAGACCCTGCAGGGTGGCCGTAGTTGCCGGCAATAGATCTCCCGGTTGGGCCTGGCCGGAGATGTAGAGCACGTCACCCCGGGGCATCACACTATAGATCGCACCTCCGATCGCTCGCTCTGGATCTGGGGACGGGGCGCGCCGCGGACGACTACCCGAAATGGGCTGGACGGCGATTACGGCATCCAAGGCCAGTAGCGCTCCCGGCAGTGGTGGTCGGGACTGGACATACGAAACCGCTGGTAGTCTCTGGACAGTGAACCAATCGGAAAGCGCGTTCCGCAGATAGTTGGCGATATCTGTCTTGGCGACGCAAAAATTCAGTTTGAGAATGTCACTTTTGTGACTCTGGCTCTGACTGAGGATTTGCTCCAAGTTCGCCATCAGGTTCTGGTATTGTGTGGGCAGATCTCCTGTCGGAACCGCACTATTCGACCGGGTAGGAAAAAGCTGGCCTGTGTGCAGGATGCTCTGCCCGCGGACCACCACCGCCGCGGAACGTCCCTGGTGTGGTTGTGGATCAATGCGCCGGATCGTTTTACTGGCAGTGGCGGGTGCCATTGTCAGAAAGAACGTGAGGTGGAGGAAGATCAACAAACGAGTTTGGCAGGCCATGGGAAACCGTGTCGTGGGGGAAACGTGTCGTGGGGAGACCGCTGTTGCGGTTTTGGGATTCCTATCATAGAGCGTATCGGAGGGGTTCGCACGACTGCGTGCGCGCTCTGTATGTGCTTGAGGACACGGGCACTGGATGCTGTCAGAACATTTCGTCGCTCTCCAGAGGAGTCTCGCGCTCTGCGCAAGCTCGCTCTTGACAGGTAGCTTCAACAGGCAAACACGCTGGGAGCAGATACTGGGAACAGATACAAAGTTCGCTCGCCAATTCGATGCGAACGTTTAGAGAGTTGTGTGGCCCGGTGACCGGATTCCACGGCAGCGCGCCACCCACAGACCAGCTGCGAGGGCAACGGGGCCATGGGAAAGGCACGCTGCTCTCCGCCACGTCCCCGGGGCGCTGGACAAAATCGCTGGCTGCGGGGTCTCACGGAGCAGCCAACGGGTGACGCAGTGTTGGTTGTTGCTGGACTTCGCCTCCCGCTACAACGATGATAGAGCACGCGGCCAGCGGCGGTGTGTGACAGACCAGTATGTGTGACAGACCAGTAAAGGTACCCCTAGTGAGATACATCATGAATTGGCGATTGACGGTAGTGACGGGCACCCTGAGTGTGCTCCTGGCTTGTGTTGTCCTGGCTCAAGAGGAGAAGCCCGCGGCGAAGGGTGCCGGGCAGGAGCCGCAACCCGTAGCCAAGGCGGTCGGTTACTTTGAGCCCGTCGGCGCGGCGGAACTCACTGCGGGGACGGAACAGATCAAGTCGCTTGAGATCAAACAAATTGTCTCGCACGGTACCCAGGTGAAGAAGGGACAGGCCTTGGTCTGGTTCAAGACCGATGATGTTGACGAACAACTTGAGGATGCGGAAACGGCGCTGCGACTTGCCGAACTAAAGCAACAGGAAGCGATGTTCACCCATCAACAGTTCCTCAAGATCCAGGCGCTTGACCTCGCCCTGGCCAACCGGGCCAAACGCGACGCACAACAGACCTACGACAATTTTGTCAAAGTGGACCGGGATCAGCGGGTCGCCAGCACGGGTTTCAACCTCAAGTCGTCCAAAGCCTCATTGGAAAATGCCATGGAAGAGCTGAAGCAGCTCGAGAAGATGTACCAGGAAGACGAGCTGACGGAAGAATCGGAAGAGATCGTCTTGAAACGCGCGAAGCGTTCTGTCGAGAGCGCGCAGTTCCGACTGAAGGTCGCCGAGATTACCGCTTCGCGGTCGTTAGAGCAGGTGATTCCGCGTGAGCAGGAGCAACAGGATGACACCCTGGCGCGGGCGTTGCTGGCGTTCGACAAAACGCGTCGCGGGCTGGAGTTGGACCGACAGCGCAAAGAGATCGAGGTGGCCAAAGGGAGCAAGACCTTTGCGAAACAGAAACAGGATTTGGATAAGATGCGAGCGGATCGCAAGCAGATGGTTTTGCGTGCCGCCACTGACGGCGTCGTGTACCACGGGACACTATCTCGCGGGAAGCTGGGTGAAAAACCGAGTTCATTGGCCGCCGAGACGACCGTGACGAATAGGCAGGTACTGGTGACGCTGGTCAATCCACGGGCGTTGCAGATTCGCGTCGATTTACCGGAGACGGCTTTGCGACACGTGAAAGTCGGAGGCAAAGGGGTCGCTTCTCCGAAGGCGTTTCCCGCTCGCAAACTCGAGATCAGCGTCAAGTCGGTGTCGCTGATTCCCATGTCCAATGGCAAGCACGACTGCGTCGTGAACGTGCGGTTGGACGGGAATGAACCGGCAATCGCGGCAGGCATGACGTGTGATGTGGAGTTCGAGTAGGACGTTGTATTGCCAACAGAAACAGGGCCCAGGGACTTTGCTTGAGTGATGGACATGGTTTGTGATCGAGTGTTGCCGTGCGTGCTGCTGATCTTTGCGGCCTCTCTCGCCGGCGCAGAAAATCCCACGGTATCACGCAAGGGAATTCTTGCTGACTCGCTCGATTTTTCCCGCCCGCCTGACTTGCCAAAGATCGACGCCCCGACGAGCGCACGGGTCCAGACGGCGATTGATCGCGGGGTTGCTTTTCTGCTTGCGGTTCAAAATCCGAACGGATCGTGGGGGTCGGCGACGCAAACAAAAGGTCTGAATGTCTACGCCCCCGTGCCCGGCGCGCACCATGCGTTTCGCGCCGGGACGACGTCTCTCTGCATCGCGGCATTGGCCGAGAACGAGAGGGGAGACACGAAGGTTGGTGCGTCACTTGACCGCGCGGAAGCGTGGTTGCTGAAGCATCTCGGCAGTTTGCGGCGGGCGACGGGCGACGCCATGTACAACATCTGGGGCCACGCGTATTCGATTCAGGCCCTGGTTCGATTGCGAGCTCGCCGGGCCGCGGACGCGGCCGTGGTCAAAAAGATCGATAATCTGATCCACAAGCAGTTCGAGATGCTGACCCGCTACGAGTCTGTGGATGGAGGGTGGGGGTATTACGATTTTCGCTACCAGGCACGCAAGCCTACATCCAGTTCGATCAGTTTTGTGAACGGGACCGTGTTAATTGCCTTTGCGGAGGCGCGTGACATGGGCATCAAACCACCGCAGAAGATTGTGACCCGGGCCGTGGCGGCGATCAATCGTCAACGCAAGAAGGATTTTAGCTACCTCTACGGTGAGTACCTCAATCGGCAACCGATGCGGGGCATCAATCGACCGGGGGGCAGTCTGGGGAGAACACAGTGTTGTAACGCGGCGCTGCGGGCCTGGGGAGACGACACGATTACCGACAATGTCGTTAAGAATTGGCTGTATCGGTTGTACGTTCGCAATGGCTGGCTCGACATTGGACGTAAACGTCCGATTCCACATGAATCGTGGATGCAAGTGGCCGGCTATTTTTACTACTTCGGTCATTACTACGCTGCCGTGTCGCTGGCACAGTTGCCTGAATCGGATCAAGGACCCTACAAGCCGTTGCTGGCGAAGCTGATGCTGGATCGCCAGGAGAAGAATGGATCCTGGTGGGACTACCCACTCTACAACTACCACCAGCAGTACGGTACCGCATTTGCACTGCTGACACTCAACCGGTGCCAGTGACGTGCCCGCGGGGAAACATGCCTCACTTGTTGCGCCAATCCGATCGCGATTACACTAGTGTCCACTCGAGGAATTTGTTCAGTTGGTGTCCTGGTTGAGCACGTGAATGAAACTGTGCCCAGGTAGACGCCGTGGAGCATTTCTGCCAGCCAGTGCTTTGATCTGCGACTGGAGCCATGGTATGAGTGACGTGGCTGAGACATTAGTGCGCAATGTGTGCAAGGGGCACGCGGGCGCATCCGACACGCGGAATCAGACGAAAGAACGGAAGAGGATCCGCTTGCACCAGAAGGAAACTAAAGCAGCAACTGGACCATGGAAAACAGAAACACTCGATCACTAACGCAAGTCTGCCAAGCATTATGGAGGCAGTACGACATGTCGATTCTGGCGTGTGTTCTGTTGACGATGTCTGGCTACTTTTACTGGGGGTCCCGGCAGCGGCAAGCGATTACGGAAACGATTCGTCCTGAACTGTTCAACAGTGGTGATCTCGTCGATGTAGTCATGGCGGTAGATGGGGATGAGGTCATCATCGGTAACGGCGCAGGTGAGACGACGAAGTTTAGGATTCTAGGAATCAAGTCCTTTAACCCGACGTTGCGGGATCCGCTCATCCTGGAATACGGCAAGATCTGTTTTGACTACCTCAAACGTGTTGCGGTGGGCAAACAGGCTCGGCTTGTGGTCTCTGACAAGCGGGTTGACAACGAGGGGCGATTGCTGGGGACGCTCTTCCTGGAAGGAACCGATGGTAAGTATGATTTGAATTTGGCCACCGATCTGATTTCTAAAGGTTACACGCTGGTTTACACGCGGTTCGATTTTCCGGGCATGGATGCGTACCTTGGCGCACAACGGAAGGCGCGGGAAACCGGTGAGGGGTTTTGGATGAACGACCGGATCGCTGCCAGAGCGGATTCCCTGTTGCTTTTATGGAACCAGGAAAAGAATCGTGGTCCTTAGATTTTTCTTTTCTTTTATAGGCCGATTCGGTCAGCTCGCCGGACAGCGGTCTCTGCAGCTCGCATTTCTGTTTCTGTCCCTGTTGCTTTATTCGACGACAGGGTTCATGTATTTCGAGTTGCCGGATAACCCTGATCTAGCCTGGGTTGACGGCTTCTGGTGGTCACTGGTAACGATGACCACGGTGGGCTACGGCGATCTTTATCCAGAGAGTTTCTGGGGACGTATTTTGATCGGTCTCCCCGTCATGCTGTTTGGAGTTGGAATACTTGGGTACGTACTTTCGCTGCTCGCGACAAAGATGTTGGAATCGAAGATGCTGGAGACACAAGGTATGAACGAAATTGACCTAAATGGCCATGTCGTCGTGTGCGGTTTTGGTAAGCTCGAGTGCTTACTCAAGTTGATTGGTGAACTTCGCCGTGATACGACGACTGCAGGTGCTGGCATCGTGCTGATCGATGCCAAACTCGAACAGCTTCCAGTGGAACTTCAGCAACTGGACATCCGTTTTGTCAAAGGCAGCCCGGCGCGAGAGACAGTTTTGCTGCAAGCGAATGTGCCGCAAGCGCGGGCGTTGATTATTCAAGCGTCCGCTGATCAGCCAGAACTCTCAGATGCCCAGAACCTGAAAATTGCTCTGGTCGTTGAGACTCTTTGTTCATCCGTATTCACCGTTGTCGAGTGCATTGATCCGGAGAACGAAGAGTTTTTCCGTCGGGCGAATTGCGACAGTGTAGTCTGCATTGCGGCTCTGGCTGAGCAGATGCTAATTCAAGAAATTCAGGATACCGGAGTCGCCGACGTGGTGGCTGATCTGACCAGTAACGTCGGCGGCGAGCAATTCTATATCGTTGATCTGGAATCACAGCTCAAGGGCACCTATCGCGATTTAAGAACGCGTTACGAAGACGGCAGGACTGCTCTGATGGGCGTTCGACGTGCTGGTGAGAACCTGATTCTTCCCGGCGACGAATTTGTCCTGGAAAACGGTGATCAGGCTATTGTGGTCTGTGCGCAACGGCCGGCGTAATCACCCCAGTTCAGCGTACCCTGACCGTTGTCTGTAGGTTGCCTTGCTCCTAGGCGAGAACTGATTGCCATGCATCATCTACGCCGCCACAGTTGCCCTCGGGTGTCGCTGTTGATGATCGTGCTGATTGGGTTAGTCGTGCGCTCGTCAGCCGGCGCGGAAATGTCCTGGGAAGCGGAAATCGCGGCTCGTCGGGCCGAGTACCTGAAGTGGATCGTCGATGAATTCGGCAAGTTGGAGTCGAGCATGAAGCCGCTCGATGGCCGGGCGTGGTCGTTGAATCAGGCCAGGCTCTTTCTGAACCGTGATGTCGGTAAAGCCAGTCGCTATTTCCGGAAGGTCGAACTGACGTTCGATGCGGATTTTATGGGAATTCGATTGCTCAAAACCCTGCTGGATTTTGGTCAGACGGACCGCCTGTCCAAGGGCGCCAAGGAGCATCTGACCGAGATCATCCGAAGGTGGCCCATGGAGCGCCGCAATGGCATCAGCAAAGCAGCCTACTGGCCACCACGATTTACCGAGAATCACGATCTGATGCACTTGACGATTGGCTTGTTTTCGGAGCATCTGCGAGGCCAGCCATTGGACGCGCACCTCAACGAGTTGAAACGCTCACTCTCCTGGAGATACGAACGTGGTTTTTATGAGTGGGGATCGCATCGCTATCAACTGCATTACTCGAATCCACTGCTCGTCCTGGCGAGCTACGCCCCGGATGAGGACCTCCGCCGCGGTGCTGCGAACTTGTTCAGTGTTCTGTTAGCTGAGCGGGCGGTAATGTCGGTCGGCGGGTATCTCGGTGGGCCTGGGATGCGATCGTATGGACGACAGCGAGGCTGCGACTATTTGGACAACAACCGTTACGACTCCTTTGTGCCGACAGTGTGGCTGGCCTTCGGAGTAGGGCAGCCGCGGTTTGATTTTGCGCAGTCCGACGATTTGCTGCCCGCGGGCGATGGTTATGGAAACGGACGCGATCCGCGATTGAATCAGGATGAAGCGATGTTTCTGGCAACCCTGCGCCTGCTGCCGCATCCTATTCTGAGACCACTGCTGGACGAAGTCGCCAGGCGACCAGAGATGATTTACACAGGGCGCCGGGCGGCAGCCGGCCATCCATTCCAGAACGCGCCGGCGGGAAACCCGCGTTCGCAACAGGTGTTGTACTACTACAACACACCACACGTTTCTTTGGGGTCGCTGCAGTATCTGCCCCATGCCGGAAAAATGAGTGTGTCGTCGAACTCGCGGCCGAGATTCATGAGTGTCCTGTTCCCGGAGCGACCGGAACAGGTGCTGCGGACACGGTTGTCCGAGGCTGAATTGCGGGCGGGCGTCAACAGTTATGACTACACCGCGGACCGCGTTGTCCAATATCGCGAATGGGTCATTGCCGCTGGGGGCTTGTCGGCCAGTCATGGACTCGTTTCCCGAGAGGTGGATGGCTGGGATTTGTTTCAAGTGGGCCGCGGACTCTGTGCGCATGTCTCACTGGAGGGAGGCTGGCACGTCTTTCAGGTTTCCGATCTGGCGAGATTTCGCGATGCGCGGACTTTTGTCGCCGCACTCACGATGCCCGTTATGCGAGATGGCCAGGTCGAGGCAGCGACGTTGAATGGCGATCGGGTTCGTGTCGACTTGCAGACGATGCGCCTGCGAGTCAACGGGGAGGAGCAGCGGCCCCCGACCGGAAAACTACATGAGTCGCCCTGGATGAACTCCGATTATTGGAGTGGCCGGATCACGATTCGCACAAAGGATCGGGAGGTGACGTTCGATAATTCTGCTTTGCGGGTTGCGCCAATCGGTCTGCCGGAACTTGTCGCTGGGCAAACGCGTTGGGGCAAACCGCGTTCCGAAGGAGCGGCGACGCATCTGGCACACGTGCGGGCGATGAGCGGTTTATCACCGCGCGATCACGATACCTTGCTCAGGTCCGTGTCGATCATGATTCCACACAACAAGGGCGTGGCTGCCAGACTGGCGGTTTATGCGGGTGGCAGTCTCGAGCAGGGGCCGCAGGCGGTATCTCCGGCTCAGTTGCTGTTCGATTTCGGGGAGACACCTCTGGGAAAATCTGGCTGGGTAACACTGACGCACCCAACAGGTGTACGGATTCCCGCCAACACGCCGATCTGGCTGGCGTGGAAAGGCGCGAGCCGGGATGCTGGCGTGTTGTATTTCGAGGAGTTCACCGGGCACGACGACTTCCAGCCCAGCCGTGGACGCTGGGACAGTACCGCGATTGACGTGGATCCGGGCGAACCGTGGCCGTTAGTTTGGCCACAAGACGACGGTGGCGCCTTCGAGGGCGCCCGCTACTGCTGCTTTCTGACACTGGAAAAGTTGCCGCAGTGATGGTCGGACCTATCCGGTAGCACTGTGCAGCGTAGTGTTTTGCTGGGATGGGTTGCTTGGAGAGCAAACTCCAGCGGTTTAAGATACGGTCAGTGGACTGAAGGGACGGTCGCGATCGAGGTTTTCGAGCCGAGGGGCCAGGTATGCGAGGCGCACAACCAACGGAGGTGTTGTTCGGCTGCAGTCCGCTTGATAGTGGACCGCGGAAACGACCGAAAACAGTGGCAGGTGCGTCTCGGTGCCAGCCCGCGGCGCGGCGTGTGTGGCCTGTGTTGTTGCTGGGTATCGCAGCTCCCTTGCTTGGCGTCGTTCCCGCACGGGCACAGTTTCCACGTGAGAAGTATCTCCACAAGAATGGAAAACTCAGGGCGACATTGTTGCTCCAGGATACACAGGCGGGTGCCAATGGTCCCCAGGGTGTCCTCTGGACGGTGCGCCCCAGTGGTGCCTGGGATCGCAGGCAGGTCGTTGGCCGTATTACCCGTAAGCCAGATCGAAACGGGAAATTGACCGTGCGGCAACTGCAACAGCTCGCGGATGTGCTGGCGCACGCACAGGTAGAGCAGCTGCCAGCGAAGCTCGGCAGCTACCGCGGGAAAAAGCCACACTTAGTGACACTCCGATGGGGAAAGCGGCAATGCCATTGGACGCTGCCTCCCGGTACCCCGGTACCCAAATACCCGGATCAACCTTTCGGGAAATTGACACGCGAAGATTGTTTCGCTGAGGTCAACCAGGCGTTGGCCAAATTACTCCAACCGCCGAGGAAACCCGCCAAGAATAAGTGACACCGCTGTTCTAACTGGCAACGGGTTCTGCGGTCTGCATGGTGCCATCGGGTAACTCTCAGAGTTGTCGGAAGGCAAAGTGGTTACCGCACAGGTGGCACTTTGTGGCGACCTCTGCTTCGCTCGTGGTCGCCGAGCCAGGAATGAGGGGAAGACCGTCGCCATTGGAAATGCGCCGAATCGCCACCACAGCCCGTTACTCCTCTCCGGCTCGATCCCAACAGACTGCACAACAGGCGTTGCAGGTTGCGCTACTTTGTAAGGCGTGTCTAAGCCGTCGGTAACATAGCGACGATGATGCGTGTGTCCTGTGTCAAATTCGACTCGTAGATTTACACAAGCCGGTGGTCAGCGTCTGCGCAGACGTCTAGCTACCACCTTTTGGGGAAAGATTTTTTTTCTGATGGGTGATTGACCGAGTCGGGCATGTTGGTAGAACATAACGATATTGATTCTCGATATCGTTTCGCCGCGCCAGCCCAATCTGATTCAATGGTGCAAGCTCTGGCTTTAGGGATGCGATGCTGACTAGTGGTGCCACGGCAGGTGTCGTTTGTGCTGGGCCCACGGGTTTGATCGTACGGACCAGGGCACCATGGACCAAGCGTACCTCAACGACTGGCGTCTGAATCGATGGCGGAAGGTTGCAGCTGCGTCCTTCTCGCGGAATGCCAGCCCCGCCGCTGGCCCGCGTGTGGCTTTGCAATCCGCCGCGCAGCGTCTGCGCGATCCAGCCGCTACCACACCCGATCAGGGTCGCGCAGTCACAGATTCTTGGCAGTGGGTGTACGTATGGCTCAAGCCAACATGCATTTTCCCCAAGGCGGGTGGGTGATGTCCGATTCGATTGCGCCGTTGGGGCCACGACGAGAAATGGCGGAAGCAACTCCGCTGCTGGAAAAGTCACTTGTCAGTGGTGAGACTGCGGCCTTGCTTCAGTCCGGTATGGCGTCTGGTGAGAGCACGCGTCGAGCGAAGACGCATGGCTTCTTGTTCCGAACGTGGAGCGGCGTGATGAGATTGCTCCGCCGCATTCATCTTTACGCCGGTTTGTTGATGCTGCCCTGGGTGTTGTTGTATGGATTTACGGCGCTGTTGTTCAATCACTCGACATTTTTTCCCGAGTCAGACACCCAAATACATCGATTTCGAACGACCTTGGAATCGGGGCAGGAATTACCCGCGGCTGCGCAGGTCGCTGAGCTCGTGGTTGCCCAACTAAACGAAAAACTTGGCAACCAAGACACTCCCTCCGTCTACCGGCTGGTCAATCCTGAGACGGCGGCTTTTACGCGGCAGGCTTCTTCAACGATACGTACGGATGACACTCAGTACAGGGTTTTTGTCGATTTAGCGACGGGGCGGGGGTATGTTCGCCAGCAGCCACGTAATCGCGAAGACATAGAGGAAAAACGCGCTCGCGAAGAGGCTATGACTCCATTGCAGCGTGGTCAGACGTTGGCAGTGGAAGTAGGGGCCCAGAAAGATCGCGTGCGCCGGGCTGTCGAGACGGCGATCGATAAAATAGGCGTGCCGACGGATGACTTTTCATTTCGTAATCTTCCCACGATCGAATTCGACCTCGAAGAGGGTGGGGTGACACATCGTGTGCGGTTTGTCGCATCGCGACAGCGATCAAACGGCCGCTCGTCTGCACCAGGGTCGACCCCGCCCGCGAAAGGCGTCACGGCGTCGGAATCGAGCGGGGGGGAACGGCCGCCCTCGCCCGACACTGCCAACGCACGGGATCGTTCCAATGCGACCGAGACTGATCCGCAACGTCGAGTAAATCGTGCTGTTGAAGCAGGAAAAACGAGTACCAAGTCTGAAACTAATAACGCACTTCGCGAAAAGAGCGACGTCAACACCGGAAGTCGCTCCGGCAAGCAGCTTGAAAAGAAGGCGACGAATCCCGTCCGCGATAGGCAATTTGGGCGCGTCTCGATTGTCGGTGGTCAACCTGGCGAGATGGGGTGGCGTCGGTACTTGTTGAGGCTTCACATGGCACACGGTTACCCCGTCCAGCAAAACGTTCGCTGGTATTGGGCAATTGCCGTGGATGCGATGTTTGCCACGATGGTTTTTTGGGGACTGTCTGGCGTGCTGATGTGGTGGCAAATCAAACGGACCCGTCGATTGGGGGCACTTTGCCTCGTGGTGAGTTCCGTTGTTGCGACGTGGCTGGCGATTGGAATGCATGCGCAATTGGTCCGCTGAGCAGAAGGTAGTGAATTGATGGGCTGCCACAAGGCGATCACTGAACGAGTGACTTCAACAGGCAGGCGATTTCCACAGAGCGCAGCGCGCCATCGAATGGCGGCTGGAACTCTTGCAGGACTGAGTGGAGACGCAGGTAGAAGCGAGCGGGAGTGTGTGCCGCAGTCGTGTGGCTGCGTGGGAGGCACCAGGGAGATAGAGCGTTCCCAGGAATGAAATGGAGTAACGATGACTGGAAACGAAGCGATGTCTGCAACTTGTGAACGGGCGAGTCTGCTTCTTGAGCAGGAGGAATTTTCACTGGTTTTGAGAATGTTACACGATGCGAAAGAGCAGCTGTACGATAACGGAGCCGCCTGGCAGTTGCGGGGATTAGCCCATTTCGCATTGGGGGATTACGAGCAAGCACTTCAGGCTCTCGAGCATGCTTCGATGCTGATTCCACTCTCGGCAGTGGCACAGTGTCGGCTGGCCGCATGTTACCTGTTTGTACGGCGCGCAAAGGTCGCGGCGGTGATTTATCTGCATTTGGCAGAGTTGGAAATGCTTTCAGAAGAACTTGTGGAATGTATCGCGGATGGACTTGCCAGGGTCCGTGAGGATCAGGCGGCGTTGAACTTTTGCCTCGACCACTTGCGGCAGTTTCGCGGAAATCACCGGTTGCTCATAAGCGTCGCGGAAGTGACGCGGCGTTTGGGGTTCGATAGCGATGAGGTCTTGCCATTCGCATATCAAGCGCATCGTCTGCAGCCGGAGAATGTCTCGTACCGCATTCTCTTTGTCCAGTTACTCGTTGACGCGGGCCGTGTGCGGGAAGCGGGGAATGCTCTGGCTGCCGTCGAGCTTGACCGGCTGCAGTGCGTCGCTTCACTGCAGCGTCTGCGGCTGCTGTTTAAGCGAATTGATGATGAGGCCGGAGTGGAACACTGTCAGGCGCGTTTGACTCAGATTGGCTACGAGCTGAGTTCTGGTTACCGGCCAACGAAAGATGAGTAGGGCAACATGAATCTTAGTGAGGAGAAGTGACTATGCCACATGTCGTATGCCAGCCTTGTTTTGCTTGCAAATATACGGATTGCGTTGTTGTTTGCCCTGTCGAATGCTTTTACGAAGGACAGCAGATTCTCTACATCCATCCTGAAGAGTGTATCGACTGTGAGGCGTGTGCGCCGGAATGTCCTGTCGAGGCTATTTTTCCAGAGGACAACGTGCCGGCCGAATGGGAAGCATTTATTGAGTTGAATGCCGAAATGGCACCGCAATGCGAGGTGCTGGCTGAGAAAAAAGAACCGCTGGTGGACTCGTAATGGAGACGCATCGATGTCGCAACTTATCAAGCAGGCGATGGACTACTACCGGCACGGCAATTTCGGCGCGGCTGTGGATTGTTTGGATCACGTATTGACCCACAGGCCGCGGGATGCGGAAGCGTTGGAACTCAGAGGAGTGATACATCGTGCCACGGGGCGGTTTGAAGTTGCCATCATCGCTCTGGAGACCGCCCAGGACGTTCGACCTCTTTCATGTACGGCGCGATTGGCCCTGGCGGATTGTTATTGTGTTTGTGGTCGCGCTGAGTCCGCGCGTTCGATCTACCAGGACTTGTCCGAGCTTCCCAATCTTCCCTGCCACCTGCTGTCTGATGTGGCCGCAGGGGCGGCGCGTGTGGGAGACTATGGCGTGGCACTGGGGGTCTGCCAGACCGCCCTGAAGCGGGAGCCAGGTAGCGATCAAGCGTTGTATGGAGTGGTGTTCTATATGTCCAAGGCGGGGTTGCCCGCGGTAGAGATACTCCCACTTGCGCGGCAGCTTATGGAGCAGGCGCCGGGTGTCTTTCTCTATCGTGTCGCGGTCGTCACGCTGTTGGAGAGCCTAGACGACCTGGTCGCCGGCTACCTTGTGATTGCCGACGCCACTCCTGCGGAACTAAGGTCGCTGGAATGCGCCTGCTGTGTGCAGCGTTTGATGAAACTGTATGGTGAATTTGGCGACGCCACGCGGGCTGAGATGTGTCGGTTGCAGTTGGCGGCTTTGCCGTCAAGTTGATGACGACCGGATGGCGATCTGGTTTGAGCCCGCGTAGCACAGTGCGCGCGATGCTTTCCCAATATCCGTTGGTATGTCACCCCCCCCCGCCCGACCTTTGGCGAAAGCTCCTGGGCAAACTGCGTGCCAGTCGAGAGCGATGCGTCATCGTCGTCGCGTTCGTTGCCTTGTCGTTGTCCCCAGTTTGTTTTGATCGCGGTGCTCTGGAAAGGCGACTCACCCGAGTAGCTCTCGAATCGGCTGCGCATTCTTGTCCGCAACGGGCATCGGACGCATGCCCGCTGCCAGGTATTCCTTGTGAGGATCGATGCCCAACGCCAAGCAGATTGTAGCCACAAAGTCGGGCGCGGTGACGGGGCGGTCGATGATTTCCGCACCGGGGTTTTTGCCAGTCGTACTCGTTTTGCCAATGACCTGGCCAGTGTTCAAACCACCTCCGGCCAGTACACTGGTCCACGCCTTGCAAAAATGCTCTTTGCCCGCACCAGGAGAACGTCCAAATTCGCCCATCCAGACGACCAGCGTATCATCCAACATACCGCGCGCTTTCAGGTCGCGAATAAGTGTCGCCATGCCCGAGTCGATCCAGGGAGCCCGGGTGGCATGCGGCTTGGCCGCGCCTTCATGATCGTCCCAACCACGATGCACGACTTCCACGAAGGTGACGCCTGCTTCGACCAGGCGTCTCGCTAATAAGCAGGATTTACCGAAACGATGTTCGCCATATTGTTGGCGCAGGTAAGCAGGCTCTTTGTCAATGTCAAAAGCCAGTGAACGCTTGGACTGCATCAAGCGAACAGCACGCTGTAGTGCCGCTTGTTTCGCTCGCACGGCGGGTAAAGCGTAACGCTCCGCGAATCGGCGTTCGCTGCCTGCCAGCAGTTGCAACCTCGCGTCGATGTCCTCTCCGGCCGGCGACAGGTTTTCCAGCCCGATACTGGCATCGTTCACCGCCAGCGGCCCGTGCTGAATGCCCAGGTAGGCCGGTACGCTGCGGTAGAGTCGACCGCCGTCGTTGCGAATGTCCCAGCCAGCGTCGACCGTGACAAAGGGTGGCATATCCTCGCCGGGTGAACCGATCTCCGCAGCGGCGATACAGCCGATGGCGGGGTGTTCCAGTCCCGTTGTTCGTTTGTACCCGGTATGCAGGAAGTACTTGGCGTCGTAGTGCCCATTGATTTCGGTTGTCATCGACCGCACGATCGCCATGTCATGCACGCAACCAGCCAGCTTTGGTAACTGTTCGACGATCTGGATACCTGGTGCGGAGGTCGATATCGATCTGAATTCGCCGTTGGGCTTCGGGTCAAATGTGTGCTGCTGGCTAGGCCCGCCATCCATCCACAACAGAATACAAGCCTTAGCACCCGTCCGCTTCACGGCGGCTCCGGCGAGGGATTCGAACCAGGGCACCCGGACGTCGGTGAGGACGCCAGCGGCAGACAGTTTCAGGAGGTCGCGTCGTTTGAGGGAGGGCACGGGTGAGGCTCCGATCTGAAAGCTGGCCAGTCTGTTTTGTAACAAGTTGCCGTTGTGTCTTAACGTACCAAGAGGAACTCGCTCCGGTTGATCAACATCCAGAGTACACCTGCCAATGCTTTTCTTCCGTCGATAGTTTTGGCCGTGTAGGCCAGGGCTTCTTTCGCTTCTTCCTCCGTCGGACGTCGTGACAAGGTTGACAGGTAAAGCCAGTCGATCATTTGTAATGCCTTGACACGCGTGAGGACGATATGGGGCGGCTCGGACTTCTGGTTTGGGCCTCGTCGCGCAGCATCGCTGACCTTGGTCCAGGTCGTCCCATCGAGCGAAACCTCGATGCGGTATTGCTGCGCCAGGCGGTCTTGGTAACGCCCCTCACGGTCGCGTCCCCAGACGACTCGGTTTATGGTCTGTGCGGAGGCAAGTTTGATTTGTGCCCAACCGCCGTCTTCGTTACTGATCCAACTGTGTGCGTTGCCGTGTAAGCCGTCGTTGAGATGTGCTACCTGATGGATTGGGTAACCTGGCAGCAGCGATGACGCGGTGGCCATTGCACCGGATGCGGACAGCGCGAGATTCAGTGGGCTGTTGGGGCCATAAACTTCCAGTTCGTCCAGGCACGACTGGGATCCTTGCTCGATGGTGAAACGGACAAATTGCGCTTTGATCGCCGCGAAGGGGTCTTCGTTACGTTTGGGATTGATCGCCGCGAGAATGATGGGCTTGGGACGGGCTTCCTCGGGGGCCGGTTTCTCCGAGTGTGGCCATCGGATCTGTCGCTCGATTTTGACGATCAGCTGTAGCTGACGCTCCGAAGGCGGGGGCAAGTTCATCCAGTAGTTATCTACCGCCTGGCTACCGCCAAGTAGCCGCGGGTGATTCAATAATGTCAGCATTTGCGCCACACCGTGCGTGAAATCAGTCGCGTCTTCTTCGTTTGTGCCGAAACGCCGCTGGAATTCAAGGTGGGGATCGGCGACCGCGGCTGACATGCCAACAGTGGTATGTTCTACGTTGGTTCTTAAATCGAGACTGCTGTCACCGTAGACCTGTTTGAGTGAGTCGTACAGCATGTCCGCGGTCATGACTCGCAGCGGCATTCTGCCAAATGCTGTTGTTAGCGCGTCACGTTCCAATTCATCAGTGGCGGGTTCGATCCAGGTAGTACGCTGGTACGCGAGTGAGTTGCAGATACAGCGAAACAGGTGTTTGACGTTGTAGTGCGAAGCCACGAATTCCTGGGTGAGCAGTTTCAAGAGGCCTGGGTGTGAGGGTGGGTTGAGTTCGCGGAGGTCGTCGATTGGGTTCACGATCCCTCGCGAGAAAAGGTAAAACCAAAGTCGATTCACAAAGGACCGCGCGAAGTAGGGATTCTCTTTCGCTACCAGCCAGTCGACGAACGACTGGCGCAGGTCCTTATCTCCTTTGGCGCTAAAATCGGCGCCGCGCAAGAACGACGTCAGTACGGTTGTTCCGGCATTCTTGAACGCGTCACCGGGGATCACGATTTCGCCCGGTTTCTTGCTTGGCCCTTTGCCGATCTCAATCTTCTTGAAGTCCCCCTGGGACCGGCCAAAAAACGCGGCTAGGGCCCAGTGTTCTTGCTGGGACCAGTCACGGTAGGGGTCATCGTGGCAGCGGGCGCATTGCAGTTGTACGCCCATGAAAAGCGAAGCGGCCGCCCGCGCTGAACCGTCGGCGGTAGTTTGGCCCCCCTGCCCGACCAGCCCAAAAAAGATCACTTGGGGATGGCTCTTGGTTTCACCCTGGACGGTAAGAATGTCGCGGGTAATCTCGTCCCACGGCACATTGGCGACAAACTTTTTTCCCAGCCAGGAGCCGAAGGCTTTCGCTTCCGCATGCGGCTGCCCACCGGCATTGCCAGTAGACGGCAATTCAGGTGGCATGACCCAGTCACGCCACGTACGTCCAAATTGTTCGCCGAAATCTGGCGTCATGAGTAATGTGTCGATGAGGCGCGCGCGGCGCTGCGGATCGTCACGGTCGAGGAATGCTGTAGCCTGTTCCGCATTCGGGACGTGACCGGTGAGGTCGAGGTAGACGCGGCGGAGGAAAGCTGCATCCGTGGCGCGTGGCGACGGCTGTAGTTTAGCGGCGGAGAGGAGATCGCTGAGATGCTGGTCGATCGCCTTGGAGACCATCTGAGGCGCATGCTGGGTACCGGCGGGCAGCAGCGGGTCTACGTCCTGCTGCCTTTCCGAGACGGTTGGCAAGCCGTCGTCGATCCACCGCTGCAGTGTCGCTTTCTCTTCCGCGGAGAGTTTTTCGCGTTCGTCGCCGGCCGGCATTTCGTCACGGACCACTCGTTGCCAGAGCGTGCTCTTGGCAGCGTGCCCCGCGATAATTGCCGGTCCGGTTTCCCCACCCCTGAGCATCGCTGGTAGTGTCCGTAAGTCCAGTTCCCCCTCCTTGACCAGTCCACCATGGCAACCCAGGCAATGCCTGGCCAGCAACGGCAAAATGTCACGTTCCAGCAAGGGCTCTGCGGCCGCGCGGCTCGCTGCCGTCAGTTGTGTCAGAATTGTGAGACCGATGAATAGCGTGCAGCGCGTCTTGGCCATGCCGGCACCTGGTTGGTGAGGTGTGACGAAAGGAGCACAACTCCTATATCATACGCGATTTGTGAGGTCCTGCAGGACCAGTTTCTGAGATGGCTGCCGTTGGCACGCTCTATTTCATCAGCGGTCAAGATGGTGGCTAGTCCATGGGGCTACGAAAGGAACGTAATCGCATCTTGTCTGGGGAGGAAAACCACCAGGTACCATCCGGGGTGGCCGTCAAGTGGGCGGCGGCCTGGCCGCGTGTTTTTGCGAAGAGGGTTTGTTGTTGAGTTTCCGGAACAATCTTCGTTAGTGTGCGGTTGGTGATGGCCCAGAGGTGCCCCCGGGGGTCGGTTTTCAGGCAGTGGCGGGGGACTCCCACGAGTGAGATTCCCTCTACGGTCTGGAAGCAGCGACGCTGCAAATCGAACGAGAGGAGCGCCTTGTTACTAACGATGTACAGTTTGTCTGCGACAGAGACCATCGGACCGCCAGGCATGCGGCGACGGTAGGTGATCTTATCCATTTCCGGATCGAAGATGAAAAACTCGCCTCCACCGTAGCCGTAGAGCAGGTTGTCATCCGCAGCGAACTCAGTGACCGTGCCACCAGGAACCTGGTTGCGATAGACCCGCAGGCGATCGGTGCTTGGATCGAGCAGAGTGAACGCGCCGCCCTGGAACCCGTAATTGGGGGCGGTTCCTATCACCAGCTGGCCACCTGGTCCGAGGTGGATCCCCCCCACGGGCCGGTACTGGTCGTGACCGATACGACCGATTGTTCTGGGGTTGCTGGTGGCCGCTTCACCGGGGCGCCAGGGAAGCGCTGGATCATATGCGGTGAGTACCGCCCATGTGTAGCTTGCCATGTAGATCTTATCTGCGTGGGCGCAGAATCCGTAGACTTCACCGGATGTGTCGGTGACCTGGCCAGTGTTGGTCGTCTCCCCGGTGGTGGGGTTGAACCAGAAGATGGTATTGCCCACTTCCGCACTGCCATAAACGCGCCCGTTCTGGTGTCCGTGTAATGCAAAGATGGCGTGTGGTGTCGGTTCGGTATCGGGAAGCCGCCAACGGACTCTACCGCCATGCGCCGGTGCCATGCCATACTCTTGACCCCACCCCGTGACGAGCGTTTTTCCATCGCTCGCGGCACGCACCAGCATTTGGCCATGCGCGTCTTTCAGGTCGAAGCCTGGTTCCAGTACCAGCTCAGGGAGACGCACTTCACGGAAACGCCCCCGGGCTACTTTGACTGCGACACGACCGCCAGGAAGTTCCACCAGGTTGCTGTTGTCACCCGTGTAGTGCGCGTACTCCGGCAACGGGATCGCCTTTATGAACTTGCGTTGCTCCCCGTCATAGAGATGCAGTTGGACCTGGTCCAGGCCACTGTCGTGCCAGGTGTAGAGAATCCACTTGCCAGCGGTGACGGGGCGTTCCCAGTGCCCCGGTACCTGAAACCGCTGGGGTGTCATATTAATGAGCGTTCCGTCGTCCGGATCGTAGCACCATAGCCGGTCCTGATCACTCGCCATCGCAATGAAGATGCGTCCGCCAAAGCCGGTCGTAAGGCAATAGGGGTACTTATTCCCGTTATCAATCCGGTTGACGAGCAGTTGGTGCTGCTTGTTTTTCGTCGAATAACGCCACAACTGTGCTTGGGGAGCTGTCGCGTAGTAGATTTGACCATCGATCCCTTCGGTGACATCGCAGATCATCTGGACCGGCCCCGCACCCTGGGGCCGTGGAGTGACGGGAAGGTACGCTCGCCGACTTGGGTCGAATCGGACGAGCTCGGCTGCGCCAAACCCCAGCCCCATCCAGAGTGTGCCGTCCTTAACGCATTTGGCGTGCCACGCGCTGCCACGCACGGGAAGCGGGTACGCAGCGGTAGTCCCGGTCGCGAAGTCGACGGCTAGCAGGCGACCGGCGTTGTCCACGACCAGCAGGAGTTCGCGGTTCAGATGACGGTCGAATGTGAGTTGCGCAGTGGGCCAGTAGAAACGAAAGTTTCGGCATATGCGGCCATGGTCCCGGAAGACGCCCCCTTCCACAATCCCTTGCGCCGCTGCTGAATCTACCGAGACAAGTACCCGTGGCAGCGTCGCGATGATACAGGCAAGGGCAACCGAGCAACGCGTTGTGGCAGGTGGTTGCAACATGCGCGGAGGCCACTCTAGGCGGGGGCTTGGTATCGGGACGAGTCTGACTGCCCATTATAGTCCCATTGGATCCTGGTACCCACCGCGCAGCAGTCGTTGGTGCTGTGACGCCGTGTCCTGGTGCTGTTACCGTGAACGCTTGAAGATTCGACGCAGATGGGGTTCAACGCTACATTCATTCGTTTACGACTCTCGGGATTGGATAAGGATCCGGTGCGATGCAACCACGTTTTGTCAGGCGGCCTCACACGCGAACGGGGCGTAGGGTTTCGCTGCTGGCTAGCGCAGCTCTTCTGATGGTGTTCGCTCTGTATCTCCCGGTGTCCGCCGAATTGCGTTTTTACGCGTCGTTTGATGAGACACTCCAGGCGGATTTCGCCAGCGGCGCTGTAGCAGGGCTGATGGTGCGACGGGGTACGACGTTGGTCCCTGATGGCAAGTGGGGCCGTGCCGTGCGTGGTCAGGGTACGAGTCAGTTGGCCTATGACGTCGTCGGCAACCTCAATCTGAATCGCGGTACGTTGGAGTTCTTTGCCCGGTTCGATCCTTTTGACAACCAGCACTGGAAATACAGCCTCCTGCATGTTTCCGGTGTCGAGGGGATGGAGTTGGCTGTATCCCGTCAGGGCCGTTCCGCTGGGATTGTTCTCGGTTGGAAAATGGGCAAGCGTAGCTCGTGGGTCGCCAATGCGCAACGGTTCGTGTATTACGGAACTTGGCAGCACTATGCTCTCACTTGGGATCTCAGCAGGGGGCCAGGCCAGGGTTCGGTGTCTGTGTTTGTCGATGGCACGCGCCGTGTCCATGTCGCCGATCTAGATCCGTTTACCTGGTCGCCGGATCAGCTGTTCCCCGCGTCGACGTATACCGGTGCGTCGATTGATGATCTGGCGATCTATGACGATGTGCGTTACGAGAAGGATTTTCAGCCGCGACAAAAGGCCCTGCGACAGCCGGCCGCGGCGGCGGACCTCGCCAATAGCGTGAAGCGACTTTCGTCAGCAAAACCATTTGGCCAGCCCCGACTGATAAACGGTGATTTTGAGGACTGGGAAGCACAGGTGCCGCTTGGGTGGCATGGGGAAGGCAACACGGTTCTGGTCAAAGATGCGCGTTATCGCTTTTCTGGTGCGGCCTCGTTGCTGCTCAAGTCGGGCGACTACACCGAGCGGTATCCCCATCGAGGTTTGACGTCCAATCCACTCGCCCTGGTTCCCAATCGCAGCTATCGGCTGCGGGCTTGGGTGTCGACACCCCGCACGTCGGTGGGCGACCTGCGGTTTGATATTCGGAGCTCCGACGGTCGCCTGGTGGGTTCCTATAGTTCCGGGTGGTCGACATCACACGGTTGGTTGCCTGTCGATATCGCGTTCCGCACGAATGATTGTCGCCAGTACACGGTGCGCATTTACCTGCGACGCCACAAAAACGAGTTCTCGGGGTTGATGTGGATCGATGATGTCCACCTGGAGATGCGGGGGCCGGGCGACGCGGTCTTGTCCGCAGACGATCGGGCACGCGGGTTCTATTTGTTCAGTCGGTCGGTGATGGAAACCAGCCGTTTTGAACAAAACCTGCCCACACGCAGTGAGCGGATTGATCAGTTGTCGCTGCAGATGGGGCGGGGAGAATACGAGCCGGCGTTCCTCGGTTTGTATGCGGTGCAGGGTCTGCGCGACGTTGACCTGCGTCTCTCAGGAGACCTGGTGGGCCCTGCGGGAGCTCGGCTGGATGTGGAGGCTGTGACGGTGCGTCGCGTGCAGGAGTCGTTGTTGCCGCGAACCCTGCCGCGGGACGTGGAACGCGGTGAGATGCTGGCCTGGTGGGTCACGGTCAAGACGTCGCGCGAGACGGTCGCCGGGGGCTATAAGGGAATGCTGCATGTCACGATTGAGGATCAGGTGGTCGCCAAGGTTCCCTTACAGGTGCGGGTGATCGATGTGCCCTTACCGGCTCCCCGAGCCGCCTTCCTGGTCTACCACCATGAGCTGTACATCCCGGACGCGTTCTTGACTCCAGCCCTGCGGCGCGCCTACTACCGGGACATGGTCGCGCATGGAATGAACACGGTCACGATCTACAATAACGCGGACGTCGATGGCGAAAAGGTTGATTTTTCCCACAACACAGGTTATCCCCCAGACGATCCGCGGTATGCCTATGGGCTAGCTGCCACCATGCGAATGATCCGCGAGAGTGGGCTCTGCGCTGACGGACAGCCGGTTCTCTGGCTTACCAGCCGTTTTGGAGAAAAGGGTTACAGTTGGGGTGGCACTCCGGAACCGGCCCTCCAGCGGATGCTCGGCGAGTGGCGGCGGCGAAAGTGGCCCGAACCACTCTTTTATGCCACAGATGAACCGGGGGGCACCGGACCGCGCGCCGCCGCGGCCCGGGAACTGTTAACCCGAATCAAGTCGTGGGGTTTGCCAATTCGTACCACCACGGCGGGGCTGGATCCAGAGACGCTGGGGAAATATTTCGATGTCTGGATTCAGGGCGAGGGCGGCGTGTCGCAGAAGTCGGTGCAACTCGCTCGACAGCTGGACGCGGAAGTCTGGACGTACACCTGTCATGGGGTTCATCAGAACATGCCTTTTCCCCGCGCGCTGTATGGATTCTGGGCGGCCCGCACCGAGGTCAGGGGAGTGGCATCCTGGGCCTACTACGACAATCGTCGGTGGACTGCGGATGCCCGGGGTTACGTGTCAGGTGATCCTGCCACACGGTTGAGCCAGGTCTGTGTTTCCCCCACCGGTCCGATTCCCACGCTTGCCTGGGAAGCGATTCGCGAAGGAGTGGATGATTATCGTTACCTGCAATTCCTACGGGATCTGATGGGCCAGGCGGAACGGTTGGTGGCAGAGCTCAACGCGCGTGGCGAGGAGCTGTTGACGGCGGCGGATCGCCTGGCGCTCGATCGGCAACAGCGGCAGCGGCAACAGCGGGTCGCGGAGATCCAGCCACCTCCCGAGCTTGTCCGTTGGGAGGCGGAAACCACTGCGGAGCAAGCGGGAGCACAGGCCTGGCTGGCGCGGCAGCGGATTGCGGCGACGCTGTCGCTGATACAGCGTTCCACGAACAGTATGCTGGCAGCGATTCCGTTCGATGCCATGGCCACCCGCGCCGCCTTGGCACACGGCGGTCATTGGAGCACTTACGCTCCTCCGCTGGGGCCCATGATCGAGGGCGCCAACATGCGGACTATCGCGGAGGACCAGCGACGCCTGGTCGCCAGTCATATTGTCTACCTGCAACACATACTCGCGGAGAGTGTGGTAAGTGACGACACGCCGCGGCCATGAGAATGGAACGGGCCCACTCCCCTACCCTGGGCCATTGTTTGTCGATGGCCTGCCTGGCGTGGTTTCGCGTTCTCGCCACAAGCTGCCGTCAATTCCACCGCCATTGCCCAGTCGCGATTGCATTGTGGGCGGGTTTCGAGCACGTCAATCCAGGCGAGACTGCGATCGCATAGACATGGCACGCGCTCATCGGCAAACATGCCAATGCGAAAGATGGTCTTGGTGAAGTGAAGACCGTCCGGCGGGCTCAACTCAACGTCGATCTCGAACGGCGCAGTGTCGAGGCTATCGATCCAACTCACTCCCAGGAACTTGAATGTGTCGATTCCAGTGTGAGTGATTTCGGGGTGAGTTACACCGTCTGACCACCAGTGGCTCAGATTGCCTGGCCCGTAAGTGAGGCATTCACAGATGTACCGTTCGAGTAGACCGTGGATCTCCCGCTCAACGGTTTGATCACCCTCGGTCAATGTGCTTGGATCGTGAAGCCAAATACGCAGCGGTCTTGCCAGTCTGGTTTCCGGCAGGGATGCCGCTGCTTGGGGTGGCATATTGCCGAGTGGTTCCGTGTGCGACGTCAGTAACTGTTGCTGGTTGCGTCCTGGTGTCGCTAGGCAATAATTTCCTGGACGACGTTACCAGCCACGTCTGTCAAACGAAAATCACGTCCCGAATACCGGAACGTGAGCCGCTCATGGTCCAGGCCCAGCAGGTGCAGGATCGTGGCATGCAGATCGTGCATGTGGACTTTGTCGGCGACAGCTTCGAACCCCAGTTCGTCGGTGGCCCCGTGTGCGATGCCGCTTTTGAGGCCCCCTCCGGCCAGCCAGGTAGTAAAACCCTTGGGGTTATGATCACGGCCATCGGCGCCTTGGGCAAAAGGTGTGCGTCCGAACTCACTGCCCCACCAAATCAA
>PAQH01000051.1 GCA_002709225.1 Planctomycetaceae bacterium
CCGGCTTGTGCTTCCTGCTCTTCATGAAAGTCCTCCTGGCCCAATTTCGGGCGGTTAGACTCTCATAACACATGGATCAGTTTTTGGGGAGCAGGCCAATTCGACCTTTGCCGCGAACAACTAAAAAAGTTCTCGTAAGACACGTCCGCGGGAAATGCGGAATGGTCGCCCCAGCAGGTCATGAATATCGTCGGTTGGCAGGATCCCAAGATT
This sequence comes from Planctomycetaceae bacterium, assembly GCA_002709225.1. Classification (GTDB taxonomy): domain Bacteria; phylum Planctomycetota; class Planctomycetia; order Pirellulales; family Pirellulaceae; genus UBA9264. The sequence goes on from PAQH01000051.1 coordinate 214, forward strand.
GTCGAACATGGTAGCACTCAAATCCCAAGGGGCGATTGGATCCGATTTAGGATACGCAGCCATCCGATCCGAAGCCCCCACAACTTGGCCCGCCTTCAATCCTCCTCCAGCGATAACCGCTGAATAACAATCTGGCCAATGGTCGCGCCCGGCATCCTTGTTCATACGTGGTGTACGGCCAAATTCACCCAGACAGATAACCATCGTTGAGTCGAGTAACCCGCGGTCCTGTAAATCTTCAAGTAATGCCGCAAGTCCCTGGTCGAAAGGAGGCAGCATTTTGCGCAGTCGGGGGTAATTTTTTGCGTGCGTATCCCATTGATCGGCATTGCTCCGAGACCAATTGACCTGAATTAATGGAACTCCCGATTCCACGAGCCGGCGTGAAAGGAGCAACGTTTGACCGAATTTATGGCGGCCATATCGATCGCGGACTTCAGTCGCTTCTTTTTCGACGTCAAGCGCTTGCTGGCTTTGAGAAGACTTCAATAGCCCATATGCACGGGAATGTAGCCGGGTGATCGCTGCCACCTTTGTCGATCGAGCCATTCTGCGTGAATGCTGATTCAACGAACTCAGTAGCGTCCTCCTGTCACCAAGACGACGCGCCGTGATGTCTTCTTTTACCTGTAAACCTGGAACGTGAAAGCCAACTTGATTCGGATCACCGACAATACGAAAGGGGTCAAATCCGCGCCCGAGAAAACCCGCGTTCTGGCCTGCCATTGGAGGGCGATTCCCCTGGTGCATTACCGGCCCCAGCACCACCGAGTCCGGCACCGGATCGACAACGGGCCGCTTGAGTCCAATCACCGATCCGTACGTCGGGAAATCCTCAGGACGGGCCGGCGTGTTCGTACCCGGCAGAGGATGAGGCTGCCCTGTCAGGGCAGTATAAGAAGCACTGCCATGCTCAAAATCAGCGTGCCGCATCGATCGAATGATCGTAAAGTGCTGGCTCTGCTGAGCCAACTTCGGAAGATGCTCGCCAATTTGCATGCCGGGAACACGCGTGTCAATCGGTTTGAACTCACCCCGAACTTCCGCGGCAGCGTCTGGCTTCAGGTCCCACAGGTCCTGTTGGGAGGGCCCACCGAATAAAAAAATCAAGATACATGATTTAGCTTTTCCAAGCGGCTGCCCGTCCGCCTCCGCCGCCGCAGTGTAACGCCCTATATCAGTGGGCCACGACCAACTCACCGTAGCGAGAGCTCCCGCTCGAATTAACATTCGACGAGTTCGCAACGCGTCAGCGGTGAGTAACGAATCAAGGCTATTTGGCATCGGTCCCATTGTAGTCGCGGATCCTCACAAACCCACTGTGATACGCGCGATGACATCTCCCCTTGCGGGAGCAACACGACACGCAATCAAAGCTCTCGGCCAACAACGATCGCTGCAACTCCTGTTCACTACTCCTGAATTTTGCAATGCGGCAACGCTTGACGCAAACGCTGCAAACCCGCACTGGAAATTTCCGTTCCCGTTAATGCTAACTTTTCCAGACGTTTCAGCGAAACAAGTAACTCCAACGATTTATCCGTAATTTTTGCACCGATCAAATTCAATGACTTCAACTGCTTCAATGGCGCCAAATGCACGACGCCCTCATCAGTTATCTGCGGACCGGCAAAACCGGGAGAGTAAACCAGTGCGATCCTTTCAAGACGTTGCAAACTGGAAAGCGCCGTAAGTCCCTCATCGGTCAACTGCGTCAGACTGAGGTCAACATCACGCAGTTGCTTAAGCTGCATTAGATGCCTCGCAGACTTGTCGTCGATTTGCACTGCGTGCAAGTCAAGCACCTCCAAGCGTGCAAGGCGGGACAGGTGACGCACTCCCTCTCCAGTAAGTTTTTTCACTTCAAACCCGGTTTTGCGCAACAACAATCCACGCAATGTCGTCAGTTCGGACAAATACGAGACACCTTCGTCAGTGATCCCCTCACAAGCACCAAGATTAAGAGCCACGATTCCACGGTGGTCGCGCACGTGCCGCATACCCTGATCATCCGTTGCTGTACCAAACAAATCGAGAACGCGCAATTGTGTTAGCGCACTCAAACCTTGTAGGTCCTCGGCGTGAATATTGGTCTCACCCAACCCGAGGCTGTCCAAGCCCGGCAAGCTCGTCAACTTTGCGATGCCTGCACGCGTCACCATGCAACCCGTCAAGATCAGCTGCCGCAACTGCTTTAACACGGCAACATGACTCATCCCATTGTCCGAAATGTCACCGCCCGCCAACACAAGTACTTCCAGCTGGGCTGCCTTCTTCAAGTGGCGCAGGCCCGCGTCCGTAATGTCACTCTCTCCCAAATCCAAGTCCCGCAATTCAGGCCAGGATGTGACGTGCTTCAGTCCATCGTCGTCAACATATGTGCCGTTCAAGTCCAGCGCCAGCAAGCTGCTAATTTGCCCCAACGACACCAACCCCTCATTGTTCAGTTCCGTATTGCGAACGCTCACTCCTTGAACAAGTATCCTCTCTGAGCAAAGCTGTAAGACCGCTGGCCTGACATGCCCTTGATCGTCGATGTGGCGATCATCAAATGTCAAATACCATCCCCCTGCTTTCACCTCCATCTTCGACAGGGCGGGAAAAGCGTGGAGCTTACGCCAGCGATCATGCCGCAGGCGCTCTCGAGCCCGCGCATAAGACTCAACGCGTACACCAATCTCGCGCAAACGATCAATCGGCTCTGCTATCACCACTGCTTGTGCAGGCCCAAGCAGCTGCCAGAGCAATGCGCTCAGCAAGAAGTGACGCCAGCAGCGTTCTCCAATAAGTGACTGTCTCGCAAACATATCTGCTTCACCTCGAAACGTAGTTGATCTTGTTATACATTGTAACCGTTGACCTCGTCTTCTGGTCAACGTCTTCGGCAAGAGGCCCAATACACGGGTTTGATCCAATGTCGCACTCGATGCATTACCGCGCCCTCCTGATCGCCTTGTTATTCGCCAGTACTGTCACGAGTGCGGATGCTCCGCGCAAGGGACTCTGGCCACAATGGAGGGGCCCCAACCGAGACGGCCATTCTAGCGATACAAATCTCCTCAAACGCTGGACATCACCTCCCCGAATGGTCTGGAAAGCGACCGGACTGGGAATTGGTTACTCTTCAGTCGTCGTCGCCGAAGAGCGATTGTATACACTCGGCCGCCTGGATTCTGACGTTGTCGTTTTTGCGTTTGACACAGCCACCGGAGAACAAGTTTGGCGTGCAACAATCGATGAAACAAACCGCATTCCCTGTTCAACTCCAACTCTGGATGGCAAACGACTGTACGCACTCTCTCCCGACGGGGATCTGTGTTGTTTGGACACAGATTCTGGAAAAGTGGCGTGGCGTCGCCAACTGATGGAGGACTTTGGTGGCAAACTGCAATCAGGCCGCGGATACGGCGAATCGCCACTGATTGACGACAACGCGCTCGTTTGCACTCCTGGTGGTACCGAACATACGATGGTCAAACTCAACAAGCACACCGGTGAACTGCTTTGGACCTGCAGAGCCCCTGAATTGGGAACAAGTGGTCGCGACGGGGCCTCATTCTCTTCCATTGTGACAACCAACGTGGCGGGAATTCGCCATTACGTTCAGATGATAGGCCGTGGCCTGATTGGCGTCCGTGACACCGATGGTCAATTCCTGTGGGGCTATAACCGAATTGCAAATCCAACGGCCAACATCCCCACACCAGTGGTGAAAAACGATCTTGTTTTTGCAGCCAATGGATATAACGCAGGCAGTGTGTTACTCCGATTGAAACCGCATGTTGGCGGGAAGATTCAGATTGAAGAAGTGTTTTTCTTGAATGGCAGCCGTTTCCAGAATCACCACGGTGGATTTGTGCTGATTGATGACCACATTTATGGTGGACACGGAAGCAACAACGGCCTTCCAACCTGTCTGGAATTAAGCACCGGAAAAATCCGCTGGAAGCGACGCGGACCAGGCACCGGATCCGCCGCGGTGGCGTACGCTGATGGCAATCTCTTCTTTCGTTATCAAGACGGGACGATGGCGTTAATCGAAGCCAACAGCAAACGTTTTCGCCTCAAAGGGAAATTCAAGATCCCCGGCGCGGGTAATGATAGTTGGCCGCATCCCGTTGTCACCGGAGGCATTTTATACCTACGAGAAAAGGATCGTTTACTGGCCTACGACGTCAAAGCTCGATGACCGCGTCGAGCTGGCAATCCCTGGGAAAACGTATAGCGATGAGCGACTTTTCAAATCACGACCAGCTCCAGGCCACCTACGCACGCGACGGGTTCGTCGTAGTGCGCAACTTCCTGAACCCCGATGAGCTGGACGACCTGTGCGTTTCCTTGGAACGCTATATTAAGGAAGACGTCCCTGCATTGCCCGACAGCAGCGCTTTTTTTCACGATCGAGACCGCCCTGAAACGCTGAAACAGTTGCAACACATACAGGATGAAACTCTGGTCAGCTACGCGCATCACAAACATTGGGTCAAGCTGGCCGAAACACTGATCGGTGAGCCAGTCCAGGCGCAAGCAGCTCCCGAATGGTTCAACAAACCACCTGGAATCGACCACACAACACCCCCACATCAAGACAACTACTATTTCTGTCTGACTCCCCCGTCCGTGACCACCATTTGGGTCGCGTTAGACCCGGCAACGGCGGTTACTGGTGCCTTGGTTTATGTGCGAGGCTCTCATCTTCTGGGAATTCGACCTCACGGCTCTACGAACGTCCTGGGATTCTCTCAGGGGATCACCGATTATGGCCCTACGGATGCCGCCCGTGAACAACTTATTGAATTGAATCCCGGCGACGCGGTCGCACACCACGGTAATACGATCCATCGAGCCGATCCGAACCGCAGTGAAACACGTGACCGTCGCGCGTTTGCGATCGTGTTCCAGGCCCAAAACTGCCAACGCGACAAAGACGCTTATCAACGCTATATGCAAAATGTCAATCGACAACATCAGTCCTTAGGCCTGCAAACCGCAGCCGATAAGAACGCGCCATGACAACCAAGTAAACCCACGCCAGCCTGCCGACCACAACGTACTCGCCTGATGCTTGGTCGAAGCTGCTGTGAATGAGGATGTGTATCGAGCTGGTTGTATAGGGAACAAGATGCCGAAACCAATCAAGGTTGGACTACTCACGAATGCAGATGGGGCACATGTCAGCGCTTACTTGCAAGCTCTGGCAGCTGCACAAGACTGCAGCAAAGTAATTCTGGGAGATTCGGATGGCAAGTGGGAAGACGCCGCCCGCCGCACACTTGGAGAGAAGTTAGCCGGTGTATATCGCAACCATCAGGAATTACTCGCCACCGAGTCACCTGAATTGGCGCTGATCACGCTGGAAGCGGGCCTGACGCCGCCCGTGATTCAACGTGCTCTAGATGCGAACTGCCACGTGTTTGCTGAAAAGCCCGCGTGCCTCAGGGCTCGGGACTTCGAAAAGCTGACGAGACACGCCGACTCCAAGCACCGGCATCTTATGCTTGCGCTGGCAAACCGCTCGAACTCGGAAATTCTGGCGGCGCGTCAACTCATTCACTCCGGCCAGCTTGGCAAAATCTATGGCCTGGAAATGCACCTGATAGCAGACCAGACACGTTTGACACGACCGGCCTATCATCGTCAATGGTTCGCACAGCGAAGTCGCTCGGGAGGTGGCCATCTTATCTGGCTAGGGATTCACTGGATCGACCTGGCAATGTTTCTCACCGATGCGCCGATTACCAGCGTCTGCGGCTTTACAGCCAATGTCGGCGGACAACCGATTGATATTGAAGACTCAGCCGCCGCCACCTTGCAGTTCAGCAACGGAACCCTCGGAACATTAACATCGGGCTACTTTCTCGACAAAGGCTATCATACGCACATCAAAATCTGGGGGGCCCAAGGGTGGTTGCGTATTCAGACCGTTGCCGAACCGCGACTGCAATGGGTCTTAAACTCTGGCGATAACGCCGGGCAAGTTGAGGTCTGGAAGCCAGTACAACGTGAGAGTGGCTACACTCCTTTTGTCGCTGCTGCGATTAAAGCATGTGCCGAAAACACAACACCGCCGATTAGCAATGTTGACAGTTTACGCGCCCTCAAAACCGTATTCGGGATTTACGAATCTGCGGAAACTGGTCGGGCCATACAGGTCGCGTGACGCGCCCACCTTTTGATCAGAGAGTTCGAGCGACCTCCGGAACGAAATTGTTCCGCCAGCATCCCGCCAACTGCGATTCTTCTGGCAGACTATGTACGACGATTGCGCGACCACACCTCAGCACATCCTACAAGATGTGTTTGGCCACAGTACTTTCCGTAGCCCTCAGCAACAGATTGTCGCACACCTACTCAATTGCCAGCATGCGTTAGTTATTATGCCCACTGGCATGGGCAAATCGCTCTGTTATCAGATACCCGCATTGTGTCTGGCCGCCGAACACAAACGGAAAGTCACCGCCTCCGCCGGGACTGCCACGAACAACCCCGCGCCCCTAAGTGTCGTACTCTCTCCTTTGATCGCATTGATGAAAGATCAGGTGGACAGTCTGCGAGCGCGACACATTGCCGCCACATACATCAACTCATCCTTACGGGCTCGAGAACGTGAACAACGGTATAGCGATATCGGAAACGGCAAGTACGACCTGCTGTATGTAACTCCGGAAAGGTTTCGCAAATCGGAGTTCCTGAGTGTCCTGCAACGACGTGAGATTCTCCTACTTGCCGTCGATGAAGCGCATTGCATCAGTGAGTGGGGGCACGACTTCAGGCCGGATTACACGCGAGTCGATCAAATCCGGAAACGTCTTAACAACCCCACCACCATCGCACTTACGGCAACCGCGACACCAGATGTACAAACCGACATCATCCGGCAGCTCGGACTTGACCGCGAACAAATCGCGCTTTTTCACGAAGGCATTGACCGACCCAACTTGCGCCTTTCTGTTCACACCGTCTGGAGTGACGACGAAAAACTCGACCACCTAATTGGCTTGCGACGCCGGCAGCAACAACGAGGGATCGCCTACTTTACGTTGATCAAGACTCTAGAAAGGTTCAGTGATACGCTGTTGCAACAAAAAATTCCGCACTTGATCTATCACGGAGAACTGCCGCGGGAACAACGCAAGAAATTGCAAGAACGGTTCATGAACGAACCCGATACACTCGTTTTGGCCACGAACGCCTTTGGCATGGGAATCGATAAGGAAGACATTCGCTTTGTACTTCATGTCGATTTGCCTGGATCACTCGAATCCTATTACCAGGAAATCGGCAGGGCGGGGCGCGATGGCCAACCTTCAGAGTGCGTCTTATTGTATGACCAGCGCGATCTAGCAACACAAATGGAGTTTATTCATTGGAGCAATCCGGACGCTGATTTCTATGACCGCTTATTCCACGTGTTGGTTCACGACCGTGAAAAAATCGACGCTTTCGGAATGGACTGGCTCAGGGAAAAAATACATCACCGCCAAAAACACGACCATCGGCTGGACACCGCCCTGTCAATGCTCGAACGTTATGGCGCCATTGAGGGCAGTCTCTCTCCTCTTGATGTGCGTGTGACTGGCCCGCTCCCAAGCAACTTACAGGATGCGGAATACCTCGAAGAAAAGTTACTCCGAGACCAGAAAAAACTGTACGCCCTGGTGGAATATGTACAACATGAAGGTGATCGCAAGGCCTTTCTGCACGCCTATTTTGGATTGCCCTATCACTCAAATGCCAACGAGTCACCAACCTGAATGGCGTTTTCCCAATCACACCGAACCTGCTTGCGTCAGCCGTCCGCGATATAATTACCGGCATTTGGTCACAGGTTGACGTTATTTCGATGCACATCACGATCCACTTGTTTTCACCTCTCCCAAAGAGCAATCCATGACGCGCATTCCGTTACATTGGCAAATTCTGATTGCCATGTCTCTCGGTGCTTCAATCGGGCTGATATTGAATATCTATGGCGGTGAAAAGGAAACCGACAATCCGGTGGTCATCGAACAAGCTGACGTCCAGCCATACGGTATGACGAAGGCCGTTCGAATCCATGGTGGCACCATCTGGGTATCCGACACTCCACACGAAATCCACATGCAGATTTCGCAACCTGGGGCGCGGGGTACTCGGCGCATTTTTGTAGGCGTGTTGGGAGAAGCTGCGACAGAACGGCCCCAAGGCAAACAACTTGTCGATGTTTTCTTACAAGATCCGAATGCGCCTGCACTCGCGGCGAGCGAACCCGTCAGCGAGGTAATCGCCCCCAGCTTGAAAGAGCTCAAGAACATCGATCCTGAAGCTTACCTTCTCTTCCAACGCCACGGGCGCTCACCAGCTCGCACCGTCGGGGACCTGGGAAAAAGACTCGGGGACCTGTTCCTGCGGCTACTCAAAATGGTGTCGGTTCCACTGATACTATTTTCATTAGCATCCGGTGTCTTGGGACTCGGACAAGCAGACCGCCTTGGGAAAATGTTTGGCCGCACGCTGCTGTACTACGTCTCCACCAGCCTGCTAGCGATTCTCACCGGGTTGTTTATGGTCAACCTGATCGGTCCAGGGAAAGACGCGGAAAGACAAGTACCCGACCAATTGGAACAGGTCCAAGAACAGGGGAAACAGCTGTCCACTGTCTTGTTCGAGCAACTTGAAAATCTGATTCCTGTCAATCCTATTCAAGCAACAGCCGATGGGCAGTTCCTGGGCATCATCGCTTTCAGCCTGGCATTCTCGATCTTTACGGTTTTGGTCGGCGGCCAAACGGCGGAAACCGTACGAGGCCTGGCCACTGCGGGATTCGCTGTGATGATGCGCATGACCATGGCTATTGTCAGGCTAGCCCCACTGGGCGTTTTCTGCCTGATGCTGTTTGCAGCGGCAACCCAAGGCATTGAAGTCTTCGGCAGGTTGGGATGGTATATGCTGACAGTTGCCTGCGCACTGGCATTTCATGCCTTCGTCATTCTCCCTCTCATTCTCAAGTTTGTGGCGAAACGCAATCCCCTAGAATTTGCCAAAGCGATGAGTCCCGCGCTGTTTACCGCCTTCAGTTCGGCCTCGAGCAACGCCACGCTGCCACTTACATTGACGAGTGTTGAACAACGGGCTGGTGTCAGTAACCGTGTTAGTTCCTTTGTGTTGCCGTTGGGAGCTACAGTCAACATGGACGGGACCGCCTTATATGAAGTTGTCGCAGTTTTCTTCATTGCCAACCTGACTCCCGGTGTAGAGCTTGGCATGATGCAACAGATCAGTGTCGTCTTCACAGCTTTGCTCGCCAGCATCGGAGCTGCTGGCATCCCCCACGCGGGGCTGGTGATGATGGTCATCATCCTGCAAGCAGTTGGTCTGCCGACAGAATCGCAAGGCTTAATTATCGCAGTCGATCGTATCCTCGATATGTGCCGCACTTGTGTCAACGTCTGGAGCGACTCGTGTGGCTGTGCGGTCATCGCTCGCTTCGAGCGAAACGACTCGGACTAACCTGGCGGCGCAAAGCGACCCTTGCGGCAATCAGGCTCGTTCGCGCGTACTAACGCAAACCACATTCGCAAGCGAGATTTGGATTAGCCCACAGCCAGACAGACAGGTAACTGCCGCAGTTACATCCGCTCGACGACTTCGATTCCCAACAATGCCAGGCCTTGCTTCATCGCTCTGGATGTGAGATCCGAAAGCGCCAATCGGCTATGCCGCAACCCATCGGTTTCGGCTTTCAGGACTGGGCAATGTTCAAAAAACACCGAGTACATCTGTGCTAACTTGAATAGATAATCGGTCAGTTGGTTTGGACGGAAATCGATCAATACTTCTTCGAGCGATTCTGAGAAACGCAACAATTGGAGGGCCAACGCACGCTCCGCAGGGTGCCCGAGGTCAAACGTCGTCACCTGCTGCGCGTGTCGGCGCGCTTCTGCTCCGGCGCGTCTGAATATGCTCTGGACACGGGCATACGAGTACTGCAAATAGGTTGCGGTATTCCCTTCCAACGCAAGCATCTTGTCAGTATCGAATTCATAGTCGCTCGTACGATTGTGTGACAAATCAGCGTATTTGATCGCGCCATGCCCGACTACGCGAGCCACTTGCATTCGTTCCTCATCACTCATCTCGGGTTCTGGCTTGCGTTGATCGTTCTCCACAACCACCGCGTGCGCTTTCGCGACCGCTTCGTCGAGCAAACTCTCCAAACCAACTGTATCCCCAGAACGCGTACGATAAGGACGTCCATCACGTCCCAGTACGGTACCAAATCCGACGTGACGATATTCGACTTCACTCTTGAACCAGCTTCGTGCCGTCGTGAACAACTTGGAGAAGTGCTCACTCTGACGATGGTCAACCACATACAACATCAAGTCTGGTTGCCAAGTCTCCATCCGGTAGCGAATTGTCGCGAGATCGGTGGTTGCGTAAAGAAACGCGCCATCTTTTTTGCGAATGATCATGGGTGCCTCCCAATCCTCCAGGAAGACACAGATGGCACCCTCACTCTCACGCGCCAAGCCCGCATCCAGGAATTGGTCGACGACCTCCGCCAGCTGGTCGTGATAAAAACTCTCCCCATACTCCACATCAAAATGGATGTCCAAGCGGTCGTACACCCGCTGGATCTCCTCCCGGCACTTTGGCAAGAACTCATTCCACAATGCAAGATTTGTTTCATCTCCGGCGTGCAAACGCACCGTTTCCTGCAAGACCGCTACACCAACTCCCTGATGTTCTTCGACGACTCTCAACAGGTCTGGATCTGATGTCACTTGAGACAACTTCGCGGCCAGCCCATCGCGTTCCTTTCGTAATTGCGCCAATTGGGACTGCTGTTTCCTCAACAACTTCTCTTGCTTCTTTTTTTGCTTTCCATCCGTGTCACGACACACGGACATTTGCTCGTTAACCTGGCCTTCCAATTGAGTGATCTTTTCCTCCTGCAGCGGCAATTTGATTTTTCCCGCATGGAATTCAACGAGTCGATTAACGTATTGGTAGAGCCGACTCAGCTCCATAACCGGGTTCTCTCGATAGGCTGACATATTCACGAAATGTTTGTAGCCGTAAATGATCATGCCAAATTGCGTGCCCCAGTCCCCCAGGTGATTGTCACCGATCACCTGGTGGCCTAAATGCCGTAACACGCGCGCCAGGCAGTCGCCAATCACCGTCGAGCGAATGTGTCCCACGTGCATTGGCTTGGCGACATTGGGAGAGGAATAGTCAATTACGACAACGGTTGGCGAGCTCGTCTCATCCACACCAAGCCGTGCATCACTTAGCGCCGCACCCAACTGGGCATCGAGCCAGTCGATCTTCAGACGCAGGTTAATAAAACCGGGGCCCGCAATTTCCGGTTGTTCACAAAACTCTTCCACGTCCAACTCGTCGACAAGCCGCTGGGCGACCTCGCGTGGAGGCAAGCCGAGCTGCTTGCCCAACGGCATCGCACAATTGGCCTGGTAATCCCCAAAACTAGCATCCTGCGCCGGGCGAATCATCTCCAAAAGAGGATCAACCGCCTCGGTAAGATGTGACAAGGCCGGACGAAAACGATCACGAATCAATGAGAGAATATTCATGCAAACTCAGATCGGTAACAACACGTCGAGGACACACCGCTGAAGCCTAACAAGACTACCGTGACACTATTTTTTCACAACCCGGTTCACCCATGTCAGGGCAGACCCCCAATTTCAAAGACACAACATGACGGAGAATCTAATCACACACCAGTGGGATGGCGAGATTATCTGACAGGAGTTGCTCAAGACGTACAGTGGCCTGTTAAATAGTAGCGTCAATTGCCCGGCACGAACTCTGCTGGCCCGATTCTGGGCTGCAACTCATTGCCATCCTCTTTCGCCGTTGGCATGTGTCAGCTGATAACAGACGGCGTGAACCGGACACCCCTCGACTCAATGAGCTACGTCACCAAGTGTGATCTGTGCTCGCAAACTGTCAAAATGGCATCGCTGCCGCTGTGGCGACTTCACCGGGAATCCGGCCTGTGAGTAGAATGGAGACGCGTTGGAAAAAGAGAGCTTGTTCCCTGGGGACGCGTCTCCGCAACCGCCTGGTTAGGGGACTCAACCCACCACGTGCGCCAACCCGCATTCTCGTTTTGGCGTAATGGGTTACCGATAATGGGTAAACCAGAAACTAGAAGTCGAGGTAACATGCCCAGCACCGGGCACCGACCGTTTGCGACGGACTGGAGATTCCACAATGAATATGTGTTGGCGTTCCGTTCTGACACTAGCCTTGCTTGCGACCACCACAGCGTACAGTGCGGACGACCGTTTCCAGGAGATTCGCAATCAGATCAAACAGGCGTTGCGCGACACGCACACACCATCACTCGCGGTTGCTGTGGCTGTTGATGGCAAAGTTATTTGGGAGGAAGCGTTTGGCTGGGCCGATCGTGAAAATCAGGTGCCAGCCACGATTCACACCATGTACTCCTTGGCATCGATCTCCAAGCCAATCACTGCAACTGGCTTGATGACGCTTGTCGAGAAAGGCTTGCTCGACCTGGACCAACCAACAAATGACTACCTGGAAGACTCAGCCATCGTCGCGCACGTCGGGAAGGCTTCCGACGCCACACTCCGAAAACTCGCCAACCACACGTCGGGATTACCGTTGCATTATCAGTTCTTTTATGAAGATGAGCCCTATCACAAGCCGGACATGCGAGAGTCAATACGGCGTTATGGACACCTGCACGCGGCTCCGGGGGAACGTTACCAATACGCGAATTTCGGCTATGGAATCATTGACTACGTCATTCAACGAACCGCGAAACAGTCTTACGCGGATTTCATGCGTAACGCTGTTTTTGTTCCGCTGGGGATGAACCACTCCGCCGTCAACCTGCCGCGAGAACTGAAAAGTTTCCAAGCAGTTCGCTACGGTGAGCAACAGCAACCGCTGCCATTCTATGATTTCGACCACCCCGGCGCATCCGCGGTCTACAGCAGTGTCCATGACCTGATTCGCTTTGGTCTATTTCACCTCAAGCAACGCACCGATCAACAAAAAGCGATCTTGCGCGACATCACCATCGACCGCATGCAAGAACCGACGGCGAACATTAATGACCAACTCGGATACGGCGTCGGCTGGTTCAACGACACGGACGAATTTGGCGTAAGAACCGTCAGTCACACTGGTGGAATGGGTGGCGTGAGAACGCGTCTGGTACTTGTGCCCGACAAGAACATTGCTGTCGCTGCCTTATGTAATTTCAGCACATCACTACCACTCCGCATTAGTGAAGACCTCCTCGCGGAATTGATGCCCGTCTATCGGGAACGCCTGCGTCTGCACCGCGTCGAATCCCTCGCAACACCGCCTGTAGTAGCGCAACCACCTTTTCAACCCAATCCCGAATTGCTGGGAAAATGGAAAGGCTACCTTCACACCTATGCCGGCAAACGCGCCGTGAACCTGTGGATCAAACCCTCCGGTGATATCCACATCAAGGTCGACAAGCAACTCACCATGCTGCTAAATCAGGTTCGTTTTGACGCTGGTGAATTGCGTGGCGTATTCGCCAGCAACGTTGGCACCGACGACTCGAACCGCCGCCCCTATCATGTGCACCTGAGAGCGAAACTACGCGGCGCCCAGTTGAGTGGGTCACTGACAACACGTTCTCTTCCCGGCTCACGGCCGGGAAATGCACTCAGTTACTGGATGACGCTGAAAAAGGATGACGGCCATACAAACCTATTCGATGGCAAGTCACTCAAAGGCTGGCGCATCGTTACACCGTTTGATTTCTTGAATCATGGAAAAGTCTCGGTTGCGCAAGGCACGCTCGTACTGGATGCCGGCCAACCCGCAACAGGAATCGCCTGGATGGGAGAGTTGCCTCGCATCGATTATGAACTGCAACTCGATGCTCAGCGGGTCGCCGGAGACGATTTCTTCTGTGGCTTGACTTTTCCTGTCGGGCCAGACTACTGCACGCTAATCCTGGGAGGCTGGGGCGGAGGTGTAACCGGGCTTTCAAATGTCAACGGAAATTCCGCCGTCGAAAACGAAACTACAGCTTTTTCCGAATTCGAAAACGGTCGCTGGTATCACATCCGATTGCGGGTCACCTCCGACAAAATTCAAGCCTGGGTCGACAAGGATCAGATTGTCGATCTGGAAACCAACGACAGAAAGCTGTCAATCTGGTGGGAGCAGGAGCCTGTACGGCCACTTGGCATCGCCAACTGGTACACCAAGACCGCACTGCGCAACCTGTCGTTGCAACGCCTGACGACTGCGGATCCTTGATTTGGCTGGAGAAGCTAACCGCAGCGTGGCCAATCTCCATCGACTCCGGGCGGCCTACTTGATTTCAGCCAGGATGCACCGCAAACCGACCGCATCGTCCCGCAGGTCCTTGCGGATCCCGCCGCGAAAACGAATGACCCCCTGCGAAGTCCGCAAGGCACCATCCCGGTTCGCGCTGGCGAGCTGCGCAGGCTTATCCTTCCAGCTGCCGCCTCGCATGATTCGTTTCTGGGAATCACCCGCCTGGGTCCAGGCACTGCCATCCTGAGGCGCGCCTTCGTAAGTTTCGTGTCCGTGGTCCAGGCACCATTCCCAAAGATAGCCATGCACATCATACAAGCCCCACCGGTTCGGTTTCTTGGCGCCCACCGGTGGATCATTGCCCGCCGCGTTTCCTGTGTGCCAGCCAAAATCATCGAGCTTCTTGACATCATCACCAAATGAATACACCGTCTTGGTACCCGCCCGCGCTACGTACTCCCATTCGGCCTCGGAGGGCAAGCGGATGACCTGCTTCTCCCCAATCAACTTTGCTTTCCGCATCGCCGTGGTTGCTTTCGCGCAAAACGTCATCGCGTCATCAAAGGTGAGCAGCTCAACCGAGTTACGTGGGCCTTTCCACCGGCTGGGGTTGCTGCCCATCACCGCTTCCCAGAGATTCTGCGGCACTTCGTACCGGGCAACATGAAAATGATAGTTGAAGGTAACTTGATGCAGCGGTTGTGAACTTGCGCCTTCGCCCGCCTGTCCCATCTGGAACGAAGCCGGGAATTTTCCGGTTCCGGGCGTAATGGCAATAAACTCTTTACGAAAAATTTCCAACAGTTCTTTCTGTTGGGGAGTGGGATCAGCACCCAAAAGTACAGCCACCATAAGCACCGTGTTCATATGCACACCCAGAAAACCGACTCACAAAACATGTAACAACCAGCGCGTCGCGACCAACCAAGCATGTCAGACCTGAGGAATCCCGAGAGAAGCTGGCCCTACAGACCGGAATCTCTTCGGCCATCGATGATGTTACCTGAACGAAACGTCTCAGCAAGCGCATGTGGGACTTCAGCTTCTGCCAGCACCACCAGCGCACGATTTTCGGCGACCTGGGCCTTCATTAACTGCTCCTGGGCAATCGCCTCAGCCCGTTTTTTCTCGGCAGCGGCTCGGGCCACGCGCGTGTCTGCCTCGGCCTGGTCGGCCATCAAACGAGCGCCGATGTTTTCACCAACATCAACATCAGCAATATCGATGGAAACGATGGCAAACGCGGTCTGCGCGTCAAGGCCGCGACTCAGCACATTTCTGGTAATCATATCTGGATTCTCCAGAACCTCCTTATGTGTTGCCGCTGAACCGATCGAAGAGATAATGCTTTCACCGACCCGCGCAATTACCGTGTCCTCGGTTGCCCCTCCAATCAACTGTTCCAGATTGGTCCGTACCGTCACGCGCGCCCGGACGCGCAACTCGATGCCATCTTTTGAGATTGCACTCAACGTGGCTTTCCCACTTCGAGTCGGATCCGGACAGTTGATGACTTTTGGGTCGACACTCGTTTTCACCGCATCGAGGACATCTCGACCGGCCAAGTCAATCGCCGCGGCGCGATCAAAATCCAAGTCAATCTGCGCTTTCTGGGCTGAGATAATAGCGTCAATCACCCTGGGGACATTCCCGTTGGACAATGCGTGGGCTGTTAGCCGATCGATCGTAATTCCTCTCACACCGGCACAAGTAAAACTGGCTTGCTTGGCTTGAATCATGGCATCCACGATTTGCGACGTATTAACTCGAAGAAAATGCATCTTAATAAAGTCAATAAAACCTACCTGCGCTTTCGACGAGTAAGCCATCAGCCAAAGTCTGCCGTAACGCAAGACAAACCAGACCAGCGGCAGAAAACAGAGCCCAGCGACTATGGCCAAAATAACCAAAAAAATATCCATGACCTGTACCACTTTCCACGAATGGATGACCGATATACTCCAACCGAGATCGCTAGATCATTCAGGCAAAACGTAAGCCGTCCTGATGGCGCAACCAGACAGCAAAGCGGACCCAGTGCGTTGCATAGCCGCATCATAACGGATGGAATTCGGGTCCAACAAGTCTCTGTGGCTGGAGACTTCCGCGACTCTTGGACCAATGTAAGAGTAGCCAACCCAGCTCAAAGTCAGGAGACGGCCTCGCCATGAGAATATCAGGCTGCAGTGCGGCGCACGACAGCGACTCGTCAATCCTGTTCCTTGAGTGTAAACCAACTTAAAGTGCCCAAGCCAACGGCACTCAGAACGAACGCAATGTCGAGAAAAAGAGAGGCCTGCTTAAACGGCGCGAGCCCAGGACTGATGAACCCGATCACAAGATCCAGGAAAAACAGGAGAAAGACCAGAACCGCAACCGCGATACCGGCCATGCACAATACTTTCGGGACATTTAACGACATACAGACGATCCCCGGATACTGTGGTGGAATTCCACCACGCCAATCCCACCTTATCTCAATCGCTTAGTATAATTACCCGTCGCCACATGTCACCCACGTTTTACCGCCAATGCCCCCCTATTGAGGGATCACTAGGCTCTGGCGCAAATCTGGTAGATGACGAACACTCCAGCAGATTTGTAACGCTGTTATACGGAATAATCGCGTGTCAACGTAAGTTGGATCACTCCATAAACCGCCAGCTGGAACCGGGCAACTGATCTGCGGACCCTCGACGGCACGCATTGCCCTGATAACCTGTGCCCACTGGTACCTGACCCAATGCGACCCGCCATGACTGAATTCGACTGGAATCACTTTCGCGAATTCATGCCAGTCAGCCGCAAATGGGCGTATTTTGACCACGCGGCAGTTTCACCACTCTGCCAACCTGCACAGGCTGCCGTTGAGAAGTGGGCCGCCGAGGCTGTCGAGCAGGGCGGAAACGTGTGGCCCCAGTGGGCCGCCCGCACCGAGGATGTGCGTCAGTATGCCGCAGACCTCATCGGTGCCCACACCGACGAAATCGCGTTCATTCCCAATACCACCGCCGGCATCAATTACGTGGCCGAAGGTTATCCCTGGCAAAACGGTGATAATCTCGTCACCTTAGCCAATGAATTTCCCTCCAATCTCTACCCCTGGATGAACCTCTCGGACCGAGGTGTCGAAACAAGAACCGTCCCGGTCAAACCAAACGGCCAGGTCGATTTGAATCGTATCGCAGAGGCGTGCGACAAAAGGACTCGAATTCTATCCATCAGTTGGGTGGGATACTCTACAGGTTGGCGTCACAACCTCGAACAAATCGCGCGACTAGCGAGAGATCAGGGTGCACTTCTGTTTGTCGATGCCATCCAGGGACTAGGAGTTTTTCCTCTCGATGTGGTTGCATCCAACATTGACATGCTGGCTGCCGATGGCCACAAGTGGTTACTGGGACCGGAGGGCGCTGGTATTTTCTATCTTCGAAAAGAGCTTCTACAACTCTTGAAGCCACGTAATGTCGGCTGGAACAGCGTCTCGCACGCCCACAATTTCTCGCATATCTCCTTAGATATGCGAGAATCCGCGGCTCGTTACGAAGGTGGTTCCTGGAATATGGCTGGCATTACCGCATTAGGCGCCAGTATCAAACTACTCACCTCTTTTGGATTGGCAAAACATCGCTCAGCTGTCGCCGACCGCCTCCTAGCCATCACCGACGAAGCCTGCCAGCGGTTACATGAAATGGACGCGACGGTGGTCAGTGTACGCGACCAAGAACATGCCTCTGGTATCGTCGCGTTTGAACTGCCCGGGCAAGAACCTCACGTTGTCCGCAAGCGTTGCCTGTCAGCCGGCGTCGCCATTAGCTGTCGTGCGGGACGTCTACGGATCAGCCCACATGCCTACAACAACTCTCAGGACATCGAACGATTAATCCAGGCCTTGCGAATTGAGAGTTAGTCACAGTGCGCCAGTGTGCCTGGCATTCTCCGGCTGGTAACCCACTACACACGTGAAATTGTGTACAAAGTGCCGCCTGTCTGAGATACTGCACCAATAACACACGCCTCATGCAAATCAAATATGGAAAGTTTTGGCAGGATCTGAAAGCTTTCAAACGAGCCTTTGGTTGCTCTGGTGGCCCAGGGTCATTCAGCCTGGCGAGCGATGTGCTTCGGCCCAGCGATGCACGGCTCGCCGTGAGGATGCCGTGCAGACCGTATTCAGACCAGTCTCCGAAATGACATGACCGCATCGACCTCAAAGACCGCCGTCTACACCGGGTCTTTTGACCCCGTCACCCTGGGACATGTCAACATCATCGAACGCAGCAGCAGCCTGTTCGACGAGTTGATCATCGGAATCGGCGTGAATTCAGAAAAACGTTCGCTATTCTCCTTAGAGGAACGCGTCGCGTTTCTTGAACAGGTTACCGCGAACCTGAGCAATGTCCGGATCGAGACGTTTGCCGGTCTCGCAGTCGAATTCGTTCATCGGTGCCACGCACGCGTTATGGTGAGAGGTGTCCGTCCCCTTACCGACATCTCTGCCGAATTCACCATGATGATGGCCAACCATCATCTTGCACCGGAAATCGAGACCATCTTTCTGATGGCAGACGAAGAACTGGCGCACGTCTCCAGTTCCTTGATCAAACAAATTGCCCCACTTTCAGACAACCAGATGCTCGCCAAATTTGTTCCCGCTGCAATCATCCCGAATCTCCGAAAACGCTTGTCCGAGTCAACACCGACCTGATTGGCGAACCCGGATTGAGTTGGAAATTTCATGAATCCACACCGGACGGCGCAACAGCGATGGCAATCCCAGTATTAACCGACGAACACGTCGGTCAGCTTGATTACCGGGCGGCCGTCGCTTGGATGCAAACTGCATTGCAATCGCACTCTGAAGGCACTTTAGATGCACCTGCGCGTGTCAACTCGAAACTAACAAAGGGTGAGTTCGCGTTCACGATCGGGGCGCATAACTCGGCCAATCCCTATATGGGGTTTCGAGTTTACGACCTAGCGCACCTCCACTCGCCAACGCGTTCGGAAGTTACAGCTGTGTTCAACGGTCGTGACGGATCACTGACAGGAATCGTCACCGGCAAGCTGCTAGGGGCAATCCGCACAGGTGCCATCGGAGGTGTTGCTATTTCCTGCCTCTCCAACCCGAATGCAAACATCCTGGCGTTACTTGGCACGGGCTTACAAGCGAGAACCCAATTGCGCGCAGCCTGTGCGGTCCGCCATTTCCATGAAATTCGCGTCTATAGTCGCGACGCCGCAAATCGCAACGCGTTTCGCGAAGAAATGAGCGAACATGTACCGGTCGACCTGACTCTGACAAATGAACCTGAACAAGCCGTGCGCGATGCCGACGTGGTAATTTGCGCTACCACCAGCACGCAACCGATAATCAAGACGGAGTGGCTCAAGCAAGGAGTCCACCTGAATAATGTCGGACCCAAATTCAAGACGGGCCATGAGCTGCCTAGGGACACCTACGAGCAAAGTCCACGTCTGGTCACAGACTCGTTGGAGCAAGTGAGCGCATTTGGCGATGCCTTTGTTCTCTTTGGCACCCCTCACTACGATCGGATCGGCGCACTTTCCGCGATGCTCGATGAAAACGCGACTGATTCAAGTATTAGTCATGATTCATCGCTTTTCATCTCGGTCGGCCTGGCGGGTACTGAGGTGGTACTCGCACAACGAATGTTTGAGAACCATATGGAGTAAATTGAGACAGAAACTCCTACGGTTTCTATGGTTCTTCGCTGGCCGCTCCAAGTAACCTTCGTAACGCGCCGTCGACGGTCTCTTCCTTTCGCTCCGCCTCGCGCAATGCTGCCAGCTCTTTCTCCAGTTTGGCAATTTCGCGAATTCGGTGGCGTCTGCGCACACGGTTCGAGGTTTCGATCAGGTCTCGCAATTCCTGGACCATTTGCTCACGATCCGCCGGGTCCTTTGTAGCTCGAACCTCAGCGGCAAGCGCCGTAATTTCGCTCTCCAATCCGGTCACAACTGAACGCGTTCGACCGGAAACCCGACGCGCAGACGCACTACCGCCACCCTCCCTGCGTCCAGCTTCCGTACCTTCATCACGGGGCCCACGAACACCACGAAACCGCATCATCTGTTCCATGATCTTCTCGAATTGGCGTGTCATTTCTTCCGGTGACACTCCCCCTCCAAAATCGAAAGGAGCACCTGGTTTCCCAATGCCACCCCGCAACGCCTCTCGATCAAAAAAACCGCGTTCGCCACCGTCTGCACCGGGCGCAGGCGTTAAACCACGCGCCGAAAAGCCACTGCCCGGACCATCTCGGAAATCCTCCGGGGCGGTGGAGAAAGCGCCTTCACTGTCAAAAAACTTCAACTGTCGCTTAAGCCGATCCAAGCGTTGGCGGGCCTGTTCAACTTGCTTGCTCTTTTCACCATGTTTTTCGATCAATCGCTGGAGATTCTTCTCCTGTTCGCCGATCTGCCGGCCAAACTGGCTCTTGTATAGCTCCGCGGGATCTCGAACCGTTGCCCCACCGCCGTATGGGCCGGACCGCCCAGCAAACTTGCGTTGTAGATCATCCAATCTTTTACGGAGGTGATCGATCTGCGCCGCCGGGTCCGTGAGAACCGCGTCATCTTTATCCGCGGGCAACTTCTTTTCTGCAGCCTTAGCAGCATCCGATCCTGTTGAATCAGAGCCGCGTTGCGCCAGTACAGGGGCGGTCAATAGTGCAACGCACAACAACGTATTTTTCCATGCATTCCACATTTGTCGATCTCCCAACAAACAAACCAGTTCACGGCAACTGCTACCGACCGTCACACCAGAGCGGCGACAAGTCCACGCCAATACCGTCATGGCAGCACAAACGTTTTTTTCATCTTATCGTTTGAAAATCAGTTCGTCACGTACAATAGCAGATTACCTCACCTGCTGACGCGGCCTCTTTTTAGGAGACCCGGTCGCGTCTGTGAATAGCAATCCCTGTTTCCCCAAAACCGCTAGATTGCGGCAAACTACACATCCTGTAAGCTGGAGCGACGTAACCAACAGCTGGCCAACTGGATCCTCTGGATTATTCTGATGCAAACGAGAAAATTTCCCGTTCTTCCGTGTCTCTCCACCCTTCTGTATCTATTCGCTCCCCAGTTGGTAATCTTGGCAACTGCTTCCGACTGGCCCCGTTTTCGAGGCCCCGATGGGAATGGCGCGAGCAACGACCAGCAGCTACCCGCGCATTGGACTTCTGACGACAACGTGATTTGGCGTGCCCGGCTGCCGGGGTTAGGTGGTTCGAGCCCCATCACACTAGGGAACCGCGTCTTTGTTACCTGCTACAGCGGCTATGGCCTCGAACCAAACCAAGGCGACATGAAGGACTTGCGGCGGTGGTGCGTTTGTCTGGATAGAAGCACCGGGACCGTTCAATGGAAAAAGGAGTTTACCCCGCAACTTCCGGAATCGACCTATTCAGGCGGCAACAGCTCACGACATGGATACAGTTCCAGTACTCCCATCACCGACGGCAAACACCTGTATCTCTTTTTCGGTCGCTCCGGCGTCTTTTGCCTGGATTTACAAGGCCGTCAAATCTGGCATACCACGGTCGGCTCCCAAAGCCACCGCTGGGGTTCTTCAAATTCACCGGTACTTTATCAGGATCTGCTGATTATCAACGCCAGCGTCGAATCGCAATCGCTGATCGCCCTCAACAAGCACACCGGAAAACAGGTCTGGCAGGCAAGCGGCATTCGTGCCTCTTGGAATACACCACTGCTAGTCAAAACAGCAAACGCCACCACCGAATTAGTGGTGAGCATACAGGGCAGCTTGTTAGGATTCGCCCCCGCTTCCGGAGAAAACCTCTGGCAGTGCGAGGGGATTCGAACCTACGCATGCCCCAGTGCGATCGCGGTTGACGACGTTGTTTTTGTTACCGGCGGACGTGGGCAACAATCCACGTTGGCGGTGCGGGCGGGGGGGCGTGGCGATGTCACCGGAACACACTTGCTGTGGCGTGTTGAGAAAGGATCCAACGTGTCCTCACTGGTTCACCACAACGGCTATCTCTACTGTGCAAATGACAGTCGTGGAATTGCCTTCTGCTTCGATGCCGCGACGGGCAGCATCCAATACGAAGAACGCCTGACACCACGTCCCGACCTGGTTTACGCTTCCCCTATTGTCGCCGACCAGAAGATCTTCTACGTGTCACAAACACGTGGTACCTACATCATCGCCGCCAACCCTTCTTACAAATTGGTAGCCCACAACACGTTTGACAAAGACACAAGTCGGTCAAATGCTTCACCAATCATCAGCAACTCGCAATTGCTATTGCGTAATGACCAGTTCTTGTATTGCCTGGGTAGCCGTTAGACCAGGTTGGTCGATGATGCGGCGGCCGTCCCTAGATACCTCTCCGATCTTTCCGGAATCGAGCGTCAACACCCTGGAGAACATCCGTGATCAAGACCACCGTGGTCGGCAGCTACCCGGTCCCCAACTGGCTTCCCATCGTCAGCACGCGAGAAAGTCTGCAAGACGCGATGCTCGCTGTCATCAAGACCCAGGAACTGGCTGGTATCGATGTCGTCGCTGACGGTGAGCTAAATCGTTGGGACGTCAACCATGCCGAAACGAATGGGATGATCGATTTTTTTGTCAAGCCGATGCACGGCGTCCAACAACGCCTGACCTCACAGCAACTGGATACCTGGCGAGCCACGGCCGGCAACCAGTTTCGAGCCATGCCACCCGGTATTGTGACCGATGATCTGGATGGCGGAATGCTGAATTTGCGAGGTGACTACGAACTGTTCCGGAGCCTCACAAAGCGGCCTACAAAGTTCACCGTTACGAGCCCCTATATGCTGGCCAAGATGCTCGCAGACGCGCATTACCAGGACTTGGAACAACTTGTCATGGCGCTTGCCGACGTGCTACAGAAGCAACTTATTGGCCTGGATGCAAATGTGATCCAAGTCGACGAAGCCAATGTGACTGGTCACCCCGACGACGGGCCTTTGGCTGCCGCGGGTATCAACCACGTATTGCAAGGTGTATCAACCGAAAAGGCGGTGCATCTTTGTTTTGGCAACTATGGTGGGCAGACCATTCAGACAGGCGAATATGAAAAGTTACTCGACTTCCTCAACCTACTGGAATGCGATCACCTCGTACTGGAAATGGCCCGGCGTCCCAATAAGGAACTCACCCTGTTACAACACGTAAAACAGGATACCGGGATCGGCGTCGGCGTAATCGATATCAAAGACAATGAAGTCGAGTCGCCCGAGATCGTCGCACAACGCATCGAACAGGCCAGCCACATCCTGGGTGTCGAACGCATCCGGTACGTTCACCCCGACTGCGGCTTCTGGATGCTGCCACGCAGTGTTGCCGATGCCAAAATGCGTTCTCTGGTACAGGGCCGAAATCTATTCGAGGGGCGTTAACTAAACGCCAACAGGTCCAGAGACAACCGCGACTCGTCTGTGTGGACAGAACACCGCACAACGTCTTAGCTGATCACTTCCTTGCTGCTGCCACCAGGCTTCTCGATTACATAACGCGGCACCGCATACCCGGGAAGCCGATCCCGCATCGCGTTCACCAACTGACGTCCTTGAGTCACCGGGACTTCGAAGTGACTCGCACCAGCCACACGGTCTAACTGGTGTAGGTAGTAAGGCAATACTCCAACATTTACCAATTGACGGCTCAACCCGACCAAGGCATCCAACGAATCATTGACTCCTTTCAACAACACTGCTTGATTCAGCACAGTGATGCCTTCGTCTAACAAGCGGCGCAGTGCGAGTCCAACCCCGTCATCAATCTCAGCCGAGTGATTCGCGTGAACGACTACGAACGTAGTCATCCGCTTGCCTTTGAGATTGGCGACCAAATTCTTGGTAACTCGTTCCGGAATGACAATCGGCAACCGCGTGTGAATGCGCAAGCGGCGGACATGTTCGATGCGGTCAATCTGCGACATGAGTGCATCAAGTTGGGAATCAACCAGCGTCAACGGATCTCCACCACTAAGCAAAATCTCTTCCAATGAGGGATCCTCCGCCAACATCTGAAGTGCCGGTTGCCAGGCAGCGAGCGAGCGTGGTGTTTTCTGGTAAGGAAAATGTCTGCGGAAACAGTAGCGGCAGTGAATCGCACACGTTCCTGAAGCAATCAATAAAGCCCTGCCGGCATACTTCTGTAACAGCCCCGGTACCTGAATGGCACTCGCTTCCTCGAGAGGATCTTCCAGGTCTATTTTTTCGAGCCTCGATTCCAAGCCGAGCGGTAGAACCTGGCGAAGCAACGGGTCATGGGGATTCCCAGGCTCCATCCGGCGAATAAAATCCAGTGGCGCAAACACAGGAAACTCGCGTGCTGCCTGCCGCGCCGGGGCAAGATAGCGGGCTGGCAATCGCAACCGACCTATCAACTCGTCTGGATCACGCACCGCAGACTTCAGTGCCTGCTGCCAGTCCTCATTCGCTGTCACACTGGCCGGGACAGAATCTACTTTTCTGGTTACAATTTGCATTACGATTACTCACACAAGTGTTTCACCCGGTCTCCCAAGAACCACGTCGGGAACTTCAACTTTGGCAACTTACAAAACCAACGATTTCCGTAAAGGGCTTAAGGTTCAGTTGGACGGCGAGCCGTACTTAATGATTGAAATGAACTTTGTCAAACCAGGCAAAGGAAATGCTCTCTACAAATGTAAACTACGAAATCTCGTACGCGGAACAGTGATCGACCGAACGTACAAAGGTGGTGATTCACTCGAATCCGCAGATGTCGAAGAAATCGACGTGCAGTTCTTGTACCGACAAGCAGACACCTTCGTTTTCATGGACGATTCCACCTACGAACAGTATGAGCTTCCCTCAGCGACGATTTCCGACACCTGGAAATTTCTTAAGGAAGGCATGGGATGCTCGATGATGCTGTACAACGGCAACCCACTGACAATGACTCCTCCCAATCACGTGCAATTGCTCATAACGCAATGTGAACCAGGCGCTAAAGGCGATACCGCTACGAATGTTACCAAACCTGCGCTGGTGGAAACTGGGGCTGAAATCACCGTTCCGGGATTTATCAAGGAAGGTAATTTGATTAAGGTCGACACTCGCACCGGTGAATATGTTGAACGCGTGAGCAATTAGATCAACTATGCTACCAACCACCCCAGTCAACCGCATTCCCGGCGCCATCCTGGTAGTGGCCGCGGCGATCTGCGTCCACGGCGCTGCCACCGGCGGATCAGACGGCACGATGCTCTGGCCAACCGGAGTGATTACAGGGATCTTCGGCATCTACTTCTTTATCCGGCCCGGCACTGATCAAAAAGAATGACCGAGACTGAGAAGTCTTCATCCCGAGTCATTGCGTGGCTGCAAAATGCAGTTCAGCAAGGTGCATCCGACCTGCATTTGGTCGCGAACCATCCTCCCATGTTGCGACTCCATGGCCGCCTTCTCGCCTTAGACGAACAGGCGTTGACGCCCACCGACCTGTCGACAGAGCTGCCAGCTCTCTGTCCACCCGAAACCTACCGCGATTTTGAATGTAACAAAAATATTGACTTCGCATTTCAATTGGAAATCGCTGAACGGCCACACAGGTTTCGGGCCAATTTTTTTTTCAGCGGTGACGTGATCGGCGGCTGCATACGAATCATCCCAGAGGCAATCCCGAGTTTTGAATGGACAAGCTTTCCGCGTGAAGTCGCTAACCGGCTGACTGGTTTTCAAAACGGATTAGTGGTCGTAGCCGGCGTGACCGGGGCCGGCAAGACAACGACACTGGCGATGCTCATTAATCTGTTGAATCAGGCAGGTGGCTATCGCATTATCACGATCGAAGAACCCATCGAGTACATCTTCCCGCAGACCGCTGATTCCCTGGTGACGCAGCGTCAGGTTGGCACTGATGTAGCGACCTTCGCGGATGGACTGAAATACGGGTTGCGTCAAGACCCCGACGTGATTCTCGTCGGCGAAATTCGCGATCGCGAAACGGCTCAAATGGCGCTCAGTGCGGCCGAAACCGGCCACCTAGTCTTCACAACACTCCACAGTCGTGACGCGAAGGGTACGATCTCGAGACTATGCGACCTGTTCCCGCAAAGTGGACAAACCGAAATCCGCGCGCAGCTCGCCATGAGTTTACGGGCCGTGGTCAATCAGCATCTGCTGCCGGATGTGAACGAAGGAGAATCTCGCCACTTGGCTATTGAACTCCTCTACAACACACCACCAGTTGGTAGCGCGATTCGGTTCGGAAAAATTGAGACCATTGACAATAGCATTGTTACAGGGCGTTCGAATGGCATGATTACGCTCGATGAATCTTTGAAACAATTGTTGAATCAAGGAAAAATATCGTCGGAAACTGCCGGCCAGTTCGCCACCGATCAACGATTCCTTGACCGATCCCGCAAATAGCGTGGTGCCCGGACTGACCGCGCCTGCGGAAAGTGCGAGGATAGCGATGAGAGGTTGTCTATCTTTCACGAGTCGCTGTGACCTTCTTGCAACAGATTCAACTGTCACAGTACAACTTGAGCGCCACCGGCGATCAATTACCCAATGAACAGGGAATGGCGCAATGGAAAAATCGGAACTCTTGCGATGCGACCAAGACCACCTGATCCACCCACTGCACAACAGACAACAACACGAAAACGGCCACGTTTGGGTCAAAGGAGAAGGTGCGGAACTGATTGATGTCGATGGGAAACGCTACCTCGACGTTCTGGCAGGACTGTGGAACGTCGTGGCGGGTCACGGCCGTACCGAATTGAGCGATGCCGCAGCCCGTCAAATGAGTGAACTCGCTTATTGCTCTGGTTACGCGGGAAGCTCGAATCGGCAAGCAATTGAGCTTGCCCAGCGCCTTGCCGGCATGACGTACCCGTCAATCAATCGTTTTTTCTTCACCTCCGGCGGAGGCGAAGCTACGGATTCGAGCGTAAAGACCGCACGCTTTTATTGGAAACTACAGGGGAAACCAAACAAGACAAAAGTGATTTCGCGCCAATGGGGCTACCACGGAGTCACACTGGCGGCGATGAGCGCCACAGGGATCAGTGGCTATTGGCCCATGTTTGAACCTCGCGTCGCTGGCTTCTCCCACATCTCCTCTCCCGATTCGTATCGCTACACGTCCAGCGATAACACACCTCAAGGATTAGCAGCCGCCAACGAATTGGAACAGGCGATCTTGCGGGAAGACCCCGACTCCGTAGCGATGTTTATCGCTGAACCAATTCAGGGCGCCGGTGGTGTCCTCATCCCACCTGATGATTATTTTCCTCGAATTCGAGAAATCTGCGATCACTATGATGTGCTGCTGGTCGCGGACGAAGTCATCACGGGATTTGGCCGCACTGGAAAGATGTTCGCCCTGGACCACTGGGGCATCGAGCCAGACATCATACAATTCGCCAAAGCAATCACGTCTGGCTACTTCCCGTTCGGCGGAATTGGTGTCAACGATACGATCGCTGAAACACTTGACAGCGGCCAGGCTGTCTGGATGCACGCATACACCTACAGCGCACATCCAGTGGGTTGTGCTGTAGCACTACGCAATCTTGATATCATTGAAAATGAGAACTTCCCCCAGCAGGCTGCCGACAAGGGTGCGTTCCTGCTGCAGAAGCTCACAGCCGCCCTTTCCGATCACCCTCACGTTGGAGACGTACGTGGCAAAGGACTAATGTGCGCAGTGGAAGTTGTCCAAGACAAAACAACGCGGGAAGAGTTCGACCCCGCTGAACAAGTAGGGCAGCGTTTACATGCTGCCGCGCAACGCCGCGGCCTTTTCAGCCGGCTACGGGGTGATGTTTTTCTCATAGCCCCACCGGTCGTTATCTCCACCGAACAAATTAATCACCTTGTCGAAGCGTTGACTGAGTCGATCAAAGAAATCCTGGGGTGACTGCCCTTTTATTACGAGTCGCAAGCCCTTTTCTCCTCTTTCGAATACAAGCGATACGGATGGCTAAACCAACTCCATTTCCACGCGTGCGGATGCGGCGTTTACGTTACCACCCAGCGGTCCGCCAGCTGGTGCGCAGTGTTCAGCTAACTCCGAGCAACCTGATTCTTCCATTGTTCGTTCGCTCCGGAAAACAGATTAGGCAACCGATCGGTGCGATGCCCGGGCAGTTCCAACTGTCTGTAGATCAGCTCGCGAACGAAGCACGTGATGCAGCAAACCTGGGATTGGGCGGCATCATCTTGTTTGGGATCCCGGAACACAAAGACTCTATGGGAAGTGATTCGTGCCAAGATGACGGAATCATTCAACAAGCCATTCGGGCAGCCAAAGAAGCCGCCCCAGAACTGCTGGTAATCACCGACGTCTGTTTCTGCGAATACACCGACCACGGCCATTGCGGTGTTCTGCATGATCGCGGCGCTGGCCAAATGGATGTGGACAACGACGCGACTTTGAAGCTACTCGGTCAACAAGCACTCAGCCACGTTCGCGCCGGCGCTGACCTGATTGCACCAAGCGGCATGATGGATGGAATGGTTGGCGTTATCCGCGAAACACTTGATCAACAGGGACATTATCACATTCCGATCATGAGTTATGCGGTCAAGTATGCCAGCGCTTTCTATGGCCCATTTCGCGACGCCGCGGAGAGCACACCCCAATTTGGAGATCGCAGAACTTACCAGATGGACCCTATGGTTTCCGCCGCTCAGGCGTTGCGTGAAGCCGAATTAGATCTGGAAGAAGGTGCCGACCTGATCATGGTGAAACCAGCGCTTGCTTATTTAGATATTGTCCGGCAAATCAGCGAAACATATCCAGGTACGCCACTAGCAGCGTACAACGTGTCGGGGGAATACAGCATGGTCAAGGCCGCGGCGGCCCAGGGATGGATCGACGAACAATCCGTTGTCATGGAGTCGCTGGGCGCGATGAAACGGGCAGGCGCAACAACCCTGATTACTTACTGGGCTAAAGAAGTCGCACAGTGGCTGGTAACTTAAGCCTCTGCGCAGGTATTTGCTATGCAGGCTTCATTCCCGCTGCGATAATCTGACCACAGCGACAGCCTCACCGATCAGAAAGGCCAGTCTTTGCGCAGCGCTTGTTGCTGGCTCTTTAACAGACCGCCGATGCCGCGGCGAGCCAATCTTAACATCCCAGCAAGTTCGGTATCGTCAAAAGTCGCCTCTTCGCCCGTGCCTTGAATCTCAATAAAGCGACCACTCCCAGTCATCACCACATTCATGTCCACCGCCGCCGCATAGTCCATCTCATAGTCCAAGTCCAACACCGGCTTCCCACCGACGATGCCAACACTTACGGCGGCAACACTGTCGCGAAGCGGATAACGTGTTGAATCGGGCAGCTCACGACGAATCGATCGAATCGCGTCAACGAGCGCAACCAGCGCGCCACTGATACTTGCCGTCCGAGTGCCCCCATCTGCTTGAAGAACATCGCAATCAACGGTGATCTGCCGTTCACCGAGTGCTGCCAAATCAGCAACCGCACGCAAACTTCGGCCAATCAACCTTTGGATCTCGGTAGTTCGGCCATCAATCTTAGTGCCACGGTCTCGCCGTTTTCTTGGACTCGTGCTGCCTGGAAGCATGTTGTATTCAGCGGTAATCCAGCCTTTGCCGCGTCCCTCTAGCCACTCGGGCACTCGACTCTCAACACTGGCTGTACAAAGTACTGTCGTCCCACCCGCTTGGAACAGCACACTACCGGGGGCCGAGCGTGTAAACTTGCGGCGAATCTTGATTGGACGTAGCTGATCACTGCGGCGAGGCATAACAAATCCCTGGTTCTATGACGAAGACAGCATCTACATGCGGGTTACCCCAGCAGCCACTGGAGCAACCCCTTCTGCACATGCATTCGGTTTTCAGCCTGTTGGATTACTGCACTCTGTGGTCCATCGATCACTTCCGACGCCACTTCTTCACCACGCCGTGCGGGCAGGCAATGTAGAAAACGCGCCTCCGATTGCGCAGATGCCATAACTCGTTCGTTGACCTGATAGTCAGCGAACGCCTCACTACGGCGCGCCCGTTCATCCTCCTGGCCCATACTCGCCCACACGTCTGTATAAACTGCAGTCGCATCGGCTACCGCTTCCATGGGGTCCCCGGTTTGCAGCAACTCAAATCCTGGCGCCGCTTCGAATACGCGATCAAGAAATGGCTTGGCAAAACCGTAACCATTGGGATGAGCAATCGCGAAGGGAACTCCCAGTTTGGCACAAGCCACGGCCAAACTGCAAGCGACATTATTCGCGTCTCCAACATAAGCCAGCCGCGCCGAATCCAAGCTACCCGCAATTTCCTGCAGGGTGAAAAGATCGGTCAGGGCCTGACAAGGATGCGCGACATCCGTCAGCCCGTTGATCACCGAACAGGTCGCGTTCGCAGCGAGCTCTTCTACACGTTGATGTATCTTAGCTCGACAAACGACCACATCAACATACTGGCTGATCACACGTGCAAAGTCGGGCACAGGCTCTCGACTCCCCCAACCGACGTCCGACCCGAGAAACATGCTGTTGCCGCCCAAATGCGTTACCGCCGCCTCAAAACTGACTCGCGTTCGCAAGGATGGCTTTTCGAACAGCAGGCCGAGCACATGCCCACTGAGTGAAGGACGGCGTAAACCACGCAACAACTCCGACTTCAACTCCGCCGACAGCGAAAAGATCTGACGTATTTCGTCAGACGTTAAATCAAACAAGCTAATGACATGTCGTTTTGCCATGGCCACGTGCCCAAAAAACTGTGAAAACTTGAATCCTTGAAGACCTTTGCCCGGTAGCGTCGGCAGCCACGCCGACCTATCCGCCGCCAAACTCGCATCCCAATCAGGAAGTCATACTCTCCCAATTTGTCCCCAATAACAATCAGTGGCCAATCCACCTTACATTAGATTCCCACTGACTGAATCACTTCGGACAAGATCTCACACCCTTCTTCAACGTCAGCGGCCGTTAAGTTCATGGCGGGCAATAAGCGTATCACGGTTCCCTGGGTGCAATTGACGAGCAGCCGACGATCCATGCATTTACTGACAACCGGGGTACCGTCCACAGACAGTTCAATACCTACCATCAATCCCACCACACGAATCTCTTGAACGATCTCGCATCTTTCCGCCAAGGCTTCCAAACGGGTCTTAAAGAGATTGGAAATCTCAGTCGTATTTGCCAACAGACCCTCACTCTCGATCATCTCCAGCGTTGCGACTCCCGCACTGGCCGCGATTGGGTTACCGCCAAAAGTTGCCGCATGCATACCAGGGCGCAAGCTGGGCGCGATTTCAGCTGTCGTCAACATCGCGCCGCCGGCAATACCACCGCAAACCGCCTTGGCCAGAGTCATCACATCGGGTGTGACACCAAAGTGCTGGTATCCAAACCACTCACCGGTCCGTCCACAGCCAGTCTGTACCTCATCGAAAATCAACAGCAGGTCATTCTGGTTGGCGATTTCCCGCAACCCTTCCAGGAAACCTTCCGGAGGAATCCGCACCCCCCCCTCACCCTGAACCGGCTCGACAAGGATGGCGCACGTCTCTTCATCAACCTGGTCGCGCACCGCATCCAAGTCTCCGTAAGGCACATAGACAAAACCCGCCATCAACGGGCCAAGCCCTTCATGATATTTGGGTTGCGCTGTCGCCGTCGTCGTCGCCAACGTACGTCCATGAAACCCACCCTCGAACGTAATGATCTTGTAACGTGCGTCGGAAGCATGTAGCCGCGCTAACTTGATGGCAGCCTCATTGGCCTCGGCGCCGGAGTTACAGAAAAATGCCTGTCCGCCAAAACTACGCTCTGACAGCAATTCCGCCCATCGCGCCTGCACATCGATGTGCCAGGTGTTCGGTACGTGAATGAGCGTCTCCACTTGCTTTTGTACCGCTTTCACAACAGGTGGCGGACAGTGCCCAAGTAAATTGCAACCCCAGCCGGGGAAGAGATCCAAATAACAGTTGTCCTCGGCATCCCAAACTCGTGACCCCTCACCACGTACTAGATTGACGGGATATCGTCCGTAATTGGGAACTACATACCGGGCAAAGCGATCGATCGTATCAGCTGAAGATAGTGGAACAGTAGACACCGAGTAGTTCCTTTCATACGGAAGAGTTCGCCCCGAGTCGCGGAGTACGCGGCGGAGGCACTGCCAGCTATTTCGAAGTCATTCGGAGACAGAACTCGTCGCCTCACCTCCCAGGATCTGTGTCCCCACACCCTGGGAAGTATAAAACTCCAGTAATAGTGAATGACGCAGGCGACCGTCGATGATGTGTATCTGGCGAACACCTCGGTCAAGTGTTTCCAGACAGGCTTCCACTTTCGGAATCATCCCCGTCTCGATCGCACCTGTACGAATCAACTCCCGAGCTTCCGTCGACGTCAAAGAGTCGATCAGTGAATCCGGGTCATTTTTATCACGCCGAACACCATTAACGTCACTGATGAACACGAGTTTCTCAGCTCCCACGGCCTGAGCAACCGCCGTGGCAGCAGTATCCGCATTGACATTCAGCTTCTGCCCAGCGTCATCAATACACATGGACGGGATGATAGGCACTTGGCCGGCATAACACAGATTGTCGATGACTGTACGATCCACCCTAGTCACTTGACCCACGTGGCCAAGATCGATCGCAGCGCCGGCCTCATCCTTCAGTTGCAATCGTTCGCCAAACAAGACATTGGTGGAGCGAAAATTCAGATTCATGGCGCGCCCGCCACACCGTTCAACTTTCTCTGCCAACTCTTCATTCAGCCGACATGCCAAAACGTCTTCTACCACCTCCAGAGAACGCGCGTCCGTGTACCGCCTCCCTTGAACAAATCGAGTCTCGATTCCGGCCTCCGACAACGCTCGACTGATTGCCGCCCCACCTCCATGGACAACCACCGGCCTCATCCCCACGGTCTCCATGAACACGATATCAATCAAGACATGCCGCAGTGCACTTTCGTCTTCAAGTACACTGCCACCTAGTTTGATCACAGTAGACGTGTCACGGAAACGTCGAATCCAACCAAGTGCTTCGACGAGGGTGTCGGCCTTATCGATCGCTTCTTGCAACGTGTGGGATCCTTGGAAGAATCTTCCTCGCCGCGCAGATATTTTGGTCAGCAGAGCGGAGTGGCGATTGACACCAGCGGCAACCCCACGCCGACCACCGTCCACAGACAATATCCAGTCGACAAAAGTTCTTCTCTAGGGAGAAAACGGGTCATTTTACGGGTCCCCAACGAACACTGTCAACGAGGTGGCATAACCCCTAGAACCCGCGTGGACTTGGACGCACAATAGGTATGTTCGTGCGAGTTGAAGTCCGTCACTCACTCCGATCCATTCTCCCACCACTAGTGAGCCAAGTCCGCGATGAATAACCGCCTGGGTATCGTCTTGGCAGCGGGGAAGGGCACCAGGATGCGTTCCGAGTTGCCCAAGGTCCTTTTCCCGGTAAATGGGAGGCCGATGATCCACTATGTGCTGGACGCGCTGAAAGAAGCTGATATCGAAAACATCCTGGTTGTGGTTGGCTACCGCGCGGATCTAGTCCAGCAAGAACTGGGAATGAGACACAATCTTGAATTTGTCGAACAGAAGGAACAAAAAGGAACCGGACACGCAACGATGGTGTGCCGTGAGCAGCTCGCAAAACACAAGGGGGCAGTCGTGGTTGTCACCGGTGATTCACCACTACTGCAGAGTTCATCTGTATTAACGCTCTTGGAGACATTTCATCAAGAGAAAGCAGGGTGCATATTGGGCACGCTCCACCGAGACAACCCACAGGGATTGGGGCGCATCGTTCGTGACGAAACTGGTCAGTTTGCCGGCATCGTGGAAGAAAAGGACGCGACCGCAGCGGAACGTGATTTGACAGAAGTGAACATGAGCACCTATGTGTTCGATTGTGAGCAGTTGCTTGCCGCGCTCGATCAACTGAGCGACGACAACTTGCAGCAGGAATACTACCTGACCGATTGCCCCCGCCTGATCCAAGAGGCGGGACAGCAAGTCCTCGCGTTACCCACACTGAAGCCATGCGAAGCATTAAGCATCAATACACTGGATGATCTGGCACTTGTTGAATCAAGAATGCAGGATCTGGGCTATTAAAGCAACTGAGAAGCGGTTTCGATCGACTCATGACTGGGCAAGCGATGCGTGAACTAAAAATCTTTAGTGGACAAGCTAACCCTCGCCTCGCAGAGGATATTTGCAACTACCTGCACTTTCCGGCTCTCGGGCGGATCGCATTGGGCCAATTCCCCGATGGCGAAAACTTCTGCAAGATTGAGGAAGATGTACGAGGTCGTGATGTATTCCTGGTTCAGCCGACCGCACCACCAGTCAATGACAACCTGATGGAATTGCTCGTCATGATCGACAGTTGCAAACGGGCCAGCGCTGCGCGCATCACTGCCGTCATTCCCTATTTCGGCTATGCTCGTCAGGACCGAAAAGACGAGGGCCGCGTTCCGATCACCGCAAAACTGGTAGCCAATCTGATTACGCGCGCCGGCGCAGATCGCGTACTGACAATGGATCTCCATGCGGCCCAGATTCAAGGCTTCTTTGATGTACCGGTCGACCACCTTTACGCGGCACCGGTGTTGAATGAGTACTTCCTCAACATGGGACTCTCAGGCGATGACCTGGTTATTGTCAGTCCCGATGAAGGCAGCATCAAACGAGCAGTCGGACACGTAAAACGCCTGGGAGGAAAGCTTGCTATTGTCGACAAACGTCGGTCGAGCGCGGTTGACACCCAGCAGCAGAATATTATCGGCGGACCCGTTGAAGGTCGTGTTGCATTAATGATCGACGACATGATCAGTACAGCCGGGTCAATCAAGGGAGCAGCACAGCTCGTATCGGATTCAGGCGCTCGTGAAGTCCACGTAGCAGCCACACACGCAGTTCTTTGTGGTAATGCCGTGGAAAATCTTCGACAGGCGCCCATTACCAGTGTGGTTGTGACTGACAGCATCCCCTCGCTTGCGGACGGGCAACTGGAAACCCTCAAAGTCCTTTCCGTCGCACCGCTTCTCGCCGAAGCCATCAAACGCATCCACCACGACCAATCGATCAGCGCAATGTTCGGACCCTAATACCCCCTCCGTACGGTAAGCTTTTCGACTTCCATACACCCTTTGTTGAGCGCTTTGCCGAGCCTCAACTCCTAGCAATCCAAGGTTCACCGATGCCGCAACTGACTGACATTCGACTAATGGAAGTGCGCAGCGAGTGCGAACAAATTGATTATCGATCCCCAATCAAGTTTGGAGGTCGTGTTGTTAATGATGTTGTGCTCTTTAACGTCCAAGTCGATGTTGAAACAGGATCCGGTAAACGCGCAACCGGATTTGGCTCGATGCCAGTTGGCAATGTCTGGGCCTGGCCCAGTCTCGTCGTCGATACACCTCAGACACTCGACGGAATGATCCAGATGGGAAACCGCATGGTGGACAACGCCAATGCATTCCATGGAACCGGTCACCCTCTGGAGATTACGCACGAATTGAGTCAATCCTATCCAGCCATTTCAACCAGTGTCTCGGAGTCGTTGCAATTAGCCGAAACGGCTCCGGAACTAGCCTGTCTCGTCGCCGCCAGCCCTCTTGAAGCTGCCATCCATGATGCCTACGGCCGGGCGTTGGAAAAAAACTCCTACGATGTACTGGGCCAGGAATTCGTCAACCACGACCTGGGTGTGTTCCTGTCTGCAGAATTTTCTGGCGAGTATCTGGATCGCTACACCTCACGGGCTCCGAAACCCGCGATGCCACTCTATCACCTCGTCGGAGCTCTCGATCCGCTCACCGTGGCGGATCTGCAAACACCGCTTGACGACGGGCTTCCGGAAACACTCGGAGACTGGATACTGGCAGATGGCCTGACCCACCTAAAAATCAAACTTTCCGGCGACAATCTCAACTGGGATGTAGACCGTGTCGTGCGCGTCGAAGCCGCTGCTGCTCCCGCTCAGAATCAACGAGGATGCCAGAAGTGGCACTACTCACTGGACTTCAATGAAAAGTGCGAAAATGTTCAGTACGTGCTCGACTTTCTCGCTCATCTTGAGGAACAATGCCCAGCGGCGCTCAATCGCGTCCAATACATCGAACAACCAACCCACCGCGACTTGCGGGCTAACCCCGAAAACAGGATGCATGAGGCGGCTCGTGTCAAACCG
The DNA here is from genome assembly GCA_002709225.1 of Planctomycetaceae bacterium. Lineage (GTDB taxonomy): Bacteria > Planctomycetota > Planctomycetia > Pirellulales > Pirellulaceae > UBA9264. The sequence continues at coordinate 36,743 of PAQH01000051.1, forward strand.
GTCGTCATCGACGAATCATTGGTCGATTACGAAAGTCTGCTACTCGCACGGGAGCAAGGTTACTCTGGTGTTGCTTTGAAAGCGTGCAAGGGACATACCGAAGCGTTGTTGATGGGTGCGGCCGCCCAGAAGCATAATTTATTCCTTTGCGTTCAAGATCTCACATGCGTCGGGAGTTCATTCTTGCATTCGGCAAGTATCGCGGCCCGGCTACCGACGATCGCAGCAATCGAAGGTAACGGGCGACAGTACTGCCCTCGTGGAAACGCCGGTTGGGACCAACGCTACCCTGGAATGTTTGCAGTTTCCGACGGAACCGTCGCCACCTCAGAATTGACCGAAATCGGACTCGGTTTTGCAGCTCCGCAAGCCTCTTCGTAACCGCTCACTTGATCCCCGGGCACATTACCCACCACTCACACTGTGAGGCTCTGATGACCAGGCTCCAATACTGTTTGAACGCCAGCACGATACGCCCGACGCCACTGTTGGAAAAAATCCGTATCGCAGCGGAAATCGGTTACGCGGCAATCGAGCTATGGCACGACGAAATCGAACAGTACGTGGCAGCGGGGGGCACACTTGGTGACCTGAAAAAATACGTCGTAGACACGGGACTCGCGATCCCCACAACCATCTACCTGGCGGACTGGTTCGACGCGGATACGGAGCGCTACCCACAGATCCTCGACGTCTGCAAACGTCGCATGCAAGATGCCGCGACACTGGGCGCCAAGTATGTTATCGCCTCGCCTCCCGCCGGCGATGCTGACTATGCTCTCGGAGCCGCTCGTTATCGAGAATTACTGGAAGCAGGAGAGTCGATCGGGGTGCAGCCATCGATGGAGTTTCTGGGATTCGTCGGCCAACTGAACACGATCGAAGACGCCGTCGATGTGATGCAGCGTTCCGGTCGGTCAGACGCAACGACAATCCTCGATCCGTTCCACGTATTCCGCGGCGGTGGCAGCGTCGAATCGATTTCAAACCTCAACGCGAATCAGATCGCAATTTCGCACTTTAATGACATCCCGGCAGAACCTCCTCGAGAGCAGCAACATGACCCCGATCGTGTTATGCCTGGGGACGGAACGTTTGACTTGCGGCGTTATCTGGAATTACTGCTCGCCACCGGTTACCAAGGATTTCTTTCGCTAGAGTTGTTCCGTGAAGACCTCTGGAGAAAAGATCCGGTCGAGGTCGCTCGCGAAGGACTTGAAAAGATGCAACGAGTCGTCGAAGGCTAAAGGTCTTCTGTAACCGCTCGCATTTCCTCACGCAGCCGCTCACTCGTCCGAAGAGAAGTCGGCATCCGACCTTTCCTCTCTGCGAAAAACCGCGACAACATCTTCCACCGGTACCACGAATAACTGATTGTCTGGTTCGAAATCCACTGGAATCGCATTTTTTGGATGGAACAGAATTTTGTCGTATTGTCGTAGCGGCATGTCGTCGTCGTGTTCCACCTGCGCCGAGATCGTAACAATACGTCCCGTTATGGTCGGAATCTCGGAATCGTCGGGAAGCGCAATCCCTCCCCGCGTCTCCCGTTTTGGCTCATCCTTGCGGACGAGCACTCGAGCGCCGATAGGCTCTACATATTCAAATGTCTGCTGTCGGGCTTTGCCCATGCTTTTCTATCCTGGTTATTCTCGTGCCTGGCTTCGTCACCGCCCAAAACGGCTGGGACAATCGATTTACACACCGGTCTCACCGCACCGGTAATCCTAATTACATCTCGCCTTTACATCTCACCTGAAAATTCTGCAGGCCCGGTTTTCAGACCCAAACCCCGACCGGAATAGCACTCGAAGATGGAACCGCGAGCCTTGGTGAAAAAGTTTAACTCTGGCCATAAAAAATGCAATGTGCACAGCAAATCCTCTTGTCGCGGTGGCCTGCTCCCCAAAAACTGATCCATGTGTTATGAGAGTCTAACCGCCCGAAATTGGGCCAGGAGGACTTTCATGAAGAGCAGGAAGCACAAGCCGGA
>PAQH01000052.1 GCA_002709225.1 Planctomycetaceae bacterium
ACAGATCGAGCCGGAAGGCTGCGGTGCTGTGCACGCAATACTCGGAGATCTCACCACTGCGGCTCCACTTGGGCCACATCATGCCGTACATCCGGTCAGTGGGCAGGCGGAACTGCACCGGTGACTCACCCACTGCAAGGTCCACCGTTTTGGAGCTGTGGCCACAAGCGGCCAGCGTGATCCGACACAAGCCGACTGTCACATCCGCATAGATCGCGCCGTTCGCGCTGGAACGGACATCACAGACCGTGCCCTCTTGTTCGATCAGAACCTGGCAGTCAGGAATCGCCACATAATCTTCGTCACTGACATAACCAACCAGCATGTGTCCATCACCCCTGTTTCTGACCACAGTTGATCATCTTGGCCAAACTTATTTTCGCGTCAGCACGCGCTCGGCCACCGCGTCAAGACTGACAATTTCCGCCCGATCTGCGTTCCGTTTAACCAGATCACAAATCAGTTGCATCGTCTCCAGGGCAGGATCCTCGATCCCCAGACAGGAGGGATGGGCCAGAAAATCATAGACAGCCCGGTGTTCAATCGCCCACTCGACCGACCTGCGAATGGCTTCCAGAAACCAGTCCAGTTTCCAACGGCCATTACGAAACGCATTCACATCACTGATCGGACTCATGGGAATTTCAACCAGTCCGCCTGGGTAGATGTACGGCTGGCCATGCGCCTGAGAAGCGACAATCGAGTCCAGTACGTCGGTGGATGGCTGCTCGAACGGTTTCACCGCCTGATGACGGGGATAACCGGAACTGACCCACGTAAAACCGAGCTCCTGTAGCATCTTCTGGACATCGGGACGGTCATCCAGGGCCGAGTGAAATCCCCCCGGGGTACGGAACCCACGGCTCTTGATGCCAGCCCGCATCGACAGCGCCGTATCGGCCAGCCGAATGTTGTCACGGATCAACTGCGCCGGCTTCCGCCCACCCGCCAGCCAGGGAGCACGCTGAAAACGAAACTGGACCGCCGGCACGGTCGTCGCTTTCACATTCACATGGTCATAGGTGTGATTGCCAATCGGATGCCCGGTTTCGGCAAGTTGCTTCAACCAGGCCACGCTCGCCTGTTCGAGCACGCGCCCCACACAAAAATAATGGATGATCCCACCCCGTTCACGCACCATTTGCCCCGCTTTGACCGCATATTGCTTGGTGGCATCATCCAGGTTTCCTTTCTGGAAATCCCACTCCATCATCCCGCGTTGGGGATAGTGCCGACTCATCTCCAGGTCCAGCGTGAGACAGATCTGCGCTTTCCCGGAGGCCTCCGCAGCAGCAATCCCGGGTGAAGTTGCCAGACAGGCACCCGTGGTCGCCGCCGCTGCCAGAAAATCACGCCGCGTCGCGAAGCACCGTCGATCGATTGGGTCCATCAATAATTCCCGCTATTCTGTTGTGATGTCACACGTCGCGCCACATGGCTCCAATATCGCCGCATGATAACCTATCTGGAAACCTTTTCAGAGTTCCCCTGATGAGTCCACGTCTTTCCCGTTTGCTTACCGTCTGGCTCGTCCCGGTTCTCGCCGGCATGCTTCCCGGCCCCGCCTCTCCGGCAGCGGAACCGACGGCCACCCCACATACCGACCGTGCCGTGGCACAAATCCGCCAGCAGGCAGACCACTTGTCCAAGGGCCGGCGTTTGATCGCTGCCGACTTCTTTAGCAGCCTCGCCACGGCGAACTTCGTACAATCACGTTTGAGTTCTTTGAATTATTCGGTACGGTCCGTGGCCAAAGAACCGCTACCGGCCAATGTTGAAGAGTGCCTGAAATGGAACGCCGGCATCTGCGGCAACCACGTGGCCGCCTTTCTGGAAATCGCACAGCGACTCGGACTCCGCGCCCGCCCGGTTGAGTTTTATTTTCGGGGCGCCCAGCCCGCAAAAAATCATAGCCACATCTGTGTCGAAGTCTTCTACGACAAACGCTGGCGCCTGTTCGACATCACCTGGGGAACCTATTTCCGCGAACCTGGTGGCACGCTGGACAATCTGGTCGACATCGAGACGCTACGCGGTAGCCCGCACGCCCGCGACTGGGCAGTCACCAACCAGTCCGATCTGTGGTACCAGCAATGGACCGCTAGCGGCCTCGATCCGCTCGAGTACCTCGACCACGCTCGAGTCGATATCCTCCGCGGCCGTCAAGGTACCATCCACCTCGAGGCCATCGACCACGCGCCGGATCGGGCAATCTATCAACCGCGTCACCAACCCAACTTCGTCGGCCGCAACCGCGCCGACAAAGACTATGGTGCCATCACGGTTCAGCTGGAATCCCCGCCGGCCAAGGCACGGGTACTGCAACTGGAGGTGCTCGGTTTCGCTGGTAACGGTACGCTGACCGTCACCAGTGGTTCCCAGCGATTATCCATACCTTTCGCTGAGCTCTCCGCCGGCCAGACGAAAACCATCTCTTTTAAGGCCTCGCTGGGAAAACAAACCGTGCAGCTACAAACCATCCCGACTCCTGCTGAGGGTGTGGCCTATGTCGTCTTTCGCACCCTCCGCCTGACAAACCGTTGAGCGGCGACCTGACGGACCCGGGTTGCGTCTTAACAACTGCCACAACAACTGCCACCAAATCGCCTGCTGGCCGCTCTCCGTGGCGTGGCACGCGTCGAGGCGAAAGCTAGGGAACCCGTCTCAAATCAACTTCCCACTCTCCCGCCCGCAGATGGGTTCCGCTCACCGGATTGGCTCGGGCGACCACACCTCCCGGCAGCCGGACGTGATAGTCGGACAAACGCGAGTCGGGTTCCGGGTAATCGGTACTCACAAAGTGCGCTCCACTGGACAACGCCATGTTCCGCCGCCGCACATCCTTGCGTCGCGCCTGCTGCGTATCGGCATCCGCCCGGGTACGCACCAGAAAACCGGATTTGACCAGTCTCTGAATGCTCTGTTGCGCGCTGACCGGATCGTTGATCTTCATCCAGGCCGCTGCCGGATGGGAGCGCGGAACACTGACAAACAACAGACCTTCGCGCAATCCTGGATGCAGTTCCAGATAGCGATCACGGAGCTGGCCTTCGTTATCCAACGCAAATAAAACACGTCCCGCCACGTCCCGCAATGCCGGCCATCCCGACTGGGTCACCGCGTCGCGCAAACAGTTCGCTGTGCCTCGCACATCATCCGGGCGCAGAATGCGTTCTCTCTGCAACACTTCACGGATTTCCGCTTCCAGTTCCCGCAACCGATCCCGTGTCAAAGCCACCGGACGGGTTAAACCGACGATAGCACGTTCTTTTAGTTCCAACAGCACCATGATCGGCACATGACCCGGGTGCGACAGCGACCAACGATTGATTTGGCGCAGCGCTGCTCGAAAGGTCGGCACCGACGTACGGTAGTCGACATCCTGGACGTGCATAATCTTGTAACCAGCCCGCTGCCAGACTCCCCCCGGGTCAAACTCCTCCCGGGACAGTCCATCGAGGCGGGCTCCAAGCGGCCAGCCAAAATGCCCCCCCTCCGGATCGGCGAAAAGATCCAGCTCGACCTGGCGGACACCAAGCTTGTCGAATTGCTCCTGCAACGGACGATGACTGTACGCCAACTCCGTCTTGGCCGCTGGATAGACCGTGGTGATCGCCTGAACCACAGTCGCGGACGGCTCCACATGATAACTATTGTGCGTGCCAATAACTTGAATTTCATTCAATCGAGGAGCGGTCTCTTCCGCCAGAAGCGGGACGAACGGACAGGCGATCAAGACCCATAGCCGCCGACAAACAAGCAAGCATGACCTGCGAATACGGAGTGAACGAGGGCGGCCTGCACGGTGGTAACTTGCGCCGCCAAATTGTAGCTGCTGACACTTCATTCTGCGTTCCACTGATAACCACGCTGGCGTCGATACCCCGACAACCGCAAAACGTCACCCGGCAACAAATCCAGCAGGGCGTAACCGTTGTTCTCTCGACCCGTCCCTTCCACCATACCGACCAGCGTACAGTAATGAATCCCGTTGACCAGCGCGTGATGATTTTCGTGGCTATGTCCCTGAAAGACGGCCAGTACCTTCTGTGATTCCTCTAGAACACGGCGGACTTCCGCAGCGTTCCTGACGGAGTATGTTCCTGCCGGATCCAGTCTTTGGTGCACGAAAACAACCGTCTTTTTGTCCGTCGCCGACAAATCTGCTTTTAGCCATTCAACTTCATGGGCCGGTATGTTTGGGTCAGTCCAGTCAAAGTTCTTACGTTGGTACGGGCGTCCGTCACTCCGGAAACAGGCATCCAGCACGACAAAGTGATAGCCTCCCGCGTCAAACCCATAAAAGGACTTCGGTTGCGACACGCCGTCGAGGAATTCGCGTTTGGTAAGCGTGTCGACGCAGTGGTTGCCGAGCACGCAATGCTGAGGACAGGCGATCTGTGAAAACTCACGCTGGATCCGTTTGAGATACCCCTGCTCGACAGCCACCGAGTCGGCGGCATCAATCAGATCACCCAGCTCAACCACGAATTTCGGTTTGGCGACGGCGAAACGCCCCGCCGCTTCAGTCAATTTGTCAATCGTCTCGCGGTAATGCCGTGTTCCGGCGGGTGCCTTATCCGCGTAATGCAGGTCGGTGACCAATCCCAATCGCAGTTGCGGTGTCGCTGTATTGGCAGCCGACAAAGTAGCCATCCGTTCCCACGACACCCCACTAGTCAGCAGATAAAACCCACCCGTACAGCCGAGGCTGCGGCGCAGTAGCGTACGACGGCCCAAATCGATTGTTGTGTCCACCATAGTCGTTGCCTTTCCTGTCACAATGCAATACTCAAGCCAGTGATTCGCGAACGTAGCCACCAGCAGGCCACTTACTCCCGCCGTATGCGCGCCGCCCCTCCCTTGATCTCGACCGGCGTACCCAACGGTAATTCGCGCAGTGTCACCTGCGGCAAATAATTCGGATGCACCTTGTCGTCGAGACGACCGGTCGCGTTCCCAGTCTCCATATTGACCATAAGCTTCCCAAAATGTCCTCCTTGAATTGTCACCGATCGCACTGGCCATTTCGGACCGCGGCTCGCTGGACCGACATCTCGGCCCTCGCAACCAATTCCAGTCGCGGCAGCAAAACGACAGTCCTGCAGCAGAACTCCTTCGACACCATAGGCGATGGTAACGGGGGCATCCGAGACACATTCCATAAGCCGCACGTTGCGCGTGCGGATCTGCGGACGTATCGCCGTACCCGGCACTGTCGCAATCAAGAAGCCCGCACCGCTGATATTTCGCACCGTACAGCGAGTAAAACAAACCTCATCAACTAACAGCGGACAGCGGTACTCATGGTGCCGCACGTAAAACCCCGTCCCTGTCCCACCGATGTTCTCGATTAGACAATCCTCTAGCACCACTCGCTGCGCGCCTTCTTCAATCTCCCAGGCCTTCACACACCGACTGGTATTCACCGCTCGACACCGCAGAAAACGCACATCGCTGCAACTACCGTTACCTCCCCAGCCCGACGCGCCAAAGGCATCGTGATCCCAATCGGTCACCGTCACGTTGATGGCCTCGACCTCGCGCGTGTGCCTGGCAAAACTCAAGCCGCAATAGGCGTCGCGAATCGTCACGTCCTGAATGCGAATACGATGCGCATTTTCCACCCAGATCCCGCGTGGGATGCCCCCCTCGCGCTGCTGTGGCTGAGAGCGGTAATTGGCATCCAGTGTCAGACCTTCGACCACCAGGTTCTCGACAATGGACCGCCCCGGCCCGGCACCACCGATTGCCAGCAGGTGGACCCTGCCTGTCGCCGGCTGTAGTTTCAACGTGGCGCCTGGACCCAGCACGCGAAGATTACTCCTGTTCAATGGAATGGTCTGACCGACTAGATAGTGCTGGCGGGTCGCTGGAAAAAATAGCGTCCCTCCCGGCTTGACCGCAGCCAGCGCCTGTAAAATGGCCGCCGTATCATCATGAACACCGTCACCATGCGCGCCAAAGTCAATTACGTTGACGCGTGAAGCCATCGGTTCCCGTGGGCGAGGTACAGGCGCATAAGCGCCAACATACGACCCATCCGTGCCCGCGGACGCAGCTGGGGCATCGCTGGTGAACCGCAGGAACAGCGGGCTACCAGGATCCAGCGAGAGAAACTGAGGATCCGCGTAGCGGTCCTGGGGCCCCGCGGCTCCCGGCCGAGCGTCCGCTGAGCGAGGTGCATTCCATTTCGCACCGTAACGACGCGCCGTGTGCCACAGCCAATTGTGGTTCCCAGAGCCACTACCGGCGAGTGCGGCTTCCGTCAGCGAGGGCATCTGCACAATCAGCGAATCGTGAACAGTGACACGACTGGGAGCTTCCGACTTGATCCCACCATGCTGATTGCTGGCATAAACAGTGCAGTTACGAATCGCCAACTGGCTACGGTAACGGCCCCCACCCGCCACCATCCCCACAAACGACTCGTACACGAGCGTGCGTTGGATGTTCACATCACGGGTTCCCCAAGCCATCAGTCCCGTAGCGTACTGACTGCGCAGGCGACACCCCACAATCTCCACTCGTTCGGCATCGACCAAGCGGATAGCATGATTATCACCGTTGATATCACGCCCTGATATAGCGACGTTACAGTCCCGCACTTCGACGTCGCGAACGTGAACCAGGTCGATTCCAGGAGCCCCGTGATTGCCTTCATTCTGGTTGCGCACCGTCAACCCGACTAAAGCCACGTGTGCCGTGCGCCCCCCACCGGAGAAGCCGACTCGAATCCCCGTCTGGTCGAACCGCGCGGGCGCCAACACCGCGGATTGTCCAGCCAGGCAGCGATAGGTAATTGGTTGCCCCGGCTGCCCTGGCTGCTCAACGCGCAACGATTGATCAACAAAGACACCCGCTGTTAGGTTGATCACATCTCCCGGAGCAAACGAGCGACCGTTCAGAATCGTACCGTCCCAGACACGTGTCGCGTTCGGCACATCAAAGTCAAATGGCTGGGAAAGCTGAATCGTGTCGCCTGTCACCTGGTCGTACGTACGTTTTTGACCGTTGACAATCACCACCCCAACATCCAGAAACCCTGCTGTCGAAGCCACCTGCAACGCTTGTTGACCGGAACGGTATACCGCAGTAAGTCGCGTCGGCTGGCCACGAGATGGCGATGCCCAGGCCTGATCACGAGAACAACCACTCTGACGATCATCTCCGTCCACCGCCACCCAATACTCAGCACCTTGACAGATCGACGCCAAAGGCATGGCACAGGCTGTCGCCACCCACGCCACTCCAATCACCCTGGCCGCTCTGCTGTGGCCGGCGTTATGTATACTGCCAGGCACACCTATTCTCCTGTGGTTGCCGTCAACACGCGACAAATCGCCTTCAAGCCGTACCCTCTAGAATCTCACGCAAGATCGGTTCATAGGCATCCGCGTAACGCACCATGCCCAGGTCGTTGGGATGGGAACCATCGGTAGTGGCTTCGCCGTCACTGCCAAGCAGCCCTGCGCCCGATAGGTAGGAGAGCCCGGAAAGCCCCGCTCCCGTCAACTGCCCAAATGCCTCACGAAGCGCCAACCGGCTCTGCCGCTGACGTTGACGCGATCCCTTTTGCAAATGTGCATATCCGTACGTGCGATCCTCAACAAGCAGAATGGGAGTCTTTGGCCGAGCGCGGCGCAGTTGCTCGACCAATCGGACGGCGCGCTGCCGCACCTCATCGCCCTGCATGTTCGGTAAACAGTCCACGACATAAACGGCGGCGTCGAGTTCGGCCAGCAAATCACCGACTGCCTTCTCCATCCGTCCGTTCCCGGAAAACCCCAGGTTGATTACGGGTCGATCCAATCGACGTCCGAGAATTCCAGTAATCGACATGCCAGGTCGCGAAGCGCACGCACCATGCATAATCGAGGTTCCATAAAACACCAACGGCTTTTCAGAGCGAGGAGATTCCGGGGTAAAACTCGCACCGGCGGGTACACCAATCTCCAACCGCTCGAGCCCGTTGTAGAGTGGCAGGTAGAGTGTGAATAACCGTTGTGCAGAGTCAGCGGGCGGATCTACCCCGGCCACCAACTTGCTTTCCACATCTTGCGATTTCGGCATCGACACTGCCAGCCAACGGTCCGTGCCCGCGGCATCGCGGACGTAAAGGTCAACCCCGCTCACACCGGTAGCTGGCATGTGCGGCATCGCCAAACGAGGAGACAGTAACCGATACCGCACATGAATATCCGTCGCGTCAGTCTGGAAACGTACCGTCATCCCGGCAGAATGCCGGCTGAGGCTCCAAACCGCGCCGCGCACCTCCTCCTCCGCGCGACTTGGCAACCGATCATAGTAGCGGGCTGTCTCCTGCCAGCCTCTGCCTTCCGCACCCCATTGCTGTGGATCGTACCAGTCAATACCTTGCCCGGTACGTGGCTGTAACGCCTCCACGAGATCGGCAGACGCCGCGGGAAGACAAAGCAGAGCAGACGACCCTAGCAGCCAGCGTCTGCGGTCCAAAGTCAAATCGCGCATCACGGAAGTCTCCTGAGGGGGGCACGGCACCAGTCACCCGTACTGGCAAGGCACACATTCTAGCAAGTTACCTGCCAGCGCGTTGACATTCCCAGATTCACAGTACCGCCTTGGGTTCCACATCAGTTGTCAGGCCCGACTATACTGGCGACGTACGCAGTGTCGAAACGCGTGCGGCAGCTGCAGCAAGCCGTCTTCGGCCACCCCAGTTGACCGATTTTTCACCTGTCGCATTGTTGGTGGACTGCACAAACACTACGAATAACTACCCATTCCTGTGAGGGGCACATGCGCCGCAACTTGATTATTGCCACGATCACAACCTGCTTGGTTCCTGCGCTGGCGGTGGCTCAGGAACCGCTGCAACGCGGGTACTTTCGTTTCCCCTCCATCCATCAGGAAACTATCATCTTCACCGCGGAAGGTGACCTTTGGAAGGTCTCCACCGCAGGGGGCGCGGCCACACGATTGACAACCCATATCGCCCAGGAAACCAGCCCGGCAATCTCTCCCGACGGCACCCAAGTCGCCTTCTCCGCTGGCTATGAAGGCCCCCGGGAAGTCTACTGCATGCCCTTGGCGGGTGGTCGCCCTCGCCGCTTAACATACGACGGCGAGTCGTCGCGCGTCGTGGGTTGGACGCCCGATGGTCGCGTCGTTTATTCCACCAGGCATTATGCGACACTGCCTAATACCCAACTCGTCCTGATCCATCCGCAAACACGAGACATCGAGCGGGTCCCGCTGCATCAGGCCAGCGACGCCAGCTGGACAGCCGATGGCACCACCCTTTTCTTCACTCGCCTCTCCAAGCAATCCAGCAGCACCAAAAGGTATCGTGGTGGTACCGCGGAAACTCTCTGGAAATTCACGCGGGGAACCCCTGAAGCACTCCCCCTAACAGCCAATTACACTGGCACAAGCCGTGACCCAATGCTGTGGCAAAACCGTCTCTATTTCGCCAGCGATCGCGACGGCACAATGAACCTGTGGTCGATGAACCTCACTGGAGCCGATCTGCAGCAGCACACGCGGCATGCCGATTTCGACGTTCTCGCACCAGCCCACTCCAACGGTCAAATCGTCTACCAACGCGGCGCCGACCTCCATCTCTATTCCGTCGCCGAGGACCGGGACGAGACACTTTCCATTACACTCTCCTCCGACTTCGAACAAACCCGCCTCAAATGGATCGAGACTCCGGTCGAATACCTGACCGATTTCGATCTTTCGCCCGACGGAAAGCAGATAGCTCTGACCGTACGTGGTAACGTCTTTGTGACACCGGCAAAACAGGGACGTCGCATCCGTGTAACTCGGCAGCCGGGCATGCGCTTTCGCGGCGCGCGCTTCCTCGCGGCAAATGACAAATTGATCGCGCTCTCGGACAAAACCGGTGAATTTGAATTCCACCAGTTAGACGCCCGCGGCCTGCAGCCCGGTCGGCAACTCTCCAGCGATGGCAGTGTGTTTCGGTATCCTGCCGTGCCCTCTCCCGATGGTAAATGGATCGCCTATCGCGACAAGAACTACCACCTCTGGCTACTCGACGTGGACACCGGAAAACCGCAACGGATCGCCCAGTCCGAATTCTTCAACTTCCGAGACCTCACCTGGTCACCTAACAGCCAATGGCTGGCGTACGTTGCCGATGCCGCCAACCACAATGGCCGTATCCATCTGTACCAGCTGGCCGACCAGACTACGACAGCCGTAACAACCGACCGCTATGACAATTATTCACCTAGCTGGAGTCCAGATGGTCACTGGCTGTACTTTCTTTCCGACCGTCATTTTTCCTCGCTCGTGCGAAGCCCCTGGGGTCTCCGCCAGCCGGAACCCTATTTCGACCGAACCACCCAAATTTACGAACTCGCCTTGAACTCTGGCAGCAAATCCCCATTCGCCGCTCCTGGTGAACTGGACAATGCGACTGGAGCAGAGCCGGCAGAGCAGGCACCTGAACCTGACCCGCCGACCGACCCCGCCATCCAACTGGCGGGGATTGCCGATCGCTTGAGACGTGTTCCAGTCACCCCGGGAAATTTCTCGAGCTTAACATGCACCGCCGAGCATCTGTATCTGGTATCGCGAGCAACAGCTGAACCGAAAACGCTAACCCTCAAGGCACTACGCCGCAAACATAATCCAGAAGTCGTAACGATCCTGTCCGATATCAAATCGTACGACTTCTCCCTCGAGGCCAGCAAGTTACTCATCCACAAAGGCAATCAACTCTATGTCATTGCGGCTAATGGAAATGCGCCAGGGAAACTGGACTCGGCTCGCGTTCCCCTCAATGGCTGGACCTTCTCGATCGACCCCGTCACCGAGTGGCGTGCCATGTTTATCGACGCGTGGCGGATGGAACGCGACTACTTCTACGATCCAAATTTGCACAACAAGGACTGGAAAGAGATTCTCGACCGGCACCTTCCGCTCGTCGATCGCGTTACCGATCGCGCTGAACTGAACGACCTGATTGCACAAATGGTAGGAGAACTTGAGACGCTTCACATCTATGTCCGTGGCGGCGACCACCGCGCACTGAAACAGCAAATCACTCCCGCCTCACTCGGTGCAACATTTCGACGCGACGCGGCTCAGGGAGGATACCGTGTTGAACACATCTACCGAAGCGACCCCGACTTACCCGACCAACTTTCACCCCTCGCCAATCCCGATGTCAACTTGAGTCCCGGTGCCATTATCGAGTCCGTCAATGGAATTGCGACGCTCAGCGCGCCCCACCTGGGCGCGCTGCTACGCAACCAGACAGGCAAAGACGTCCTGTTGCAAGTGCGTGACACGGCGGCGGGGCAATCAAGGCAAGTGATCGTCAAACCGATCAGTCCCAATCGGGCAGCCAACTTACGCTACGACGAATGGGAATATTCCCGTCGCCTCGAGGTCGACAAACAAGGCGATGGAAAGCTCGGCTACATACACCTGCGCGCGATGTCGTCCGCAGACATCGCTCAATGGACACGTCATTATTACCCGGTGTTCCATCGCCAGGGACTGATTCTAGATGTACGACACAACCGGGGCGGAAATATTGACAGTTGGATTCTGGAAAAACTACTCCGCAAAGCCTGGTTCTATTGGAAACCACGTGTGGGGGCCCCCTACTGGAACATGCAATATGCATTCCGGGGCCATATGGTCGTGCTCTGTAACGAACGAACTGCTTCCGACGGCGAAGCGTTTGCAGAAGGCTTTCGACGACTGAAACTGGGGCCTCTGATTGGCACCCGCACCTGGGGCGGGGAAATTTGGCTGAGCATCAATAATCGTCTGGTCGATCGCGGTTACGCTTCTGCGGCACAGACCGCCGTGTATGGGCCCGAACGCGAATGGCTCATCGAGGGACATGGTGTTGACCCTGATGTCGTCATCGACAACCTGCCACACGCCACATTTAATGGAAAGGACGCGCAACTGGAAGCAGCCATCGCACATCTCTTGAAACGCATCGAGGAAGACCCCGTCGAGGTGCCCGCGCCTCCCGCGTATCCCCGAAAAACGGCGGCCCCACCCCGAGATTGATCATCGCCATTAAGTGGCTGAGGTAATCAGTCCGTAACGACCGGCAATTTGCAGATCACCAGAACACCCACACTAGCGACTGCGACAATCGTCATTCTGAGCCACCATGCGTCGGCAAAATACACACTCATCGCGACAACAAGAACAACCAGAATGATGGACTTGGTCTTGACCGTCCGCCGCACTCCACGTCGTTGTTGCCAATCCTGGAGCACCGGCCCAATCCACCGCGAACGCAACAAACGCTCGTTAAGGGGTGGGTAAGACCGGACCAGAAAATAACTCGTCAGCAGCATCAAGGGTGTCGTTGGTAGGAGCGGTAAGAATACACCCAGCAAACCCAAGGCAAAGAACAGCGCCGCCAAAGCGAGGTACAACAGACGTCGACTGCCACTCTTGGCGACCCCTGCAGAACCCGCATCCCGCAAGGATTCCGTGTCACACCGCTGACTTTCCCGTGGTTCAATTTCGGACATAATTCCACACCCACTCGGTGGCACAAGCATAACTGCGGATACCGCCAACCCACGACACGACTCGTACCACTACATCTCTACAAGTAAGAACCGGCAACCTCTCCGGGTCGCAAGCGTGGCATCCTGACTCGACTGTACGAGTCCTGTCGCTGCTCGCGTTTCCAGTTAAACAGCCTCTTCAGAATTGGTATACCCCCAGCGGCCTCCGTATCCACCGAGATCGTTTCTGATACCTTCGCAGAGACATTAGCGAATGTCAGTCAGCGTTCAGAACACACAGCCAAACACAACTTTTTGCCTCGCCCAATCCATGTTCATGCGCCTGCTAGGCGTAATCCATCTGCTGGCCTTCAGCTCGTTGTGGTACCAGCTACCAGTGCTGATCGGCAGTAACGGGATCCTGCCAGTTGCCACGGATACAACATTGCACTTACTCTGCGGGCTGGGCCTGCTGACGGCCTTGCTGCTAACGGCCGGGGTCGTGCCCCGTCCCTGTGCAATCCTGCTATGGATGTTGTACTTGCGTCTGTCGTTGATTGCGACACCGTTCTTAGATTTCCAATGGGACACTTTGCTGCTTGAAAGCACTTTTTTCAGTATCTTCTGGCTGCCCTGGCGAAATCGACCAAGCGATCTCGCCACCGTCGCAAGTGGGCCATTTCGCTGGGGCCTGTGGTTTCTGCTGTTCAAGCTGATGTTTCTATCAGGCGCGACCAAACTCTTGTCAGGAGATCCGAACTGGCGCGATCTCGTCGCCCTGAGCTATCACTACCAGACGCAACCACTGCCGAATTGGATTAGCTGGTACATGCACCACTTACCTTCCTGGTGCCATACTGCTGGTGGCATCGTCACCCTGTTGATCGAATTGCTCGTACCCTGCTGGATCTTCTCTGGGCGCAGCTTACGTCACATCGCTAGTTTGTCGACGCTCAGCTTGATGCTACTCATACAGCTCACAGGAAATTATGGTTTTTTTAACCTGCTTACCGCTGCGCTCTGCCTACCTCTGCTGGATGATCACTTTCTGCGTTTTCTGCTGCGACGAAAAAACCAACTTTCCTCCCCAGCGGTGAGGGTAAAGTCCACCTGGCAGATCTTCGCAGACAGGCTGATACTCATTGGCCTGCTCGGAATCAGTTCTCTCACATTAACAGAAGAGCTGGTACGAACGTGCCGCATGTCCCAGCAGACCCCCTCCGCCCGGGACAATCCTGTTTGGATTACCAACGGCCTGAATTTCTGTGAAACAAATCTGCTTGCTCCCCTGCGGACTCCGCTGCTGACTCACATTCGTTCCTCCCGCACGATCAATGGATACGGGCTGTTCCGTGTAATGACCACCCGACGAGAGGAACTCGTGATCGAAGGAAGCGTGAACGGGCGGGACTGGTTTGCCTACGAATTTAACTGGAAGCCTGGTGCGACGGAGCGTCCGCCCCGCATACTGGGCCCCTACCTTCCCAGATTGGACTGGCTCATGTGGTTTGCCGCGCTCGACGCGAATGGAAATCGTGATTGGCTGATCTCACTGGCTCGACATCTGACCCACGACACGCCCGCTGCCAGCGCGTTATTGGAGCCGCAACTAAACCTGAAAACTCCACCACGGTATATCCGGTTTGTCTATTACCACTACGAGTTCACCCGCCCTGGGGAGGCCTCGCGCGCGTGGTGGCGACGGCAACGGATTTCACAGAGCAGTGTTTTCTCGCGAGCGATGCTGGACCGCGAATATGCCGCGAACCGACAATCCAACGTGAATCAATAGCTGGTAGCACCGGAGAGACGTTGCGACTGCACCCGTACAGAGGCTTATGAGACGCTCCGCGAAACCGAATCTGAAACGGCATCCCATAGTGCATGTCGCGCTTGCAGAGCACCACAGGCTGCTTCTTCGGCCTGGTTCCAGAGCGTTTCGTCGTCGCCGCACAACGTTTCCAGCAACTGCCCCGCCAGGACTGCGTGGCGTCCTTCGTCCAACTCGATGTGGCGATCCAGATAGTATTGAAATTCGTTCAATTTACCTTCGCAAATACGGTTCAGCTGCAACACAATCTGCCGAAACAAGTCGGGCAATAGATCTTCACGCCCAAACAAGAAATACCCGGCCATGGCACACAGCTGCCGTTGCTCAATCACACCGAATGTCCTCATCACAAACGCCTGGACCGAGGATGTCGCAGCAGCGGCCGCGAACGCGTGAGGCAGCGACTCCCCTCTCTTCAAGTCAGCCAGAAAAACATCGACCTGCCCAGTATCCGCGCCGGCTTTGCGCATCGCGTGATGGTAAAGCGAAAAATGGCTGCAGTAACCTCCCTGCCCATCCTCATCACTTTCTTCACCCAAAGCAATTTCGTTCAACAACCGACACGCTAGACCATTCTGTCTGGGAAACCAAGGAACGTTCTGCCAACACAGCTGAGCCTGCAGTGCCTTCAATAGACACATGAAATCCCAGACCGCAAACACGTGCGACTCCATAAACCGGCAGAGCGCCGGCAGATCCTCTAGTTTTCCATAGACCGAATGTTCGATAAGTCCCGTACGCAACGGCGCCAAACGTTGGTGAACCTGTTCTAGTCGACTCATGCTATCCAAGCTCGCACGTTCACGGTAATCGATGTCGCTCTGGCAATTTACCGGGTCCGCGACTTCACGACCACAGGGTGGAGGTGATGAAGTTCGCGGTAGACGATCTAGGTCGGCCGTCAGCCAGTTGCTAGAGGATCAGGTAACGAAAAAATGCATCGCTCCAGACCCCGTACCGCTGCAACATAAAACGGACGAGGTCATCCTGAATTCCCTCAGCATTCCCGCGGAGTTCGCGGTACAAAGGGTGGGCAGCCGGTGTCGTTTCCCTTGCACCGACACCCGTTTGCAGATCCGTGCGAAAGGCGGGAGCACTATAACACGCCAAGAAGTGGTCGTAACGCGCCAGGATCCGTTGAAGTCCATCAACCTCCTGGTACTGCTGAAACACACGAACCAAGCGTTGCAGGGGTGTACAGCGGAGCTGGTTGCGCAACCAGTCGTGTTGGCATCCCGCCCGACTCATCTCCCCCAGCGACAACAACAGCGCACCGCAAGCAACCAGCCGGGTGTGCATCAGCTTCAAGTTACGCAGCCTCCAGCGTGCTCCATCCTCTCGACCGCGCCACTGGCAATCGACACAAATCGCGCGAAAATATCGCACCAAGTCGTTCATCAAATAGACTGCGGAACCCCGCTCACCGTCTGTCGGAACCTCAACGGCGTACCATTTGAGCACACCGTCGAGCAGAGTCTCAAAGGCGCGAAACCCATAAATCGGCTGACAATCGAGCAGCCACTGAATCCGCTTGCCAAAAACTTCAGGTTCTTCGGCAATCGTCCCTCGTCGCAGGGGATCACAGAGCGTCTCCTGCGTGCTGGGGCTGGCAAAAATTCCATCGCAGCGTGGGGTGGCCAAACCGAGTGGACGCAAGGCCTGATAAACTCTGCCGCAGGCAGCACCGAGGGCCTCCCCTCGAGTCGCCAGCTGGTCATGAACCACCACAATTAAATCCAGGTCCGAGTTCGCCGTTTTTTCCATGCGTCCCAGGGAACCGGAAATCGCGACCGTGCGCACTTCTCCGCCAGGCAAGGCGCGTGCCAACAGCCTTACCGACTCCTCCAGTACCCGCTGCGTATCCCGCCAGGCCCGATTCAATACTGCGTATTTCGCAAACAGTGGGGGAGGTTCACCGGGCAGGCCACTCGACAACGCTCCGACCCCGCTGGCACCACGAGACTCAGCCACACCCTCACTCGTCCCAGGTGTGCAGGTCACGGTGCCTCGGACTCCGCAATCACCTCCACGGCGCAGATCAGAGGCAGCCCCCGTTTGGCGCGAAAGGACACTTCAATGTGATCCTTCGCCACCACACCGGTAAACTGCCTTTCCAGGCTGCGTTGCGGACCACCCGCCTGCCGCGCGACATCCAAGTCTTTAAGAACCTCACGGCCCTGAATCGCAACATCAAAAATACGTCGGCCTGTTTGCCCTGTCTCCGGTTCCAGGAAAAACAAATTGACTTGATAACGGCGTTGGGGAAGCTCGAGTCCAGGCAACGTCACACGCACTTTCGAAAGCCCCTCGACACCCGAAGCGGCCACCCAGTTCAACCTGCCGCCACTCACTTTGCTGGAGTGGTGGCGGAACCACTTGGGGGTCTCTCCCTGGACCTGAACCTCCAAGCTCGCAGATGGATCACCCGTTTTGGGAAATTCCATCCACAGCGTACCGTCGGTCGCCAGCCGATCTCCAGGAGCGCCCAGATTGATACCAAAACGCCGCGAGGCGGATTTGGGGGACTGGAGTGCGTTGTACGTCCAGAGATCCACATCCGGCACGTGCATGAGCCCCAGAGAAGTGAATAGATTGTAGCTACAGCTACAGCCATGGGCGTAGTTTGGCGCATTGAGTACGCCTCCCGCCGGAATCAGACTATTGCGACATCCGGAACGGAATCCGGAGAGACGGGCCGACCCCATCGTGGCTCTGTCATAGAACCCCGCGACATCCGCACGAAACGTCAATAAATGCGGACTGGCAATCGCATAGTTGCAGTGATGCCCGGTCTTCGTGAATTCCCAGGGAACACTCTCACCGGTAATGGGGTGCGTCTGTTCGGCTAATTCCCCGTTCTGAATCTGGAAAGCGCGTCCCGGTCCCCGTTGATCGATTACCAGATCCCCCGACAAGATAACTTTATCCCATACATTCTCGGGATGCCCACCAAAGCCAGGAGCCTCTTCGTTCTTCTGCCAGAGTTCTTCACCGTCTTTACCCCGAACTGCATCGATCCCGCGTTTGTTGGAGACGACCAGCGTGTCATGCTGCTGGGAGTATCCCAGCCAGGTAACCACCCGCCCCGTGGTCCGTTCCCAGACAGGTTTGCCTGTCCTGGCATCGAGCGCTTTGAGATAACGGAAAGGCTCCGACTCCGGCACCAGGCCACGCCGCTTCCAGGCGTCGTACAACCCACTCAACACCCCGTCAAAGAAGTAAACCTTCTCCTTGCCAACCGCCATCAATGGCACGCCGTAAGAGGCATCGCGCGTCCATCGCTGCTCGCCTTCGTAACGTCCCAGCGCGGTGATCGCCAGCGGCATCAGTCCAAGTTTCTCGCGTTCTCGGAAGACGGTCACCAGCAACTGGTCCTGCCAGACGCGGACCTTTCCCCAACGATCGTCGGGAGAGGGGAGCTTGAGCTCGGCGAGTGTCTTGCCACTACGAGGATCAAGCCGCAAACAGCGGTCGGCATACACCAGATAGACGCTGTCGGAGACGGCGACAAAATGAAACCCCGGCTTGTCTTTCTCGAAAAACGTTCCCCGCCGTCCTGGCCCACTGCCGTCCTCGACCTTGAGTTTCCACAGTACACGTCCGGTGTAGATGTCAATCGACGTCAGCAAATTCGGCCCTTGTACAACCATTCTGCCATCGACCACCGTCAACCCAGGACCCCAGAAGTGCCGGTTGTAGTAGAGCTCACCGTGACTAGCCGGCCCTCCAAACCAGAGTAAACCGAGTGGCGCTTTCACAAGTTGATCCTGGGACATCAATGTGTTCGCCGCATCACCGTATTCATGTGTCCAGTCCGCCGCTCCTGGCAATGCTCCGGCGCGAATCAGCGTTGCCCAAGAGCCCTTCCGGTCGAGCTCCGCGCGGGGCAACGTCTGCTGTTGTACGAGCTGCTCCAGAACGCCTGCGTCTGCGTCGGTCACCGAGGCCGACCAGCATCCCCCGTAGGGCCGCAATACCGCGTACAAACGTGCGACCTGCACCGCATTGGACAGGTCTAGCGACTGGGGCCGCTCGGACGTCACCAGCGTGGCCAGGTAAGGCGGGAGTTGGGCTGTTTTGGGGTCAGCAACACGGGCCACCAATGCAGGGGAATAAATTCCCTCGGCCAGAGCGCGGCGGCGGAGTCCGTCCACCACCTGGGGATCCGGGTCGATAGCAATCACGCGCAAATCCGAACGGCGTGCCAGTTCCAAGGCCAAGTTCCCATCGGTCAGGCCCAGCACGAGACAATACCCCGAGGGATCGGACGCGCGCTGGATAAGCTGCTCGGCCTGTTGCTCGACCTCAGGGGCAGCCGCTTTCGCCGGGGAAGGCTGCAGCGGGAAGGCCTGAGGTGCATCTTTGGTATCAGCAAAACTGTAGATCCGCCCGCTGCGGGTAACCACGAACAGTCGATCATCGGCCGCCACCATTGACGCCGGCTGACCTTCGACGCTCTGCCGCCAGGCAACCTTTGGCGCGGTCTTTCCCTCTCCGAGTTGAATCGCGAACACGCTCTGATCGAGGGCGCCGTAAATCCGCCCGCCCGCCTTGCAGTAAACCTCAACCAAGCCGGGCTTCTGCTGCTCCGTGGAGACGGACAATTTCCACAATTGGGGCACGACTTCCTTTTCAACATCTTTCCCCTTGCGATCTTTGCCTTTGACGGTTCGCCGAGTTGCCAGATCGAACGCCACCACACTCTCGGCACCACCACCGAACAACTGTCGACCATCAGAAACCGGCCGACGGCCCTCGCAAGGCATCACGCGCCCCAATTGGGTGTGAAACACCTTGTCGCCGTGAAACAACATCGGCCCGGCGCTGGTGATGTGATAATCGGTCTTGCCCGGTGAATTGTAATTCAAGGCTATGACTTTTCCCGTCGGAATGTCGATACAGGTCGCCTTGGCACGGCCACCCGGGATATAGAGCCGCCGCCCGTTGTAGACCAGGTATCCTTGCGGGGCCACATTATCCAATTGGGTCACGCTATCGGGCGGCACACCACCCTTGGCGGCAGCCAAGTCGAGGGTGAACAGGGAGGTCCCTTCGAACGGCCAGATTCCCGCCGTGAAATAAAGTTTATCTTCCCCGAGAACCACACCGCCGCGAATCGGCCACACTGAAATCAATCGCTCGTTGCCCAACACCAAACGGCCTGTCGCCGCGGCGTCAAACTTCCAGATCAGTTTGCCGGAGGCCAGCGCCACACAATACACATGGCCATCGTCGGCACCGAAGTAGATCCGTCCGTCGCGTGCCACCGGGGCAAAACGAATGGGACCATTGGTGAAGAACTTCCAGCGCAGCTGCCCCGAACGCGTGTCCAAAGCGGTAATGCTGTCCGTACGAGAGGATGCGACTAGCAAGGTCTGCCCCACCACGATCGGCTCGTGGGTCGCATCAAACTGAATCCGCGGATCTTCGCCCCACGCGATGTGGTTGGCTGGCAGATCACGCCACCAGGATACCGCCAGTGTAGCGGGCAACGCGTCAACCGCTGCACCGCTGCGAGCGGGATCGTGACGCCACATCGGCCAATCGGCAGCACTCCCCAGAGAGACAGGAACCAACCACATCCAAGTGATCAAAAACAGGATCCGGCGCATGCTTCTCTCCTCGGAAACTAGTGGGAATTCGCTGCGGGACATGCCACGCTGCACGTAAGACTAACCATTTACATGGAGACTGCAAATCAAGGCTGCCGAGAAACTCCGATTTCTTGATGATTCCACCCAGATTCACCACCACTCCGGCAGCGGCCAAAACGTACCATCCTGTCCCTACCATCCTGTCCCTACCATCCTGTCCCTACCATCCTGTCCCTACCATCCTGTCCCTACCATCCTGTCCCTACCATCCTGTCC
>PAQH01000053.1 GCA_002709225.1 Planctomycetaceae bacterium
GACGGCAAGCGGTTGGCCACTTCGAGCGTCGGGGGATTGAAAGTGTGGGACTCCCGGCCCTGGACGCCCGCACTACGCGCCCAGTCGCAGGCGCATGGTCTGTTGACGTTGCGACTCAGCCAGGTGCCATCGTTGGCAGCACTCCAGGAGGTGGTTCGCAGCGACCAGACGATCAGCGACCAGGTCCGCCAACAGGCATTGGACTGGTCCCCACTCTTTTGGAACGCTCGGCAGTAGGTTCCTGGCAAGCACCAGGTGTACCTCCGGGAGGTATCGCCACAGGTGAGACCAATTGGTGTCGCTATGTTGGGGTATGGGGCACTTGCCGCGACGGTCTCCAATGGGGGGGGCACGCGATCAAGAAACCACACGGTGCTTTTCGGCCCTCCTTTATCGCAGCCATCTTGAGCAACTGGCAGGACCGACGACAGCTGCGGAGACCCGGAAGCGGAATAGGCACTGGCAGGGGACACAAAGCTAAACCGAAAGCAGACCTGCAACGAACAGAACTGCAACTTCATCGAATGCCCGCTGACGACGACTAGGGGGCGACGTCTGACCTGACGGGTGCTGTCCGCAGCGCCGATGTTGATCGGACATCCGAGACCTCCTCCGCTGTCGAACGCAGGTCAGCGGCACTGCCGGCCATGGTGCGGAGACGCAGTGTGAAGTCACTGCCGGGATGCAGCTCGGTGCGCCGTCCCGACGGAGTATTGCACTGCCGGAACCGGTGGCACACAATCGAGCTCGCAGTTCGTGTCCCCCTGCCCGATCAAGTCCAGGGCGCCGGCCGCCAGGCAGGGGCTGAAGTCCGAGGTCGACCGGCAGGTATCTGTTCCGGACGTTTGGCAGGCCGGTTGGCCTTTCCGGCGTTAGACGTGGTCCACGGCCTGGCGAGTATCGCGATATTGGTTCTTGAGAAACGGCAGGTTTCAATGAGTGGATTCGCCGGACTGGTTGTAATGGTGGTTGCTCTGTTGGCAGCCGGTGAGAGTCGCGCCGCTGAAGACCGCGCGGTCGACGCGAAGAAACGTGTCAGCCTGGACGAAATCAGGACGCTGCGTAAGCAGGCTGCCAGCCGCAAGCGGCGGCTGGTTGTGCATTCGGACGGGTATCCGATGACGGAAGAACACCGTGGGGTGTTTGAACCGACCGCGCCACCTTCGGTGTTTCCCCAGCTTGCCCGTACACAGACGGACGCCTGTACCTATTCGCTGATCCACCAATTCCCAGTGGCACGGCTTTATCGAGCCCAGGTTGCCCAGGAATGGCCGCCAGGCATCATCAATAAAATGTACGGCGACGGCCCCGATGGTCTGGATGCCTACATCGAGCTTTGCCGCCGCCACAACTTGGAAGCCTTCTGGGCAATGCGCATGAACGACACGCACGATGCGTCCGACGGACCGCATGGTGTGATGCGTTGGAAGAGCAACCTCTGGAAGCAAGCGCATCCGGATTTTCTCGTGGCGCCGCGAGGCACTCCGCTACGGTGGGGCCAGTGGAGCGCTCTCGACTACGCTCGGCCGGAGGTTCGCGAGATGGTCTTCCGAGTGCTGCAAGAGGTGTGCAGTAACTATGAGATTGACGGATTACTGCTCGATTTCTTTCGGCATCTGCCGACGTTCAAAACGACCGTCTTGGGCGGCGACGCGACGGCGGCAGAACTCGAGTTGTTGACCCACTTGTTCCGTAGGATTCGCCGTATGGCCGACGAGGTCGGAGCCAAACGCGGGCGCCCCATTCTGCTGGCGGTCCGCGCGCCGGACTCGCTCGGCTATGCCAAAGCCCTGGGACTCGACCTGGAACGATGGATGCAGGACGACCTGATCGACATCTGGATCGCAACGGGCTACTTCCGATTGCAGGATTGGTCGGAAACGGTCGCCATCGCGCGTGGACAGGGGGTGCAACTCTGGGCGGCGCTGGACGATTCGCGTATCGTCCAGCGGGAAAACCGGAATTCGTTGGAGGTCTATCGCGGTCGCATTCAGAACGCCTGGAGTGCCGGGGTGGACGCGGTGTGGCTGTTCAACTTTTTCTATGGCCGAGAGGACCCGCAGTTTCAACTGCTGAAGGAAGCGGGCGCTCCGGATACACTGGCTCGCACCAGCAAGGTTTACGTGGCCGAAGGCCGAGGATTCGGCCGGGCCGGCCACTTTCTCAAGAACGGCGAACGGTTCTTCACCCGTCCGCTCGCGGTTTGCCCGGCGGATCCAGTGACGCTTAAACCGAACGGATCGGCTACGGTGCCTCTGCACGTTGGCGACAATGTGTTTGCGGTTGCCGAGCGGGGCGATTCCGTTCAGGTCAAACTGCGGATTCAGACCGATCCGGGGATTGGACGCGGCGACCTTGTCGTCCGGTTCAACGCGAACTCACTGGCGCACGAACGCATCGCCGACGGCTGGGTGGAGTTCGACGTGCCGCCGTCGATTGTGAAACACGGAGAGAACGAGATCATCGTCGGGCGAGGTCGCGGCGCGCGTCGTAATCCGGTTGTTCGTGACTTGCAGTTGTCGATTCACTACCAGACCGATGCGTTGGGGAGTATTGGGGCGAGGATGCGATTGGGGGTTTCCGTTACGTCCGAACTGGCTGCTGCGCCGCTTCCGCTTGATCCGGACGTTGATTTTGGCCGCGCCATCAAAGAGGCCGGAGGTGGTGGTGTCCTCGACCCCGGCAGCATCGAAGTCCGCGAAACGACGACCGGTCGAGTCGTTCCGCATTCTCTGGGCGAGGGGTTTCACTACGGCGACCAGGGGCGAGTTCGCTGGCTCGCCTCCGCTGCGACTCACACCGAGTACGAGATTCGGTTCCAATCGACAGGCGAGCGTCCGCCACCCATTTCGCAGGCAGTGACACCGCTGATCGGAGTTGGCGATTTGCTCCGTTACAACGCGGGTCAGCCTCGGCCGCTGGCGCTGCGCTGGCCCAGTCGCCTGGTCGATTTGACCGGTGATGGACGCCTTGATCTGGTTGGGGCATTGCCGCACATCTACGCACCCCGGTCACATCGCGGCGGGGTCGTGTGCTATCCGCAGACTGACGGCGGTATGTTTGAATTTGGCGAGATGGTGCGACTACGCTTCCAATCGCGGCTGGACGGCACGGACCGACACTTTACCGGGCCCTACCTTGTTGCGGATGTTGCCGACGTCAATCGTGACGGCCACGCCGATTTGATCTACACAACGACTCAGCGCACAACGCGATTCCAACCCGACCGCTCGATCCACCAGTTTGCGCACATCTACCTCAATACGGGCCGCCGCGGCGCCGGCGGCCTACCGGAGTTTGTGTTTGAGACCAAACTGCCGCTGCCCACGGATCCGCAGGCCGCCGGCACTGGAGGTTATTGGTGGGGTCCGGTTCGAGTGGTTGACCTTAACAACGACGGCGCGCTGGATCTCACGGTTGGGCGCATGTTCAACGACCAGTCGGCGACATACCAGGATACGACCTGCGACTACCTGCGAAATACCAACGCCGCAGGCTGGCCGATGCGACTGGCGGAGCCGGTTGAGGTCGACGCGGGTTGCCGGGCCTGTTTTTACGACGTCGATGGTGATGGGACACTGGATGCCGTTGGTTTGACAGCGGATCCAGATGCCGAAACCGCCTATCGCGGTCACCTCGTCACGTGGCGCAAGGGCCTCGGTGGTGAGCCGCCCCGTTTCGGTCCACCACAACGCTTTGCCGGGCACGACCTGCGACACAGCACCTTCGTATCGGCGGTTGATACGAAACAGCGTCGCGGTATTCTGATCAACGACAAACGCAACCATGGCGTGTCCCTGCTCGAACAACCGCAACGAGGCGAACTCCGCTTCGTGCGTCGACTCATCGGCAGCCGGGCGGCCGATGTGGTCGCGGGTGATCAGGCGTCGCCGTTTCCCTGCGACTGGGAAGGGGACGGTGATTGGGATCTGCTCGTGGGCGGCGGCAACGGCTGGCCGCAGATCATCATCAATGAAGGCACAAGCGCGCGTCCGAGGCTGGCCACGCCTCAGCCGATCCTGTCCGCGGGACGCCCGATCCGCATTTTCATGAGCCAGGTGTTTCCCGGGATCGAAGGATACGGTCACGATATGGGCTACCCGTTCCCGTCTTACGTTGACTGGGATGGCGACGGACTGCCCGACTTGATGCTGCCCAACATCACCAATCGAGTGTTTTACTATCGCAACATCGGTACACGGCAGGAACCGCAGTTCGGCCCGCGGCAGCAGTTGATCGTCGATGACTATCCTGAGACGGCGGCGACTCTGGCAGCCACCGCCAAACTGCTGGGCGCCGGGACGCGCAAGTGGGGCAAGCGAATGTTCGACCCTAACTCGCCATTTGGCTGGCGGGCCCGCGCCGGGTTCGCCGATTTCAATGGCGACGGTCTGATGGACATGGTTCATGCCGACGGCCGCACTCGCAACGCCAGCGGCTACGCCGATCAGTACGCGTTGTTCGTTCAATATCGCGATGGCCGCGGTCAACGTAAGCTGCGCCGTGACCGAGTGATAACGCTGCCCGACGGCCAGCCGCTCAAAGGTCCCGGCGGAATCACCAGTCAGGCCATTCCTGCCGACTGGGACCAGGACGGACTCATCGATCTGATTTGCCACATGGGGCCGTCGAACACGAACTGCCAGCCGATGTTCGTCCGCAACATTGGTACGAAGACCGACCCGCGTTTCGATCACCCGACACCGCTCTCACTCTGGGGCGAACCTCTTTTCAATTTGATGAAACATGGCCCTTATTGGGCGGTTCACGACTTTGACAGTGACGGCCGTCCCGATCTGCTGGCCGGCTGCGCTTACGGCAACTATGCCCTCTATTGCCGCACGGCCATGGACCTGCCGGCACGGCCCTCGTTCGAGATTGGCCGCGCGCAAATGCGCGAGCCGGCAGCACCGAAGTGAAGAACCGTTGGGTTCAACAAAGGTTATTGCGGTGAAGTTTACTACGCCAAAGGAGTTGGGACGTGATTCCCGAAACGCTGAACGTCACGGCTGGTTGTCGGAGTTTCCGCCCTCGCTGTAGAATCGATCAAGTCGAGCGACTGTGGTTCACGACGTGAGTTGTGCGTCGATCAATACCCCACGAATAGCTCGATCGAGTGCGAACCGCGCTGTTACCGGGCAGTTCTGTTTCCTCAAGATTAGCAGAAGGATGGTGGACGCCATGATCGGTTTGGTTCGAATTCATTCCAGCGTTGCGCTCAGTCTGGTGCTCGCCGCGCATGTGTGCATCGCTCAGAGTCGAGTGGAGTTGGCGGTGGTCAGGAACGGTCGGGCAGTCGCAACCATCGTGTTGCCGGATGAGCCGACGCCCATCGAGCAGACAGCGAGCGTTGACCTGCAACGTTGCCTCAAGCGAATGTCCGGCGCTACGCTGCCGGTGGTCCACGAGACAGAGCGGCCCTCGGGGCTGTGTATTGACATTGGTGGTACGGCGCGCGGGCGATCCTGGCGCGAGACGTTGGCGCGTCGCTCGGATCTCAGTGACGAGGCGTGCGTCATTGATGTCAGCGAGCGAGGCGTCGTGCTGCTTGGGCGCAACGACGCCGCCACCGGGCACGCCGTCTATACACTGCTGCACCAGTCCGGGGTGCGGTGGCTTCAGCCTTCGCTGAGCTGGGAGATCGTGCCCGCCAGGGAGACGGTTACTTTTCCAGTCCGCACGCAGACTGTCGGGCCTTACTTTGATCGTCGGGGAGGGCTGCATTACAGCATGACGGCCGGCGACGACACTTGGGCGCAGAGCACGCAAGCCTGGGGACGGCGCAATCGGCTGGGTGGCTGGGACCATGCCGGCAGCGGGCACACGTACAACCAGCTCGTACCGCGCACTCTGTTCGAGAGCCACCCCGAGTATTTCAGTCTCTGGCGAGGCCAACGGCAAACCAGGCAATTATGCACCACGAATCCCGAGGTGATTCAGCTGGCGACACAGCGTGCCATCGATGACTGGTGCCAGAACACGAACGCAAGAATCATCTGTGTCAGCCCCAATGACGGCAACGAGGGGTTTTGCGAGTGTCAAAACTGTTCAAGCCTGCGCTTTACCAAAGGAAATCATTCGGATCTGATTCTTGAACTCGCGAATCAGGTCGCCCGCGCGATGCGAGACAAGTACCCGCGCAGATACGTAACTTTCTATGCGGATTACCATTGCGTCGGCACGCCCATCAAGGTCAAACCGGAGAAGAACGTTTTGTTCTGGATCCCACAGTGGAATGTCGACAGATTCCAGCCGATCACCCACCCGCGACAGCAGCGATTCCGCACAGCCCTGAAAGAGTGGTCGAAGTTTGGTAATCCGATCCACGTTTACTTGTATTGCGGTTCGTACAACCACTGGATGTACTACCCACTAGCCCATTGTTTCAAGGTCGACTTTCCGTTTTTCGCGCGGCAGGGAGTCCGAGGTGTTTACAGCCAGACGAGCCAGCATTGGGGTACGCAAGGCTTGAATTTCTATCTCTACAGCCGACTGGCATGGGATCCGACACTTGACGTGGAACAGCTCGTGGAAGAGTTTTGCCGCTTGGGATTCGGACCCGCGGCTGCCACCATGATTGACTATTACGCGCTGCTGGAAGCGGCGGCGGCGAAGGGCACCTATTACACACAGACAGACGTCGTGCGCTCCTTCGGCCCAAAGGTCGTTGCCCAAGCCGACCTGCTCATGGCCCAGGCGGTGCGACAAGTCGAGGGGGCTGTTCGTGATGGCGCCGACCCAAGTCTTTTCGAACGCATCCAATACGTCGCCAAGGCGCAGCGACTTGTCTCTCTCAACCTGAGTGCCAAACACGCGATGCGCAGGTTCTTCGCGACGCGCGACCGCACACTCCTGGCACTAGTTGCTGAGAACTATTCCGCCGCGATCAAGATTCTCGAACGGCCCGAAAACCGTTACCTGATCGATGGTGATTACGTCAGAAAGCTGGAGCGCGACCTTTCGGTTTTGTCCGAGAAAATGGTCTACGGTCCGGGCCGTTTCGTCTATCGCGACAGTTTTTCGGGTGGCGGCAACTCGGCAATCCATGCGCGGCAGCTCGAGGGTTTTCATCCCGGGCAATGGGGACTGAATCTGTATCGTGGGCAAACGGGGCACGCGGTCTATCGCTTTTCCGCAAAGGATGGGGGTGCCTTCAAGAAGGCCATCTTGAGGCAAGTTCGATTCGCCTACAGCAAGAACGAGTTGAGCAACTCCATCGGTATTCGCACGCCTGCGACCGAGGATAAGTTTGTCGACCTCAGCCACAATCGCGACCTGGAAAACAACACCAGGGACTTTGATATCACTGCACAAGTGAAGGGGATGCCTTGGTTTGAAATCCGTTTCTCAGCCCGCAACACGGCCGCCATCACTCGTCTCTCGCTGCTCAGCTTCAGTGTGCAGGGAGAAGTTGCCGCCAAGTAATGAGACGGCAGTGTGACTCCCCGTACCTGCTGCCATTGTGCGGGTCCCCTTACTGACCACACACCGAGTGCGGGAATCAGTGGCCCTCCCTACGCATGTTCGTTTTTCTTTCGTCCGCAACGCATCCTTGCCAGGTTTGGAGAGGATGCGTTTTCTCCAACATCCCGGGAGTCGTTCAGTTTTGCCCACGGTCATCGAGGAAACGTCGCGCAGATGAGAATTTCGGCATTCGTTCTGCTGCTCACCGCAATGGTTGGCAGTGGCCCAGGAACCGAACGGGCTCAGACACCAGCAGGTGGTTTCCAGCGGTCTGCCCAGCCGAACTCCCAGCGGCAGTCCACCAAGGCCGCCCCAGCGGAGCAACAGGCCAACGCGGAAAATCAGCAGCTGGAAACCGAGATCCTCAACATAACCATGTTGTCGTTGCTCGCGGCCAGTTGTGTCCCGTCCGGGCTGAAACACACGCCCCATACACGCTCATCGTCGTTATTCCCTTTGAGTGTGAGCAGCTCCTGCCCGGTGGCCGCATTCCAGAACTTCACAGTTCTGTCAAAGCCCCCCGAGGCCAGCTTTGTCCCGTTCGGGCTGTGAAACAAACACTCAGGACAGGCTGGAAGTGTCCGTCGAGCTCAAGGAGGGTGGCCAGCCGATTCCAGTGGCCCCATGCAAACCCCTTGAGGCCCGGTCGTTCGCGGTACCGGTCGAGAGTCTCCCGCAGGCGCCCGAGGTTGATAGTTTCCCAGTCGATCGACGCCAGCAACATATCGGATTTGTAGGCGTTCCGTTCGGCCTGCGTTTGTTTCGCCTCTGCGATGATTCGTTGTTTGGCTTCGGCGACCTGTGCTTTCTGGGCCCGCTCAGTTTGCGCGACGGCGACACGTTCCGCCGTCTCTGCTTGCGCTCGGGCCTCCTTGGCCTTGTCCGCCTGTTCGGACGCAACCTGCGCTTCCTGGACGAAGCGGTAGCGGGCTTCGCTGCTTTCACCGCCTGCGTCCTTGAGCGTCTTGAGGACCACTTCCCGTTGCAGTTCGTCGTCCTGGGCCAGGTAGACTTTGCCCAGGCCCCCGGCGGCCAGGAAACGGGTCACGGTGTGCCGGGGCGCCGAGTCACTTGTGATTTCACCGATCGGTGTGGGAGTCTGGTCAGCGCCCGGGGGCACCTCGGGTGGCGATCTCTGTCCGGTCACCCTGGGTGTCACGACCACCGTCTGGTTCCGCGACGCAGTAGTAGCTCGATTAGGGTGTTGGCCGCCAGGCAGTAGGGAGCGTCGATAGTGGAGGTCTGATCCGTGTCGCTCTGCTCTAAGGGCACTTTCGGATTGGAAGCGGTTTCCCGCGACGGCGGTGTTTGGTGACCTGGCGTCGATATCGCGGGATTGGCGCTCGCATCTTCGAGTGTCTTCTCGACATCGTCGGGAGTTATCTCGACCGTCTCTTCAGATGTTAAGTCGGTAGCATCCGCTGGGTCTGGCTGACCGTTCGCCGCCGCCGACGGCGATGCGGACGATTCGTCGGGCGGACGCTTGCTCATCGGCAAAATCCTGTCGTGATTATGAGGCGACTTCTGCCCATAACTCCGCTGGGCTGCTTCACCGACACCGCACAGCAGGGATCAGCCAGTAGTATAGATGGGCGCGCGACAGCAGGCACCAGGGAAACGCCTGTTGCGTATGATGCTGGTGGTGGGGATGGGATAGTGCGGTCCCTGCGATGCGCTGGCAGCATGCTCGTCAGTTCATTGAGGGGCGACGGCAATCTCTGCTGCTGGCCCCTCGTTCCCGTTGCGGCGGTAATCCACCGCGGTGACACGATACCGGGCCGATTTCTCAGCAGCCCCCGCGACGACGTATTGCCCCGCCTTGATCGCACCGTCATTGAGCCGACGTGCCTTTGAATCCCCGCGACTTGCCTGGTAGACAACATAACCATGGACTCCCGTGAGTGGCGTTCCATCCGCATCGGCTGTTGGAGGTTGCCAGGTGAGCAGCAGGTCTTCCGCGCGTTGTCGGGCCACGAGTCGGCGAGGCGCGCCAGGAGCCCAGCGATCATGTTGTTCAGTGGCGATCGCTAACATCGCCGCGGTAACCGCGATGTAGGGTTGCTGCTTCAGCAGATCAACGTGTTTGTCGAAGTAGCTTGCCATCGATTCCCAGATCCGGTAGTCGTAGCCGGCCAGGTACAAAAAACCGAAGCCCCAATAGCCGCGCGTGGCGTCGTACTGGCTGGGCGCGCCGTCGAGATAGTAATGGAACTGGGGGTCACGCAAGTCGCCATTCCACACGTTTTGGACGAATGTCTGGCCCATGCGACGAAGGTCGGTTTCGCTGAAGTACGTTTTCTGGCGCACGCCTTGCAACGCCGCCTGGATGTCAATGAAGCCGTGTCCTACATCCTCGATCAGCTCGGGCCAGTGCGTGTTGGGTCCGTACTTCCATACGTTCAGGTCACGTTGGTTGTCAACGCGCAGCTGGCCGTGGAAATACTTCAGCATGCGACGCGATTCAGTCTGGTAGAACTTCGGCAGCTCGGGTCGATGTGGCTTGTAATTAGGCGCCGACGAGAGTCGCCACAAGGTCACCAGGCCATCGGTGAAAGCGAGGTACATGTTAAGTGGCTGGTTCCGCCAGCCGGCCCATTCGTAGACATGGTAGCCGCGATCCTGGCGAAAGCGGCTGTTGTCGGTCTCGGTCCAACCGGGATCCGCATCCCAGTTCCGGTACCATTTTTCGAGGATGAATTGTTCCAGAAACTCCAGGTAGTGATCGGCCTTGTCTCGATAGCGTCGGTGTAGCCGTTGGTCATTCCAGACGATTTCGACGAAACGCAGAATCGGGCTGATCATCAAGCCATCATCGCACAACCATTCGGTGTAGTGTGGTCTGTACTGTGCGTAGCGGCTTTGACCCCAGCCCAGGTAACCGTCGAGGTATTCTGGTGCGACACGTGTGTGCGGCGGCAGTGGTGGTTTGTCGCTGAGGTTGGCCAACAAGCGGTCCACGTGCGACACGATCTTGTCGAGCCACTGCCGCTCGCCGAACGTGTCGTAGAGATTTACATACATCCGCAAGATATAGGACTCACCCCACGCCACATCACCACCACAAAGCCGACCGACGTAGTCCTCGCCATGCGCTTTTTCCCATGCGGCAAAGGTGGCGTACCAATCCGTGGTCACCGGGTCAGCGGGCGAGTCTTCCGCAGCGAAGCAGGTTGGCACAAACAGGGCGGCCAACGCTGCCACCAGCCCATGCCATTGAAAGCGAAAATATGACACGCGATGTTCCTCCATTGTCGGCTGACTCGAGGTGATTGCCATGGGACCTGGCACCACGTCGATCCGCACTCGACGTGGAGTACGCCTTGATTCTCCAGGGTTTGGTCGCCGCTGACAAATTCTGATTTGTGCCACCCACAAAAGTCTGGTTTCGCGAGTGGCGTGTCGTCCGTGAGATGTGGGGTGCTTTGCCAGTGATCGCAAATTTCCCACTGGACTCAAGAAAACGATTTTCCGGAAATATCAATGAGAGGTAGCCAAATGTGGCCTGGTTGGGTCCTTGATCGTCATACCAGTAGGCAAGCCCATCATTGAAACCGCTCTCGGATTGTTCGAGAATCGTCGGCGGGTGACCGTGACGGAGTAATCGATCACTGACATTAGAAGACACTTCTTGTTTGATCACTCAGGAGCACGTGCAGAATGAGATCATTCGTCTGGTTGGCACTGTCCGTTTTCACCACGCTGGCGATCCCTGCGGATGCCGGCGTCATTCTAGATCGCTCCGCGGAAGCAGTCATTCTGGAAAACTCGCTGGTCCGCGTCGAATTGCGAAAAGACGCCAACTTTCAACCCACTGTCTTGATGGACAAACGCAATTCGGCGGCGTCGTGTATCGATGACGTTGGGTATTCGGGGTGGGATGTTGCATGTGCAGACTGGATGACTTCAGCGATCAGCGACTGGGAAGTGCGGATTCGCACACATCGGACGGAAGAAATGGTGTGGTGTGAAACCACGCTGGTAAAGGAAACCTCCGGCACGATGCCAAGCCGCTTGGCCTTGCGAACAACGGTGCGCGGAAACTCACCGGCCGTGCGGTTCGATTTTCAAGCCACGTTTCAACCTGAGCATGTACACACGCTCGGATTGCGAATTCAGATGACGGGCTACAAACGCGCAGAATGGAAAACGCCATGGGGGGAATCGACACTTGAACTTGTTGGCCGCAAGAACCGGTTTCACCCGCTGTTGGGTTTTGTCAATGGAATCGCCTTTGCCGGAAAGAGTGGAGAACCGCGGGGCGGTTTGTTGCTCTTGCATAACACGGCCTGGAGTAACGTCTTTCCCACGTTACGTGAGAAGCCGACATTTGCCAGGTACAAGCACCCCACGTTAACCAGCCCGGCACGATGCAGTATCACGCTGCTTCCGTTTGCTGACTCGGCCGCCCTGGCAGCGCAGATGGACACGTTTGGCAGGCCAACTGGCGTTGCGTTGCCCGGCGCCCAGTCACGTCCGGTATCGGCGCGTCCGCAACGTCACCGTGTACCGAGTCGCGAGGACAGGAAGCGTGGCTTGATTGCTTTCCCAGTCGCACCCTTTACGACGGTGTTACCCGACACACAGCCACCTCAGGAGTCCGTCGGCACCGCGTTGCGCATGCGAGCTTGTGCTGGGGAATTTGAACCGGCGAGTTTTGCGGTTCGCGCATTGGAACCACTGCGTGGGGTGTCGGTGAAAACCAGTAATCTCATCTGCGGCGACAGTATGATTCCAGCGGAGGCAATCGAAACACATGTCGTCAAAGTCTGGCGACAGGCTGGTCCGCCTGCCGTGGCGGACGCGACGCTTGGCGCGGGCCAAATCGTCCCCGAACTTCTGGTCAAGAACGATCTTGTTGAATTGGCCGGTTCGCGACCCGAGGTGCGGTTAACAGGCCCGGTCGAAACCAGTATTGCCGCTGCCCACACCAAGCAGTTTTGGCTGACGGTTCGAGTGCCCCAGAAGCTCACCGCGGGACGCTATCGAGGCCACGTCACAGTCACGGTGCGGGAACGCGCTCCCACGCTCATACCCTTTGAAGTCGAAGTCCTTCCGTTTACGTTGGCGCCGTCGCGGAAGAAGCAGGGGATCTGGTTTAAGGCGGAGCGACGGCCTACACAGCGCGAGTATGTTGAGCCGGAGATTTATCGAAAACTACTCAATGACGTGCGGTCCCATGGAATCCAGTTTGTCACCATTCGAGGACGCGGTATGAGCATCGCCGAGGACGCGTTGCAAATCCACCACGCCGCAGGAATGGGTGGGATGGCGATTTGGTCGAGTTGGTTTCCCAGTAGCGTGTCCGAGTTCGGTCCATTACGGGAAGCCCTGGAAACCTTGGCCAAGAAAAATGGTTATGACCGACTTTACTTTCAGGCCTCCGATGAACCCAATAATGACGAGCTCATTGTGCGGGCCCTGGATCATTTCACCAAGATCAAAGCTGCAGGCGGTCGCACTTTCTGTAACATCATGCCTGAATACGCGCTGCGACTGGGAGAGCAGCTGGACGTACCGTGTGTCGGGTACGCTAACTTTTTCGGCAGCTTGGAACGCCCGGAACCCGTGTCCAAAACGTCTTCCCAAGCGTTAACGCGGTTGCTCCGGACGCACGATGACGTGTGGTACTACTGGCAGTGCCGTGTGGAAGACCCCCGGATTAATCGTCTGCTCTTCGGGTTTCTGCTCATGAAATCGCCAGCCACCGGCGCCATGCCGTACACTTATAGCACACTGGAGGTTGAGCAGCCGTTTGACGACTGGTCCGCATTACAACAAGGCCAGGTCAGTCGTGCTGGTGGAGGGGCGGTCTACCACACCCGCAATGGGACTTTGTCAACCATTCAGTGGGAAGCGGCCCGCGAAGGCATCGACGACGCACGCTATGTATCGACGCTGGAAAGTCTGATCGACAAAGCCAGTTTAAAGCCGCAGCTGGCAAACCAGACGACGCAGGCCCGAAAGGTGCTGGCGGCGGTTTACGGCCGGCTACCATCCCATCTCTACAAGACTGTCAACGAAGTTTCTCCAGAGGTCCTCGATACCATGCGTTCGCAGATCATCGCCGCGATTCTGAAACTGCGTGGCGCCCTGATCGATTGATGCCGCTGGCAAACGGGATGGCAGATCTTCTCAAATCGTGGAGTCAAGAATGAAAACAGCGCGCGCCGGACAATGGGTGTCGACCGTTTGTCTTCTGCCGCTGGCGTCCCTCGCCAGCATGCTCACCAGCGGGATCCTGGTCAGTGACGCCTCCGGCCAGGCGACCGCCAGGTCTCGGGAGGGAGCACCCTTGGATGTGCGGACGTTCGGTGCCCAGGGCAATGGAGTGGCCGATGACACGGAGGCCGTGCGCGCGGGCATCGCGGCGGCCAGCAAATCCGGCAGGACGCTTCTGCTACCACGGGGAACCTACCTGATCAAAGAACCCCTGCACGTGACGACGCACGGGCTGAAGATTGTGGGAGCGGGCGCCCAGCACACCGTATTGAAGGCGGCGTCCGAGATGAAGCGGCTGTTGTATCTGCGTGGGACGGGAATGGTTATTTCCAGACTGACGCTCGATGGCAACGATAAAGCGACGTATGGAATGCACGCGTTTCACCTGAATGAACAGGACTCACGAGTGGAATTCCTCCGCGTGCAAGGGGCCCGATCGCACGGGATCTTTCTCGATCACAGCCAGGTGTTTGAAATCTCCAACTGCATTGCCCAGGGTAACGGTGGTGACGGTTTCTACATTACAGACTGTAATGGGACACGTATTTCATGCTGCCGGAGTATGGCGAATCGGGGGCGTGGTTTCTGCGTGACCAGGACGGACCTCTCGGGTGGCTGTTGGCTCATCGACTGTGATGCGGAACTCAACGCTTGTGAAGGATTGGTGGTCGCCGACATGGCAGGCACGCCGGTCATCATCGAACGGATGTGGGTTGAGACCAACAACAAGCCCGAGTCACTGGGGCCACATCAATATGATGCCATTCGCATCACCAGCCGTAGTGTGATGCTCACCAAGTCTCGAATTTCCACGCGAGGTACGACGCCGGTGCGCCCCAAGTATGCCATCCACCTGGCTTCCGAGACGCGGGTTGACGTGCCTCAGGGTGTGGAGAAGTTCCAATTGGGTGAAACGCTCACGGGGAGTGAGTCAGGGGCGACCGGGGTTGTTTCCTTCATTCAGGCCGATCCGTTATTCGACCACGATTTCCCTATTCCCGCGCCGTACCGAGCCTGGCTGACAAGGCCGAAAAAGATGATGCTCCGAGACGTTGCTGGTGTGTTCAAGCCAGGAGAGCGTGTTACCGGGCGGACCAGCGGGGCGGTTACCTCGATCCAGTCGGTCAGCCAGGTTAGCGCCGAGAATTGCGTGATTTCCGATAATTGGGTTGCCCGAGAAGATGGCCGGGCCCCCGTCGATCGCGTCAAGTTGGACCCCGGTTGTCGGGCCAATCACATTGGTCGGAATCATCGCATGTGGGGTCCAGGTGTTGTGGACGTGGAGTATGCGGATGATCCCGGATCGGTCGTCGGTGGCCGCAGCCTGACAGCCGGGAATGCTCCGCCGACGGGTGGACGGTGGCCACGTGGGGCGTTTCGATTTAACCACACGCCGTCCTTTCAAGAAACAGCGATCGCTGGAAAAGATCGAATTCACAACGGCGGGATGGAATTGGATACAGGCTGGCAACGCTATGGCGCCCCCCGCTCCCACCAGCAAAGCCAGGAACATGCGCACAGTGGCGAGCATGCGCTCAAGGTGGACGGTAGTGGTGGTGCGGGAGTTCGCCAGTACCTGCGGGGTGCGGCGCCTGGCCAACGCTACAATCTGAGTGGTTGGCTCTATACTACCACCGGTGCAGCCCGTCTTCTTGTGCACGACGGCAAACAGCTGCAATACGGGACGACAAGTAGCGCAGCGCAATGGACTCGAACGACGCTGTCTTTTTCCGTCGTTGCCGGTTCGACACCTTACGTCGGTGCACAAGCCGTGGGAGGGGACACACAGTTTTACCTGGATGATGTGGTCTGCCAACCGATTGAAAGCCTGGCAGCCTCATCGCGTTTGGTATTGGGGTGGGTCTGTGTAAAGGGCGGTAATCCCGGTACCTGGGTTCCCGTCTATGTCCTGGGCGAATCTGCCTTCAATCCGCGGTGACCCACTTTTTGATTACGGTTCGCCTCGTGGTGCAATAACAAACGAATTGGGAAGGCTCGACGGCGACGACACGACCTGTTGGCGTGCGTCCGGCGCGCGGGTGGTGCAGCCCGGTAGACAGCACCGGGCTTTCTTCAGGGATACCACGCCGGCTGTTGGAGGACATAGAATAGCACGGCGGGTACAGATTGCGCGGGTCCAGGTTGGCTTCAGTCGTGGTGGTTGCCCGTCGGGATGGGAGTTCCTTTTGGCTCGGCTGATCCAAGCCGGCGGAAAGCCGCGACGCACCTCTGGAAGGAATGCAGGCATGAACATCGATCAACAGCCGACTCGGATTCGCCACGTCGTGATCGGGGCGGCGTTCTTGATGTCGGTGCTGCTCTATCTGCATCGTTTCTGCTTTTCCATCCCGCAAACCTATATCCAAGAAGACCTGGGGTTAAGTAACTGGGAATTTAGTTGGATCCTGAGCGCCTTTTTCTGGACGTACGCGTTGGGACAGGTTCCCGCAGGCTGGTTGTCGGACCGCTTCGGTTCCCGGTCGATGTTGGCCTTATACGTACTGTTGTGGTCTCTGTTCACCGGGTTGATGGGGGGCGTCTCTTCCTTCCTGGCCGTGCTACTGCTGCGACTCGGGTTTGGGTTCTCACAAGCAGGTGCGTATCCAACGGCAGGAAGTGTTGTCAGTAAGTGGGTGCCATTCCAGGCGCGCGGCACGGCCAGCGGTCTGATCGCGACGGGTGGCCGGGTGGGTGCGGTGTTCGCCATGTTCGCCACGGGATACCTGCTGGTCTGGCTCACCCCCCTCAGCACGCCGACAGCGCTCGAGCAGGGATCTATACTGAATGGCCCACAGCTCTGTGAGGAGTTGGCGGCAGGCTCGGCGACAGGAACAACCGTCGAGCGGCTCCGGCAACAGGTGTTTCAGCAATTCTCGACGTCGGGCCAAGATGTCGTCCAGTTGCATGTCGCTCGTTATCGGGCGCACGAAGCGGAACGCAAGCGATTGCTGGAAGCGTTGAGTCGCTATTATCCGGACGTTGAACGATCTTTGCCACAACCGGCGGTGATGATTGAGCCGATTCCGGCAGCTGACCTGCAGCTGTTGGTGGACGAAATCAATGCGGTCATCTCGGCGCCGCCGTTCTTCGATGTGGAAGACCTCGGAGATGTCAATGTGGAAAATGAAACGCGACGGCTTGCCCTTCGCGCAGCGGAATTGACCGCGGCAGAGCTTCAGCGCATGAATCGCCTGGTGCTGGAGGGACTCCATCGGCAAAGCATCAAGAAACTGTACATCGCGGGTTGGCGGCCGCTGATGGCGTTGTATGGAGCATTGGGGTTGGTGGTGGCTGCGATCCTCTGGTGGAGTTGCCACGACCCCCCCGCCAGTCATCCCCGCTGTAACGCCGCCGAACAGGCTGTGATTGCCGGTGACTCGGTGCCCTCGCCAGGGGAAACAGGGA
>PAQH01000054.1 GCA_002709225.1 Planctomycetaceae bacterium
GCCAAGTGGGACAAACTGGCCGACCGAAGGTGACAAACTGGCCGACCACAACGGACAGTTTGTCCCACCCGTACAGTCTTATTAATAAATCTATCTAAGACATTCTTCTTCTTTATAGAGTAAGGGAGGGAGCCCATGACGGACCTGACCCGCTTTACGGGGACTACACAGGACGTCCGCGGCCTGCTCGATCAACAGCGGAAAATGCGCTCGCAGGTCCAGCATGAAAAGCGGAAAACGGCCGAGTCGAATCCGCTGCCCAAACATAAACAGGGGGAGCGCTTTGTACGGGGGCCGATCCCCTGCGATTGGTTGCACAGGGCGCTGGCCTGCGGGGGTAAGTCGGGTCACCTGGCACTGGCGCTGTGGTGGCTGGCCGGGATGCAGCGCTGCAATCCGATTCGATTGACACGACAGGTCGCTCGTGACTTCAATATCTCGCCCCGTTGTGTGCGACGTCTACTCAGCAAGTTTGAGCGGGCAGGCCTGGTGCAAGTCGCACGGAAACGCGGCCGCGGTCCCCAGGTCGTACTACTGAACCCTAGCGGAGAGATCGTGGCCAATGCGCCTATGGAGGCGCCAGATGCGCCAAGAACGAACGCAGATGCACAACCATGACCCAACATACCAGCGGCGATTTCGCGCCTTAGACGGGCAGCCAGATGCCTCCGTCGCACGGCGCCGCAAAGAATCGCAGAGCGCAAACTTTAGCTGTCTGCTAGCCCACTACCGATAGAATAATAGGCTAGCAAACAATTGGGGCGCAGGACGATGAACAAACGATCCCAGAACAGGCCACTTTCCGAGCAGTTGCGGAAGATTATCTTGGACCACGAGTTGAGCCGTTACGCGATCTGTAAAGCGGCGCGGGTCGACCCGGGCCAGATGCATCGGTTCATCAACGGCACGGGGCGGCTGACCACCGATTCGCTCGATCGGATCGGTAACGTACTCGGTTTGCGGTTTGTGATCGACCAGTGAAAGGGTAAGTGAACGATGGCGAGCATTGCAAGAGACCCAGGTGGCAAACGCCGGGTTCTGTTTGTCGCACCCGACGAGAAGCGTAAGACGATTCGACTCGGCAAGGTATCGCAACGATCGGCAGAGCAAGTGAAGTTCCGCGTAGAGCGACTGCTCGAATCCAAACTGACGGGACACGCGGTGGATGCCGACACGGCCCGGTGGGTCGCTGAACTGGCTGAACCCTTAGCCGACAAATTTGCACGGGTTGGCTTGATCCAGCGACACGATCGGACGGCGATGAAACTGAGGCCGTTCTTGACCGACTACCTGGCGCGCCGGATCGACGTGAAACCGGCCACCAAAGAAGTATGGCAGCAGGTTGTTCGCAACCTGAACAATCATTTTGGCGGTGATCGCGAACTACCGACGATTACCGCAGGAGACGCGGAAGATTTCAAGATGCACCTGATCGGCGAAGGATTAGCCCCGACCACCGTTCACAAGCGACTGCAGTTCGCACGCATGTTTTTCCGCGCAGCGCAGAAACGGGAGTTGATCGGCGCGAACCCGTTTGCCGAAGTGACAACAAAGCCGACGACACCCACGGACAGACAACACTTCGTGACACCCGCAGAAACCGAACGACTACTTGCGGTCTGCAACCCGACGTGGCGCGTGATCGTGGCGCTTGCCCGCTACGGTGGCCTACGGTGCCCCAGCGAAGTACTCTCCCTGCGGTGGCAGGATGTGGATTGGGAAACGGAAAGGATCGTGGTTCCCTCGCCCAAGACGGCCCACCACCCGGGCAAAGGTAATCGCACCATCCCGCTGTTCGCGGAATTGAACCCGATACTGTCGGAGACTTTTGAACTGGCCCCCGAGGGCGCAGAGTACGTTGTCGGGGGTGGATATCGGAAGTCCGCAAACACTCCCAGCGGTTGGCGCAACTGCAACCTGCGAACCCAGTTTGAGAGGCTCATCAAACGCGCCGGGCTGCAACCCTGGCCCCGCTTGTTCCATGCCCTGCGGGCCAGCCGCGAAACAGAACTTGCGCACGATTATCCGCTGCACGTGGTGACCAACTGGCTGGGCAACACCCCCCGGATCGCCTTGCGGCACTATCTGCAGGTGACCGATGCCGATTTTGCGCAGGCCGCCCGGCGCGGCGCAGAATGCGGCGCACAGGTGGCGCAGAATGTGGCGCAGCAGGCGCACGCGGCCCGTCGCACGCACTCGCAAGAAACGACAAAAGCCCCTGCGGCAACAAGGGCTTATGCGACTGGGTGCGATACCGGGCGAGAGTCTGCCACGGCATCGAGCGGAGAGGACAGGATTCGAACCTGCGGACCAGTTGCCCGGTCACGGATTTAGCAAACCCGCGCTTTCGACCACTCAGCCACCTCTCCTGTCAACTGGCCCCTGATTGTGCAGCATCAACGCTCTGGCCGCAAGTAAGCCTCCGCGGCAAGCAAATTTGATTCACATCAACCAGCCAAAGCAACGAGAAAGCTGAGCGTTTCCCTGAACGCCTTGTCCCGGTCAGACGCTCTTCGGATTGACATCTCGCAAGCGGAGAGATAGTTTTACTGCTCCTGGTGACGTTTTCTATGCTGTTTTTCTATGCTGTTTACTCACTCCTCGCGCCCGGACAACGATTTGTAGCCACCTGGGCGCCCTACCTCTAGACTCGATTTCGGTCGATTCCCGCCTCGCCCTCACTATCAGTGGACCGCGAGCAATGATCGCAAAACTCGTCCCGCAGAGTCGGGGAGACTTGCCAACCGAGTTTGTCCTGGAAAAACTGCCCATGACCCTGGGCCGGTGCGATAGTGCTACGATCTGCTTGAATGACCGTTGGGTAAGCCGGTTGCATTGTGAAATTGACCTGGTTGATGGCAGTTTGATCGTCCGAGACCTGGGCTCCAAGCACGGTACGATCCTCAACGGCACACACACCAAGCAAGCAGAGCTCATGCCTGGTGACCGCCTCTCTGTGGGAATGGTGACGTTCGAAGTCGTGCTCATAGGGGCCACAGGTAACGCTAACGACGACTCACAGGAATTGAGGAAACGGCGCCCACGTTAATCGGCCATAATTTCGATTAGGCGGTGCCAGTAAGTGTACTGCGCAGCCCCAGGTACTTTCTTTCTGCGCCGCGTCGCTTCATAATGCGGCCCTGATTGCGCTTCCCTGGCAGATACGCAATCACCGGTCCCACGAGGGCCGCTCCCCCCGCACGCATTCTGAATCCAGAGGGCACATCACATGTTTTCACATGACAAGCTGAAACGCAGGCACTTCATGGCAACTGGTTCCGCATTGGTCGCCAGTGCCGTGGCCCATTTGAGCCGCCCTCTCAAAGCAGCTGAAAAAGACCCCTACGGTGGCTGGCCGATCGGCGTGCAAAGTTATTCACTACGTCAATTCAACACCCTTGAGGCCATTCGACACATCCAGGGAATGGGCCTGCATTTCGCCGAATTTTACAGCAAGCATCTGAACGTCCAGGCTACCGCAGATCAAATTGCGGAAACGTCGAAGCTCTGCGCTGCTGCTGAGATCAAACTCAACGCGCACGGCGTCAATCGATTCACCAAGGACCACGGCGCGAATCGAAAGATCTTCTCATTTGCAAAACACGCTGGCATCAAAAACATTACAGCCGACCCTGACCCCGAGTCATTCGATAGCC
Organism: Planctomycetaceae bacterium; assembly: GCA_002709225.1. Classification (GTDB taxonomy): domain Bacteria; phylum Planctomycetota; class Planctomycetia; order Pirellulales; family Pirellulaceae; genus UBA9264. The sequence goes on from PAQH01000054.1 coordinate 3,657, forward strand.
TCGACAAACTCGTCGCCGAGTTCGGAATTCGTATCTGCATTCACAATCACGGTCCCAAGCATCGCTACAACACCATAGCCGACATCCAGAACGCGGTGGCCAAACACCATAAGTGGATCGGCGCTTGCGTCGACACTGGCCACTTTATTCGCGGAGGTACCGATCCCGTGAAAGCCGTTCGTGAGCTGGGGCCACGCGTCTTCGCAGTACACATCAAAGACGACAAATTCAAGGGTGACCCTCGTTCACACAACGTGGTCATTGGCCAGGCTAATCTTGACGTTGTCGGGCTGTTCAAAGCCCTCAAGAAGATCAACTTCCCGAGTGACGGCTCCTTGTCACTAGAGTACGAATCCAACCCCCAAAATCCGATTGACGACATGAAACAGTGCCTTGAAGTCGCCCGCGCAGCGATTGCCAAGGCAGGCAATGCGTAAGCTTGGCCGATACTCCGGTTGGTTGACCAGCGCGACATCCGGATTTAGAGTGAGTAGGTGGATTCTCGCTTTATTCGTAGTAGGGCAGGCCTGTTCAGATCAAAGTTGTCGAGTGCTGATTAGCGGATGCTTGCCAAACGTGTCATTCCGTGTTTAGACGTAGATCAAGGCCGCGTCGTTAAGGGAACAAATTTCCTCAATCTGCGCGACGCAGGAGACCCTGTGCAAGTTGCCGCCCGCTACGAACAGGAGGGCGCTGACGAATTAGTATTTTTGGATATCGCTGCCAGCCACGAAGGCCGTGGCATCATGATGGATGTGGTGCGCCGAACTGCGGAACGCGTCTTTATGCCGCTGACTGTCGGCGGAGGGATTCGCACAATCGCGGATATTCGAGAGTTATTGAATGCGGGTTCGGACAAAGTGTCAATCAACTCAGCCGCCTGTAGACAACCCGAATTTGTGCGGGAAGCTGCAGAGCGATTTGGAAGTCAATGCATCGTCGTAAACGTAGATCCCAAACGCGTCCAGCACCAAGGAACCGAAGTCTGGGAAGTTCATATTAACGGAGGCCGAATCGCCACAGGACTACGAGCGGTTGAATGGGCACAACAAGTGGAGGAATTAGGGGCTGGTGAAATCGTCCTGACGAGTATGGATTGTGATGGCACCAAAGACGGCTACGACCTGGAAATCACGTCAGCCGTCAGCGAAGCTGTGTCGATTCCCGTGGTCGCCAGTGGCGGTGCCGGAAATCCAAAACATCTTGCAGACGCTATTGAACACGGCAAAGCCGACGCGGCATTGGCAGCCAGCATTTTTCATTTTGGAGAATTTTCTATCGGCGAAACGAAACGTGTGATGGCAGCCAGAGGCATTCCCGTCCGCTGAATTCCACGGACCACAACGCGAGTGGCTCAACTGCCCAAGACAAGAACACCTCGCGGACAACAATCAACCAAGGTGGTAAAATCGCTCAGTAGACGTCCCGTTCAGCCGGTGCGTCACTGACGCGAGCAATGAGCAAGTTGGAGAATCAACAACATGGCAACAAGTGATGCGATGGACAACACCATCGACCTGACCGCCGACGAAGATCTGGCGCAGTCGTTCCTGGGAACACGTGAAGAACTCGAAGTCGACAAGTATTTCCGGGCGCTTGTCAAGTTAGAGGGCAGCGATTTGCACATGAAGGTGGGGCAACCACCCATCGTTCGTGTCGATGGGACACTCAAGCAACTCAACAGAGGCCCTATAGACCGTCAGGAAATGGTCGACCTGCTGTTCCCCATGCTCACCGAACGAACACGAGTCATATTCAAAGACGAGGGTGGTTGCGACTTCGCTTATACCGTAGATGTAGACGGCACTGACTGGCGATTTCGCGTCAACATGCTGCAGCAACTAGGCTCATTGGGCCTCGTTGCCAGACGTGTGAATAACTTCATTCCGACCTTTGAAAAACTCTACTTACCCGACGGCCTCGAGAAACTCTGCCAGTTCGACCAGGGAATGATTTTGCTGGCCGGCGTTACAGGGTCAGGGAAATCAACCACGATTGCCTCGATGCTGGACTGGATTAACCGACATTACAAGAAACATATTCTGACACTCGAAGACCCTGTCGAATTTGTTTTCTCCGAAGCCAAATCGCTGATTAATCAACGCGAAATCGGAATGGATGTAAAAGACTTCAACATCGCGATGAAACACGCCGTGCGCGAAGACCCGGACGTAATGCTCGTTGGTGAAATGAGAGACGAAGAGTCTTTCATGACTGCCATCAATGCTGCGGAAACAGGCCACCTCGTATTCGGAACCATCCACGCGTCCAGCGCATCGACGACAATTGGTCGCATCTTGGACCTATTTCCCGATTCGATGCACGGAGCGATTCGCAGTGCGATCGCTTTCAACATGAAAGGCATCATTGCCCAAAAGCTGTTACGGTCGATCAAGCCGAATGTGGGCAGAGTACCAACATGTGAAGTCATGACGTTTTCGCCAACGATTCGAAAACTGATCCTGGAAGGCGATGACGAAAAACTGCCTGATGCGATCCGGATCGGAGCGGAAGACGGGATGCAGGACTTTACGATGAGTTTGAAACAACTCCTAGACGATGAACTTATCGATCGACCAACCGCCTTTGAGGTCGCCCCCAACCGCGAACAATTGAAAATGGCCATCAAGGGAATCGACGTATCTGAACCTGGTATTCTTTAGTCGATAGCTGGAGCACACTCGCCTTCCAAGTTACTCGATTCACGCAGCGGTATGTCACCTGCCGATTACAGTTCACTTTGTGAAAGTCAGCGATGTTCGGACGGAAAAAGCGCAAGCAACAAGATGAAGACCTGTCACCGCACGAAATGGGACCCCCAGTCGAGCTGTCCGCACGTGGTGCTGAAGATGAGAAGAACACACAGCATTTGCTGCGCGCGCGACAAAACATGGGAATCGTCACAGTCAAAGAGGTAATCGCCGACATGACGGCGCACCATGCTGATCGTGTCATGCTCGATCTCTCACCGCAATCCCAGTCCGTCGCAATACGCTACGACATTGACGGCGCTTGGCATTCACAAGAGCCAAAAGAACTGCAAACCGCGGTCGGCATGCTCGGCGTCATGAAGCTGATTTCGAACTTGGATGTTAAGGACAACCGTTCGAGGCAAAATGGCCAGTTTGGCGCCGAATACCAAAATGTAAAATACGATTGCAAGTTGAACACTCAGGGCACTGAAAACGGAGGCGTGCGCCTCGTCCTGGAACTGTGGAATAGCAAGAACGAAATCAACCGGCCTGGCCCTATGGGCATGCGTGAGGAAATGCTCGAACGTTACAAGGAACTGGTTGGGGCTGACAGTGGTCTGTTTATCGTTTCAGCTCCTCCGAATCACGGTGGTTTTACGACGACTTGGATTTCCGCACTTGGCGGAACTGACCGATACATGCGAGATTTTGTTGCGGTTTACGATAAGCAAAAAATCGAGCCCGAAGTCGAAAATATTGACAACGTAACTTACGACCTAGCGGAGGGAGAAACGCCGGAACAGGTTTTGACCAAGTTAATGCTCAAACAACCTGAGGTGCTGGCATTCCCGGAAGTCAAGAGCGCCGATCTACTTAATGAGCTGCTAGACTTGATCGTCGAAGACAATATCTGCGTTTTCGCGGGTGTAAGAAGTAAAGATGCAGCCGAAGCGTTGCTCCGCCTTATGCAGCTCAAGCCGGATGCACAAAAGTTCGCGCAACACATCTCTTTCGTCCTCAACACCCGTCTTGTTCGGCGGTTGTGTGGCGCCTGCAAACAGGGGTTCCAACCGCCCCAGCAACTACTGCAAAAACTGGGGATTCCCGCAGGCCGAGTCAGCGTACTGCACCGGGAGTGGCGCCCCGAGGACGCTGAAACCAAGAAGGGCCAGGATGTTGAAAAGTGTGAGAAGTGCGCTGGCTTGGGCTATAAGGGGCGCATTGCCATTTGTGAACTCCTGGTCATCAATGACGAGATTCGCGAAGCACTCGTGAAACAACCTCAGTTGGACGTCATCCGGAAACTGGCCCGCAAGTCTGGGCACGCGACACTCCAACAAGAAGGTATCCTCTTGCTGACACAGGGAGTCACTTCGGTGAACGAACTGCAAAGGGCGCTGAAGTAGCCTGTTTCATGCTCTGGCGATGCGAGTAATTAATGCGCGCACCCAGCGGAACTGCCATGTGCCGGCAGTGCTAGCACTAGACCAGAGTACCGCTGACTCTGGCCACTGTACGAAACGACACAATCCCGGCCCAAGAACCAACCACTCTCTTTAACTTGGCCTACACACGGGATTGCCAGACAGGTTGCATCGCCTGAATTAGCTGCTGCCGTAACTCGCCAGAACCACACCAATTGTCTTCTTGTGGGTGAGCGTCAAATCTGGTAGCCTTCTCACCCCCTTGGAAAGGGGGTGTTTTGACTGATGCCGTGCGGTCGAAATTGCCGAAAACGCAAAGTGAGGCTTTCCTTTTCTTGTGTTCTTGGTGTAAGTCCATGACGCGTCTGAAATCACGTTTCCTCGTGATGGCGACACTGGTTGGGTGGTTTTCGACACTCAGTGGGTGTTCGTTCTTGCGGCAAGCCAAAAACGATGAAATGGCGATGGCACGTCAGGTCTCTCTGCGCGGTGAACAGGCACTGCGCCAAGGGCATTGGCTGGAAGCAGAGCAACTCTATAACCGGGCAATCCAACATGCATCTAGTGACCATCGCGCCCATCGCGGTTACGCCGAAGCACTCTGGAATCAGCGTGCATACGACACCGCGATTAACCATATGGAAAAAGCCTTGAAGTTCTCGGGCGAAGACCCCAAGGTAATGGTGCGATTGGGTGAAATGTACCTTGAAAAAGGATACCTGCCACAATCGAAACACTGCGCCGAGCGAGCTATTGCAACCGACCACATGCTTGCACGCGCCTGGGCTTTGAAAGGTAAGGCACTGTTCCGAGCGGGTGAGCTCAATGCGGCATTGGCGGGATTCCATCGTGCCGTGAGCCTTCAAAACCAGTTTCCCAGCGTCCAGCTGGAAATGGCCCAAATCTATCGAATGCAGCAACGCCCGCGTCGCGCCTTAGCAACATTAGACGTGCTTTCACGCACTTATGGGAAACAAGACATTCCACAAGAGGTTCTCTACCTGCAAGGCCTGGCTCTTAAGGACATTGGACGTTACGAGGAATCTGTAGAACAGCTAGCGCAAGCAGCTAACCAGGGGCAACCCGACGCGAAACTGCTCTTCGAATTGAGTGAATCCCAGTGGCTCGCAGGCAATCCAGCAAATGCGAGACTATCGTTACTGGAAGCGTTATCGCACAGGCCAGATCACCACCCTAGCCGCCAATTGCTCGCTCGCATTGAAGACAACCGCCAAGCCTTAACAGCGAACATGCCACGCTGAAGTTGCCACTGCTACGCTGCGGCAAGTTTAACTCAGCGTTCGCACAGGAACGTGGCGGATGAGGAGGCAAGTGCGACACGACGCACTGAACGCCATTCTCACAAATCCCCACAATTAACTTGCTCCTTAGCCAACGACATCAGCTGCGCAAGAATCTCACGTCAATAAACTTGAGCTCTCTCTCTAGCCGATATCTTCGCTGCCGATCCGGTTCATTCGTGCGGACATATAGATTGATACCCTGTTGCTCAAGTTCCTTCAGTGCCTCGACAATTTCAGGCGTCAATGAATCAAAGAACAGGTGGGCTGAAGTCAGAGTACGACTTGCCCCAAGTCGCAGTACAAGATGCGAGCCGATGGACATACGTTTCCCCAAGGAAACCGACTCCAAACGTGGCAACCGAGATAAAACCGAGAGCCCGTCTTCTGTAACTCGCGGACAGTCGAGTTCCAACGACTGCACATTCAGCCCTTGTAAACTTTGCATGTCGGCGTTCTGAATTAAGCGTGACCTCAAAGTCAACTGCGACAACTGCACACAGCCTACCAACGCTCTCAACCCAACTGCAGTGACGGTGGTCTCAACCAGAGAGAGGCTTCGAAGTTGTTTCATCTGAGCCACCCATTTCATCGACGCATCTGAAATCGGACTGCGTTCGACAATTAAATACGCTGTTCTGACAGATCTCGCTTCAAGAAACTCTCCGGCCACCTGGGTATCCCGAAGTGTCAACCGTGTCGTCTGTGCCCAGTGCGGCAAATTCATTACAAAGCCATCGTCAACCGTAGCGCCGGAAAGAGATAGTTGATTGACTTTGGGAATCCCTCTGAGGGTAGCAATCTGCGTCGGTGATGGATCTACAAGCTCTACATTCCAAGCACGAGGGATTTGCCAATTCCAGGACCCTACGTTCTGATTTGAACGTTCAAAGGCGATCTTTCCTCCGCTTGATTCGATCTCGCGCACCCGTCGTTTCAGCTCACCGTGCCAACCAAACGCCCAAAATGCCGCCGCAAACAGAAGCCAAAAAACACTCACACAGAGTCCGCTTGCAAGCTTGCGCCAGTCAACAACATTTCCGGATCGAAAGTGCAGTCGCCGCCAGATTGGCACTAGTATTAGACCTGCTTGTACGAGTCCTACGGCGAGAAAAAGTGCGATCGTAGTGCTGTTCACAAGAGTCGCGTACTCAAGACCGTAACTACGAGCCCACCCCACGCCAACGTAGCCCACGAATCCCACCAGGCTCACCCGCAAAACGAACTGCAACATCCAAGTCGTGCGGTCCAAAGTCACCACCAGCCCCAAGGCCATTCCGCATATGATCCCCAGAGCCGAATATGAGGGCCAACCAGCCACACCGCCGGCCAACGCTCCGCCAATGACTGCCACCAACGGGCTTACAAATCTCCGCAAGAGCAACGCCACTACAGCCCCACTCAAACTGATCCACAACAATGGGACCGCGAGCGACCAGGAGAAGCTGGAAACTAGTGCAGAACCGACGGACGCCCTATCTACCACGTACCGAACAAACACCGCTGTCGTCAAAACCAGCAGCGCCGCCACTAGTGCGACGTAACTCTGAGGGAGCTCCTGCTTTGACCGCGACATGAAAAAACCTAAGAGTTAGACATCTGTTTCGCGCAACCAAGCGACTCGTGCCTGAGACGCAAGCTTCGCGAAATGCGTAACGGGCGTTGGCACTCTGTGATAGAACCACGATTCCCAGGTGTTAGATCAAACGATCCAACTCGTCGACTAGTTCCCCGAAACGCGCCAGAGCTGTCTCAACAGGTTCCGGACTCTCCATGTCGACGCCTGCACTTCTCAACAAATCGAGTGGATCCTGGGAACAACCACCCTTGAGAAATCCAAGATAATCTCGCAATTCACGGCGCCCTCCAGCGAGGACACGTTGGCTAAGGGCAATCGCTGCCGACAACCCAGTCGCATATTTGTACACATAAAATGGGCGATAAAAGTGTGGAATTCGAAAACACTCGAGTTTCAACAGCGGGTCAATTGAAAACTCTGGACCAAAATACGCTTCCAATAATGCACCGTAGACGTCCTTGAAAGCCTCTACCGTTAAAGGTTCACCTTGCTCAGCCATCTGATGGGTGATCTTTTCAAATTCGGCAAACATTGTCTGCCGAATGATTGTCCCACGAATCGCATCGATTTCACGGTTAATCAAGAACGCTCGCTGCTGGTCATCCTTTGCGTTATTCATCAAGTGCCGACTGAGGAGCTGTTCATTGAAAGTGCTCGCAACCTCAGCAACAAAAATGGTGTAATCGTAATGCAAAAAAGGCTGGTGCTTCGCGGAAAAATAGGAATGCATCGAGTGCCCGGCTTCGTGAGTCAGCGTGAACACATCTTCCAATACCTCTGGCTTGTAGTTCATGAGAATGTACGGATCACCGTCAAATGATCCACAACTAAATGCACCACTCTGTTTACCCTCATTGGGATATCGATCGCACCAGCGTCCCTTCAACCCCTTTTCCAATACAGCGGTATATTCTTTGCCCAACGGTGCCAGTGAATTGAGCACGACATTTGTCGCCTTGTTCCACGAATGGCGAGTCTTCTTCTCACTGAGAATCGGCACGTACGTGTCATAGTGATGAATCGATCGCAATTTCATCTTCCGCCGACGCACATCGTAGTAGCGATGCACCATCGGCAAGTGTTCGCGGACAGCACTAATTAAGCGATCATAAACACCCTGTGGAACATTGTCGGGAAACATCGCGGCTTGCAAACAACTCTGGTAGCCCCGCGCTCGAGAGTAGTAGACGTCCTTCTGAATCGAACCATTGAGCGTTGCCGCAAGTGTATTTTCGTGCGCGGCAAATTGTTCGTAGTAGCGATGGAACGCGCTCTTACGAACGCTTCTCTTCGGGGAAGTCAGAAATTGCGCAAAAGTCGCGTTCCCCAACTCGACGTCGCGACCTCTTTCATCTCTCACCAGACCAAATTTCATATCGGCATCATGCAATTGCCGAAACGTCTGGCCCGACGCTTCTGACATCTCACCTTGCATGGCAAGGAGCGTCTCCTCCCCTTTACTCAAGGTATGCTTCTTGTAACGTCGAAGTCTGTCAAGGACTAACCGGTACGGCTTCAGTACCGGGTCATCTAGAAATCGATTCAATCGAGCTGTCGAAAGGGCTAAGATCTCAGGCCTCAAGAAACTTGAGGCTTCGTTAGCACGTGTGGCGACGTGGTGAAAACGACCATACATGCGCTGGTACTCCGCGCATTTCTGGTCTTCCGTCGTTCGCAAAAACGCGTAGACACCTAAACGTTCAGATAAACGACTTATTTCCGAATCAAATTTCAGGCAAGCCGCTAGTGCTTTCGGGCCGCGGCCCAGCGTCCCTGGAAACTTCTCGTAACCAATAATGCGCTTCTCAAATCGTTGAAAGGCCGTTTCCCAAGCCGCGTCAGTCGCAAACAGACTAGACAAGTCCCACGTGTCAGCCGTCTTTATCTGCTTACGCTTCGGGAGTCGAATGGCAGAGCTCATAATAATCTCGCATCTTGAAACGAGGCCTCGGTGACTTTACCACCGCACGACCGCGGTTCCCCATGCCAGACCCGCGCCAAAACCGCACAGCAACACATGATCACCGCGACGAATACGACCCTGCCGATGTGCTTCATCCAAAACCAGGGGAATACTGGCAGCCGATGTGTTACCGTACCGATCGAGATTGACGAGCACTTTGTTTCGATCTAACTCGAGGTCACTCACCGCCGAGTCGATGATCCGCATATTTGCTTGATGGAAAACAACCAGATCGAGATCAGAGGGTGTCAACTTTGTCCCGCGCAAGACATCTAATACCGTGTCCGCGAGGAAGCGCACGGCCCACTTGAAAACCGGCCGGCCATCCATCCGAATGTATTGCCTCGCCTCTTCGAGCGTTTTCGTTGTGAGGCGTTCTCGAGACCCCCCACCCGGCAAGCAGATGAGTTGTCCACCTTCTCCATCTGCGCCCAGCGTATAAGAAATCAAACCCTGCCGATCATCGCCCTTACCAAGCAAAACCGCACCGGCTGCATCCCCAAAGAGTGGAAAAGTCTTCTGGTCTTTCGGGTCGACAACTCTCGACATCACATCGGCGCCAATAGCCAATACGTGCCGATAACACCCCGTTTTGATGAACTGCATCCCCGTCACTAACGCATACATGAAACCGGCGCACGCCGCATTCAAATCAACGGCGGCACACTTCGCGCCGATTCGTCGCTGAACATGACATGCAGTGGACGGGGTAGGCGTATCCGGTGTCATCGTACCGATCAGAATCAGGTCGAGCTGATCGGCCGCGAGACCGGCTTGCTGTAAGCAATTTTCTGCAGCGACCACCGCCAAATCACTTGTCGCCTGATCCTCGGTCGCACGGCGGCGTTCTTGAATCCCAGTCCGTTGAACAATCCAATCCGCGTCATAACCCAATTCCACCAGGTCTTGATTGCCAACCGTGTTGGACGGTGCGTAGGCGCCTGTTGCCACGATCTGCACGCCCGTCAAGGTCGCCAAACCTCGTGGGGGCCCCGATCCCATACTTACCGTCGGTTCAAGCGTGGATGCCATCGGGATTCAGAATTCCTGGGGGTTACGAGGGACAGGGCTCAATATAGCAGATAGGGGCCAACGGAACCTTATAATTATTGCGGTTCGTCGGGAATCTCGACCCATCGCCCCTCGGAATGTGAAGCGAGCACGCTATCAGCGATGACCTGCGCGCGCAATCCGTCATAGAAACTCGGGACCGCGGCACGGGACTCTAGAATGGCGGAAACAAATTCCCAGACCAGGTCATACCGGAAAACCGTCGCGGCCTCGCCATCATCAGGATTCCGAGGGCTACCCGACGGCTTGAGAAATGGCTCTGGAACCGGTTCGGGGTGAAGGTCGTCACCTGTCTTGCCAAGCAGAATCTCATTCGGTTCGTGCAAGCGGTACACCGCGGACATCTCAGAGCCATTGATTTCTGCCCATTCATGCCCAAAACCGCCGCGGTGATAACCTTTTGCCAAAGTCGTACCCTCCCAAACCCCCACACAGCCGTTATCAAATTCGGCGATCAGACTCGACCAATCGTCTACATCCGACGGAGGGCAGGGTTTGCCATCCGCAGTGACATCGCGATCCGCAAAACGGGCGACTGCACCGCACAGCCGTTGGATTGGTCCCAGTAGGTCGATTGCAAAATCAATCCGGTGGATCGTCATGTCAAACAGATCGCCCGCTCCTGCGCGATCCTTATATTGCCGCCAAGCCCAGCTCGTCTCCGGCAAGTCGAGAAAACGTTGACTGCGAAAATGCCGCGGCTCACCAAGATCGCCGTGCTTGAGCAGGTGGCGAAGGTAACGCATCGCGGGAGCGAAACGATAGGTAAAAGCCGTCATGTGCGTGATCTTAGCGTCCCGCGCCGCGTGGTACATCTCACGGACCTGTGGGGCATTCAGCCCGAGCGGCTTTTCACACATCACATGCTTGCCAGCTCGGGCAGCTA
>PAQH01000055.1 GCA_002709225.1 Planctomycetaceae bacterium
AACGCGCTCGAACCTCGGATTGCTCCCTGGTCGGTTGGTTTGTCGCTCGGCATTTCTCTGGTCGTGGGCTTGATTTCCGGACTCTATCCCGCCTTTCAGGCAGCTTACCTCGATCCGATTGAAGCGCTGCGGCACGAATAGTGCTCAGGTCGATCTTCTCGGAGTGTTGGGGTGACCTGACGACAATCGCTTCGGGATTCTTTTTCGGTGACCGCTGCACCTCTTTGAACAGACAGGTTGTCGTTTGAACAGACAGGTTCTCGAGTACTAGATTTCTACAGCGAGGGCGCATTGTCTGTGAGGGCTGGTTTGAGCAACAAGCTGCCGATGTGCAGCGACCGGCGTCGCTCGGACACACACTCAGATCAGCGGCAAGCAGAACATGTTGTCTTGTCACTTTGTTTCGCGCAAAAGCGCGGGTAGGCCGTGAAGTCACGGCGCCGGATTGTTCTTCTCCGACAGGGAAGCGACGGCTATCCTAAAACGGAAAATGCGGCAGCTCGATTACGTAGTCCTGGCGTATGATAGGAGCAGGGCAATAGACTGGCAGAAGACACCGCAGGAGGGATGTCACGTGAGCTGCCCGGAGATGGCGGGCTGTCGTGATTGAAAACAAGCGCTCGATCACCAATTTACCTCTGAGAGTCACCGGTTATGGAAGTAAAGCAATACAAAGGCATCATTCTTGCGGGTGGTGCTGGAACTCGGCTTTATCCGATCACGCGTGCTGTCAGCAAACAGCTCTTGCCCATTTATGACAAGCCGATGATTTACTATCCGTTGTCCGTTTTGATGCTTGCAGGGATCCGCGAAATCCTGGTTATTTCAACACCTGATGACGTATCCGGTTTTGAACGCTTGTTGGGAGATGGTAGCGTCTTGGGTTTGTCGATCAGTTACGCAGTGCAGCCTGAACCACGTGGCTTGGCGGACGCTTTTCTGATCGGCCGCGAGTTTGTCGCAGACTGTCCAGTGAGCCTGATTCTGGGCGACAACATTTTCTACGGGCACGGTTTGCAGAATTACCTGCTTGAGGCGGCTGCCCAATCTGATGGTGCCACCGTGTTTAGTTATGAAGTCGCAGATCCGTCAAGATTCGGTGTCGTTGAGCTGGATTCGCAGGGCCGGCCTTTACGCATTAATGAAAAACCGCAACACCCACGTTCCAATCTGGCTGTCACCGGGTTGTATTTTTATGACAACGATGTAATCGAAATTGCGGAACGACTTCAGCCGTCTCCACGAGGCGAGTTGGAAATCACAGGTGTGAATGAAGTCTATTTGCAGCGAGGAAAACTCAAGGTAAAGCGGCTGTCGCGAGGATTTGCCTGGCTTGATACGGGAACAGAGGCGGCGCTGATTGACGCTGGCAATTTCGTCAAGACCGTTGAAGACCGGCAGGGATTGAAGATTGCCTGCATAGAGGAAATCGCGTTTCGCCAGGGATTTATCGATCGGGAACAATTGCAGAAATTAGCTGAACGTCTGAACAATCCGTATGGTGCTTACCTTGCTCGATTACTGGGATAAAGTCGGCGTTCCGGATTTGTTCCTCCCGTTGTTTCTGTCGATCATGCGCTGGGCAACACGTTGGGATGTCATGAAACGGGGCACTGCGGCAGACAATGCGATTATGCTTTCTGTGTGACCACAGGCTTGCGCCGTTTCGGATAGCAGGTGCGACAAATGACGCATACAGTGCCGTCGCAACCGCGGGCTGTGCAGTGTTCGCGGCCGTAGTAGATAAATTGCAAGTGGAGTCGATTCCAGGATTCTTTCGGGAACAACTTCTTCAAGTCGTTTTCTGTTCTGACAACGTTCTTGCCGCTGGTTAGCCCCCATCGCTGCGCCAGTCGATGGATGTGCGTGTCGACGGGAAACGCCGGTACTCCGAACGCTTGGGCCATCACGACACTGGCTGTTTTGTGGCCGACCCCGGGCAAGGTCTCCAGGTCTTTGAATGTTTTGGGAACACGTCCGTCGTATCGATCGACCAGAATTCTTGACAATCCGCGGATCGCTTTCGCTTTTTGTTCCGCTAGCCCACATGTTTGAATACACTTTTTTATTTGCGTAACGCGTAAACGGGCCATTTCCTCTGGGCAATCCGCTTGTGCAAAGAGGAGGGGTGTTACTTCGTTAACACGTTTGTCGGTGCACTGAGCGCTTAATACCACGGCGACCAGTAACGTGTATGGATCACGGTGGTCCAGTGGAACTGCAATGCTCGGATAGAGCTCTTCGAGCTTCTCTAAGATGTAACATGCTCTTTCGTGTTTTTGCATCTTTATGGGCAATCTACACTCGTCGTGTTTTTCTGACGAAGTTGCGCCGAAGATTCTTACATCACGGCGTATGTCAACCAGTAATCTTCTGGCACCTAGGGGCTTATTCTACTGCGTGACGACAAGACCAGGAGGTGCGGGAGGATGGGCAACAATCGGTGGTCACCTTTGTTCATCCATGCGCCGTAAAGGGTCGGTGTTCGGTGATCTATATATGCCTACTATCTCAGTCGAGGTATACTGCGCTTAGTGGTGTCGATGTGTTCTTGACAGTGGCAAAATCTCAACCAGTTTGCATGGAGTGAAATCTTGCAGAGTCATATATTGCCGAGATTGCGAACGACCTGTCTGGTGACCTGCTTGGCCGCGATTGGCTGTACCGCGGAACCACGAGTTTCGCCTGTGTCCAGTACGTCGACGAAGGCCGCAGCGTTAGAAACAGCGGAAGCATCGTCCGAGAATACGGAGAAGACCGTGACTGAAGAGAAACGCGTTAGCCCCGAGAATCCCGTGCCCACACAGACTGTCGCCGCGATAGAGCAACAAGCGCCAGCAGCAGATCAAGCGCCAGCAGCGGATCAAGCGCCAGCAGCGGATCAAACGAAGGCTCAGGAAGAGATAAAGACCGCGTATAACGAGCTGACAGCGGCAGAGTCGTATGTCATTGTTGACAAGGGTACCGAACGGCCGTTCACCGGCGAGTATACGGATAATAAGGCATCGGGGACCTATATCTGTCGCCGCTGTAATGCACCACTCTATCGATCAGATGACAAGTTTGACAGTCAGTGTGGCTGGCCGAGTTTCGATGATGAGATTGCCAATGCAGTGGATCGCCATACGGACGCTGATGGGCGCCGAACCGAGATCATTTGTCATAATTGCAGTGGCCACTTGGGACATGTGTTCTTCGGCGAAGGATTCACGGCGAAGAACACCCGTCATTGTGTCAACTCCATTTCCATGAAGTTCATTCCTGCGAAGATGCCTCTACCAGCGGTGATCAAACTCAAACACCAATGAGGTGACGTAGGGGAAGCAGAGCGGCCGTTGTCTTGCTGCGGCCCTTTGGTTTACTTGTGAGATCGCCAGTCCGAGCGGCACTCTTAGGGCCAGTCTGTAAGAATGCCATCGAGCTGGCTGGCGCGGGTCTGATCGCAGATGTCCGGGCGCTTTTGGCTAATCTGGAGACTTAGCCAGATGTGTTTGCCCAGCCCCTGAAAGCGTTCGACTTGCTACCGGCTGGGAATGAACCGACCCAAAGATAGTCTGCCAGTGGATTGGTCAGGACACGACTGAGGGGGTCGGTATCGTAGATCTTGACGGCGTTGTTTTCATGTTCGGATTGGCGATCTTTAACCGGCGATCTAATTTGGGTGGTTGTCCAAACACAAAGGCTTGTTTGAGCAAGTCATATTTTCGACGAGCCGAACGGTTTTCTCTTCGATCCCTGGCGAGATGATCTTCATGTTGATACCGATCCAGACGGGACGCCGCTGTGTTCATCGGATGAGGCGCAAGACTACGGCAACCTGGCTGGTAGAATCTTAGATCGGAGGATTGGCAATCGCGTTGCGTTGATCTTTCGTCTGGGGGGGGCGACGGTGGTCAGGTCAGCATCTAGACTAGAAATAATGGTAGTCTGAAACGAGCGGTCGAGAGAGTTCTTCTGGGTGGCCGAATGCGGAAAGTTGTCACGACTGAGAAAAGCTTTGTGGCCTGGTGCACCAACGGTACTTCGGATGAGTGAGACGAGCTACAGTACATTGGGGTTCAGCGACCGCAGTCTGGAAGCGGCATTGGATGTGATTGCGGATACCGGATTTGTTGGCGTCGAGATATTGGGCCAGGCACCGCATCTCGATGAGCCGCTACAGGGAAATGCGCTCAAGGAGTTTCGTGGGCGGCTAGCAGACCGTGGGTTCAATTCTTGGACTGTACACGCGCCGGCCAAACGTACTGTTCCCGGAGCTCCAGATGAGGATTGGCGACAGGAGAGCGTAGCAAAATTACAACGCTATGTGCGGTTCAGTGGCGCCCTGGGTTCGCGTGGGTTGATTGTGCATCCCGTACCGAACCCGATCTTTGTTTCGGATACTCAGGTTGGTCCATTACATGAACTCATGCACGATGCGCTACGGCGGTCCCTCGATGAACTGGTCCCGGTTGCAGCTGAAGTAGGAACCTGCATTCTTCTCGAGAACTTGCCGTACCACTGTGATTATCCTTTGTTGAGCATGCGTGAGCTCCGGCCACTCGTGGATGAATATCCGGCTGAACAGGTGGCATTAATTCTCGATACCGGACATGCGTGGACGATCGGTAATGACCCGGTAGCGGAGATCCACTTCGCGGGCACCCGTCTGCAGGGGACCCATCTACAGGACGTCGATGCAGCCACTCCGAATGATGATCACTGGGTACCGACCCATGGTGGATTGGATTGGGATGCGATTCGGGGAGCGCTTGCAGAAATAGACTACACAGGAAATTGGACCTTTGAAACGGTTCAGGGGCGGCACGGTGAGTCGCCCGCTGAACTAGCCAGAATGACACGCCGCGTCGCGACGGTCTGGGGAAGATGATGCGCTGTCGGCGGTACCAGGGTGCCGCCGTGCGGTTGTTGTCAGCGGCACCCTTGATGGACTCAGGGCTAGGACTCAAGGAATCACTTTGGCGATACGCATGGCTTCTTGGATTTGTTGAATTGCTTGCCGGTTGCACACGCGTGATGGGGCTCGCGGGAGCCCGCTTTCGAAGCCGAGCAGTTGTAGTGCGGCCTTGAGTCCCGCGGCCTGGCGCGTGAGGACCTGCCAGTCCAGTTCCAGCACACGATCCTGAATGGTTCTCGCCTGATCCAGGTGGCCAGTCATCCCAGAGTGCATAATGTCGTAGCATTCCTGAGGCGCGATGTTTCCCAACATCATGCAGGCTCCATTTGCTCCGAGCATCACACCCGCCAGCAACAGGCTTCCATTTCCGATCCAAAATCGTTTCGCTGTGGAAACGAATCTGCGCACACGAGCCTCAAATCGTAAATCGGCAGATGCGATGTAGCCGAAGACGTTTTCTTGCTCCAGCCAGGCACCAATTTGCTCGGCTTCAGCACCGGCAGGGTGACTCGCGCTGAGAAAAGTCCCCGGCGTCATTTGATGAATGATCAGAATGGGTACTTCGACACGTGGAATCACAGCGTTGAAATAGTCATCTATATTTGCAGTCAGACGCGGAATTCGAATTCGGATTAACTCGGCTCCCGCCTCGACAAACCGATTGGCTATGCGCAGTGTTTCACTGATCGAAGGGCTATCGACTCCGGCGATCAAGATTTTTTGTGCTTGATTGACGCGTTGGACCGTACGGACAATTTCCAGCCGATCGGTTTCGGAGAGAAAAGCCTCTTCTCCATTCTCTGAATTCAGTACAAAACCTGACAGAGGAGTTTTCAGCCAACGCGCGACATTTTCCTCGATGGCGGGAAAATCGACCTTGTCGTCGTGACGAAATGGGGTGGGACTGGGGGCGACGATAATGGGGTCTTGTTGCGCTAACGCCACGATTCTTTGCCAGGGGTGAAGACGGAGGTGCTGGCCACAGGAAAACCGGTTTTTCGAGCGGACGACAGCTGGCTGCTATCATAGTTTGCGTCAGGGCTGTGTAACATCGGGGCGTGTCCATTGCGGTGGTGTTGCCGGCGTTCTTGGCAGAGAGTTGAGGTGTACGAGGTGCGTCGTTCGTTACTGTCGAGTGGAGAATGGTTTCTCGCTGGCGTACACTGGCTTCTGCGCTGCGTTATCGTTATGAGCTGTGTTGCCAGGTTGCCAGCGATATCACCAGCGGTCTCGCTTGTGGAAAGTACTGCTGGCACACACTAACTTGTTGTCCTGGTGAATTCGTGTACTTCGTTGTTTTTTACAGGGGTATGGAACTGTGGTGCGACCGTTGATTTTATGGGTTGTGATCGGACTTTTCCTCACGGTTGATCGGGAACTGACTGCCGCGGAGCCTCAACTTGTCTCGGTCAAGAAGATCTGGGATGCGGGGGAACATAATGCGTTTACTGATCTGGTCCGCCACCATGGGTGCTGGTGGGTGACGTTTCGGGAAGCGGAGAAACATGGAAAAAGTAATGGAAAAGTGAGAGTCATTGTTTCAGAAGATGGAGTGGCCTGGAATTCGGCAGCGCTACTTGCCCAGCGTGGGGTTGATTTGCGTGACCCTAAATTGTCGGTAATGCCAGATGGACGCTTGATGCTCATCATGGGAGGAAGTGTCTACGATACCAGCAAGTATGGTACACGGTCGCCGCGGGTTTCGTTTTCGAAGGATGGCCGGCAATGGACAGAGCCAGCCAAACTATTGGCAGAAGACCACTGGTTGTGGCGGGTGACCTGGCACAAAGGTCAGGCCTGGAGTGTCAGTAAGCTGGGGGAAGGGAGTGATCCTCGTCGCGGCATGCTTTATCGAAGTAACGATGGTCTCGATTGGGAGTGGATCACCGAGTTCCGACTTCCGAACAATATTTGGAATGCCAGTGAAACGACATTGCGATTCATGCCAGATGGTGAGTTGATTGCATTGACGCGACCTCATTGGATTGGTACCAGTCGGCCGCCGTATAAAGAATGGTCGTGGACGAAGATCGGGGAGAATATGGGTGGTCCCAATTTCATTCGTTTGCCGAACGGACAACTTTGGGCGGCTGCCCGACGGTATGGAGAAAAACGTGTGACGGTTTTGGCACGGATGGACCGTAATGCGTACCAACCCGTGCTGACATTGCCCAGCGGCGGTGACAACAGCTATCCCGGTTTGGTTTGGCATGATGGATTGCTGTGGATGAGTTACTACTCATCACACGAAGGTAAGGCCAGTATTTACCTCGCGCAGATCAAGATACCCTGATTCTGGGTGTGCCGCCCGGTTCAGTGAGGCTCTCTAAGGCAGGAGACTGTGGCCGGTGTGCCTGTTTAACGGTATGGCACCGCTGGAGACACAATTGAGTTACTCCCCGCGCAGCTGTTGATCTGGCTGCGAAACGTCTTTCGTCCGCAATATTCCCTCGTCGAGCGGACTAGGAAAATATCCGGCTGTGATCGATTAGACGACAGCAGGCCACAATTTGATGACGTCTCGGTTCTGTTGGGATGCAGCATGTCGGCGGTGGGTCGAAGGAGGGAGTTGCCTATCGCATGTCCGTAATGCTGCTGGCATGTGATTTGCGGATGCGCGCTACGGATTTCTTACTTCAGCGAAAAGGATCTGAGCGATGAAGCATTTGATGACAACGGTTAGCTTGTTGGTCGTGTGGGGAATGCAGTCGACCGCTTTGGCCGCTGACCCAAGTGCGCTCGTCAGGCGCACTGCGTCAGGTTCCCGGTCGGCCAGCGTGAATTATTACGATCGTACAGGCAAGCGTCTTGGCAGTAGTCGTACCATCGGAAATCGAACGACTTACTATGACCGGAGCGGTCGTGTCAGTGGAGTCCGTCGTGGCAATCAACGACGCACGACATTCGTCGATCGCAATGGCCGTATACTGGAACGCAGCAGGACGTCGGGGAATCGGACATTGTATTATGACCGGACTGGGCGCAGCACAGGCTATAGCCGAGTTCAGGCTAAGCGGACCACTTTCTACGATCGCAGCGGTCGTCGTGTAGGCAGTAGTCGCACCTCTGGCGGTCGCACCACATTTTATGATCGTTCCGGGAAAATTACAGTACGAAGTGATCGTCACAAGTGAGATTTCCGCATTGGCGTTCTGCTCAATTCCGTTTCTGAAATCTGTAATGCGGTTATGGTCTGCCAGTTTCTACTGGTGATTGAGCAGATCCAATGGCGATGAGTGCACGGTAAGTTTGCGTACGGCTGAATTCGAGCACCGCTCGAATACGTTTTCCCGTGCGCGGATGGGTTGATACCAGGTCGTCGAGCGAACTGGCTGCAGCGCGTGATGTGGAAACTTGTTGGACAAATGACTCAGCTTGCCGGGGATCGGGAACCTCGAGCCTGGCAAGTGTCCTGGCGGCAACTTGTGGATTGGCACATGCCAGCAGGCCACCGCGGTCGCAAGTGAACTCGCATCTGCGGCTCCAGGCACGAAAGAGCAAGTGGAAGATCAGGTACAGGCTGCGCCCCGCCATCGCACTACTTGTCGAATGGGTGAGCGCTAACCAACTAGTGTGCCCGAACTTAATGTGTGCTAGTTCGTGTCCAATAATGAACTGTAATTCTGCAGGTGTCATGCGATCGACGATCCCTCGGTAGAGAACCACGCTGCCCTCACTCATGAAACCGAGTGCGTGCGCATTGATTGCGTCCACTTCCATCAAGTAAATCGGCGGCAAGTGCATTTCGAGCCGTTTGGCGGCTTCAACCGAGAGTTGGTGGAGTTCCGGGAAATTCGTGGCGTTGATGGGAGTCGACGCCTGTCTCTCGCGACGTTCCGTCATCTTGATACGGATGATCGCAATGACCAATAACACGAGCAGCAGGCCCAACGTACCGATCGAAAGAAGCGTGGCGAGGAAAATGGCCACGGCTAATAGTTCAATTTCTCCCTTTACCCGCAAGCGAGATACGGTGACAGGACCCGTTGACTGGGCTGACGATCCAAATCTCGGTTTAATGTCCCTGCGTGCCTCCAGGGAGGTGGTCGGTTGGTTTGACTGTGAACGATTGGCAAGGACTGGAGGCTTGACTTGGTGACGCCGTGTATTTTTGCCCCGCGCAGCATTATTCTTGACTGCATCCGCGTGAACTGGGTGGCTCGCTGGCAATTGGATCGTTGTCCGGCATGCAGGACATTTCGCGATTGTCCCAAACATCTTACTAGAGGCGCTAAAGCGGCGGTCACAGCAGGGACAGAAGAACCAGTATTTGATGCGCGTTTTCATCTGCTTTACATCTCGAAACCGTGATCGCACCAATTTGTCATCAAGATCAATTGCCGTTCGTGTCACTGAATGGCACCAGCTGGATCCCTGAGCTGTGGTGGCGCAGTCATTGTAATCGCGGGAAGCGCTTTCCACGTGTGCGGTCGGTGCCGTTGATTGTGGGTACTGATATTCTGCCGATTGTGATTCGGTAGATTGGCGGTTGCCATGACGTGTTCTGCTGCAGGGTCTGGTGAAAGATCAAGGGGAAGAGTTGTCGCCGGAAGAAGTTGAAGGTGCGGTGGATGTTCTGCCTGATGCCGCAGGTAACCTGCGGCAATGTTCACGAATCAGTGGGAGGTCCATGAGTTGAGGAAGCAGTAACTCGGCCACGAAGCGGTTTCCCTTTTCGTTGTAGTGACCCGCAGCGCCCGCAAATGGTAAGTCATGCCCTAGATACATCGATTCGATCTCTGATAAGGCAAGTTCTCGAAATCCGGCGAGTAAGTCGATGTAGATCCACCCGTGTGTTCTTGCTTGAGTTTGCAGAAATCGGCGCCACGAGTCGGCGCCTCTGAAGTAGTCGTCACGCAGTGGAAGGTGTACCAGCACGAGTGTTCGGTTTTCTGCGTGATGTTCCCGTTTCAATTGGTTGAAGAGATAGACGGCCAATTCCTGAGCGTGTTCGTTGGAGGCCTTTTGATTCTGGGTTCTGGAACGAAACCTGCGCAATAAACGAAATGTACCCGAACGATCAATCCATTTTCTCAGGGTGGTGTCTTGATTTGGAACGGGAACATTGGTGACCTGCAAGCGGTGGTCATTAACACGCAATAAAGGTTTGCCATATCCGAGGAATTCCGTTCTTGTTGCGCGCATAAAGTCTATGGAAATAAATGAGAACACATGAACATGGTGTCTGAGTTGATTCTTCATCGTCTGGTACCAGAGGTACGCTTGATCGATACCATAACCACCCTGGCCCATGTTTACGGTTTGAATTCGTGGGTCGAGCGCTTCAAGCTGTGCACACCAGGTGTGCTGATTACCGACGCCGTAGCCCAGTGTGAAGGAATCTCCTGAACAAATCAGGCGTATTTTGTTGAGCGGAGGCTGCTGGGAATAATTATCCGCGGCCCTCAAGCGTTGGGAATTGGTTTGCAAGTGTTTCTCCACGCCGTACAAATCAGCAGCGAAGAAGTCGGCCTTATTGATCCAGCCAATCTGTGGGTCGTATTCGGTGTGCAACGATTCCGCAGTTGCTTCTGTGGGTTTATCGTCGATGATCCAACGCGTTACATATTCCACTGACCAACATAGGCTGCCGGTCATTAGACATGAATAAAGGAGTTTGCGGGTTAGCGGGATCCGAGGTTGACGAGCAGTGGATAGGGGCTTTCGTTCTGACATGTCGTGTCCCTGTCGCTCCGATTGCGAGTGCCGGTAGTTCCCCGCTGTTTAAGCTTGGGAGTCGTTGAATCCAAATGGGGGTTTACTGTCATACGGTTACGGTGGTGGCGTGCTGGGGCTCAAAAAGCGGCCGTCTACCTTGGGGCCGTAGGGTGCCAGGAACTGGCGGAGGTTGTGCTTCTTGGCTTCACGGGAAGAGAGTAATAGCAGTTCTTCGTAATGCCCTTGAGCCGCGGGTACGTAAAAATCAGTTTTCCACCTAAAGGACCGAGGTGTTGCAACTCCGGAATCAAGATAAACCTCTGTCGGAAACGCAACGTGATAGAACCAGCAGAGCATCAGCGTCAATGTCAATGCGGTAGCGCCACTTGCAGCAGTCGGCAGCCCTTGCTGAAATCGTTCGATTTGCCAACGACCCGTGGTCAACACGAGTAGCGCTAGTGCACCGACGAGTGTGGCGTACTGGACGAATCCCCAGGAATTGGCGAGCCACCCCCAGCCGAGAAAATCGAGGACTAAGGTTGCCAGCAAAAGATCGGTAAAAGGTAGCCGAGACACCCGCAGTTGAACGTCTGTTCGATCGCTCCCGGGTGAAGTTGGTAATGCATGTTTACCGAGTGACAGGATTGTGATTAGGCCCGCAAAGCCAAGGCTGATGATCCGATTAATTGGATCTACATATCGTCCCAATAACACGCCACCCGACATGGTATTCGTTTGTAGGGCCGACCATTGCGCTTCCATTAAGGCGGTGTAGGAATAAAAGGCAGTGATTCCCTGAGTCATGAGGAGCCATGACCACAGACAGCAAAGTACGGTGACTGAACGAATGGTTATCAGGGACTTCTGTTGATAGGAATGACTTGTATGGTGTTGCGAAATCTGAGTGTATAGGCGAACAATCGCGGCGATGGCTGGTATTGCGGCCGGTGTCATGCCGCGCATTCCAAAGGACCAATCCTCTGCCAGCCACCAGCAATACCAGGCTGATTGGATTAGGAGATGGACTGTGATGAGAAAGAGGATTGTTGCCCAAAGTAGACGCTCGCGACGGGCCTCAGCCGTGATTGCCAAGACCACGGCAGCGATCAATGCTAACGCGTACAGCGGGTGATAAATAAGCCATCCATGCAGCGGGTGAAAGAGTACAGCCATGATCTCGGGTGATGCGAAGTCGAAGCTATGAAAATCATGGTCGCCAAAGACATACGGCGACTGCGTCCAATCTCCCGTCATCCAGGAATGAACCTGTCCCACTTGGAAACAACAGATGACAAGGCAACTAGCCAACAACAACACATAGCAGATGCGCAGTAGTGCGCGTGGTTCCTGCATCAACCGAAGCGAGGTTGCCCCGAGCGTGGGCAGCGCATAGAGACCCAAATAGGGTCGAATCATAATGAGAATTGCAGTGCAACATCCAACCAGCATGACGCTATTGGCGCGGCGGCGCATCGGTCGTACTAATTCGACTGCCAACATGGATACGGGTGCCAACGCCAAGAGCTCTGAACCGCTGGTAATCGAATAGTATCCTAGGTGTGTGCCGAGAAACCCGGCGCAGAGTGCATAGAGAACTGTGCTACGTTGCCCACCGGCTAATGTGACAAGCAGTTTCGCGAAACTCCACCAGAAGACAAGCGAGGAAACTGCTGCGGTTACAAATACGCCATGTCGTGCAAGCAATCCCAGCGGACGCAGCGTTTCACACAGTGCGACGGCCGTTGCGCTTGCCAGTCCCGGGCCGGCACACCATTGTGACAAGGGAACACCGCGTGGTGACTCCACAAAAGAATCGAGCAGGAAAATATCCCCGTGGACAGCTGCACGCGACCAGTCCAGGTACTGCATGAAGTCAGGGCCGCGCTGCACACTGCTGGCCAAGAAAGCGGCGCAGATCGCCCAATAAAATAACGGTTGTTGGATCGGCTTGGCTGTCCTTTGTAGCCAGGATTCGTGATCTAACGTGGTGGGAACGTCAATGGGCGACATGACACTTCGTGTACGACAATGATAAGAAGGCGTGGACCTGGAAAGAAAACGTAAATGGTGATGGGCGGATTATCTGCGAATCACATGATTGCACCGATTCCCAAGACTGTAAGACCAACGACAATCGGCGCGGTGGTGAGGAACGCAACAAAGCCCGAGGCCATGATCAATAGAATGCCCAGCCCACCTTTCATCTGTCTGGTGTTTTTCCAGGCGAGTAGGCAGATGATCAGGCCGATCACCGGACACCAACAGAGGCCGGGGGCGCTGAGGGCCCATAACTTGGCTTGTGGGGTCCACGGTTGATAGCGTTCGGGAACCAGGGTCTCTGCGATGCGATCTGGCGAGAACGTGGACAGTTGTTGCACATTCTCAATTGACACACGAGATTGCACCTGGCATTGGCTGCACGTGGCCAGTGTCTTACGGAACGTCCAAATTGGAAACACCAGGAAACGAATCTTGTGGGATAGCAATACAGTCTCGAAGTCCACAGCCTTCGCCTGGCAGACGGGGCAGTTGCTTTGCAGTGCGCGGCAGGCAGTGGCCAGCGTTTCTCCCCAAAGCCCGAGAGATGTTACTTCTCGGTAAATCGGTTGTGGAGTCTGATTGGTGTCTGGCACGGGCATAGGGTGGAAACATCCTGTCAGGTTGCGAATCAGGGGACCGCGTACAGTCTATTGTACGAGTCGGTGAAAGTGGTTGGTTTCGCGGGGTTCAGGCGGGCCAGATTTGTTGTCGAGCTGATGTTTCAAATGACACCTGCGGCAGCAAGAGCTTCTCGAATGGGCTGCTGTTGATGAACTCCTGTCACAGGCATTGGAGCGCGTGGAACGCCACCCTGGCGTCCTTGCAATTCCATGCAATAACGGACATTGGCAGGCAAATTGTCGTCAAAAATAGCATCCCAGATTGGTAATAGCTGCTCGTGTAGTTCTTTCGCTCGTGTCAATTCATGCGCATTGACAGCATCCCACAATGCGACGCATAGCTGAGGAACCGCGGTCAGGATGGCGGCGATTGCACCGACGGCACCCAGCGAAAACGAAGGATACAATAGCGCGTCTACGGCAGTCATGATTCGAGCGTCAGGGCCTGCTCTGGTGATGAGATCGGCCAATAACTTCAAGTCACCTGCACTTTGTTTGACGCCGATGACCCCTTCGACCTGGTTGAGGATACGAACTAGGAGGTCTGGTGACAGATAGGCCCACGGTACAACGTTGTAGATCATGACAGGTGTCTGAGTGGCTTGCGCGATGCGCGCGAAATGTTGTTCCATCGCATCGTCATCAGGTCGGAACAGATAATGTGGTGGTGTCACCTGAAGTGCCTGCACACCAAAATCCTCCACACTTTTGCCACGTGCGATCACGGTGTCTGTGCTGTTGGCGATAATGCCGGTGATAATCGGAACTTGTCCCGCTGCTTCTTCCGTCACGATCCTTGTGATCAGACGTGTTTCACTCGTCGACAAGGTGTGGCCTTCCCCCGTACTTCCACAGACAGCCAGTCCGTGTACTTTGGCAGTGCCTACGAGATAGGCAGTTTCCGAACGTAGTGCGGCTTCGTCGATGGTTCCGTCGGACCGGAATGGAGTGACCAGAGGCGGGATGATTCCAGAAATGGGATGGTTCATGTGTTCTACGGGACAAGCCCGGTCCTTATTCGTGCGCACGGCGGGAATTCTTTCCGTATCGAAACTAATATGATCGTTTATGAAGCACCGTGAGTGAAACACCCATTCAAGTGTTTCACTGATCCAGGCTATCGATCGAGAGTAACTGGAGCACCGTATGGTCCAGTTGGCATGAATGGCGTTCCCGTTGAATTGTGCGTTGTTGTGTAAATGTCATAAGATGTGCGAATCGTGATGCCCTTTGCTGCGTGCGTTAGCACAAGGAGATCAAGGCCCATGTGTGATCGAGGTGTGAAGCTGTTGCGTGGTCTTGTGATTACCAGTGTGTTGTTGGGGATTGTGACCAGCGCCGATGCGGACCATCCGCTATTTCAGGCAATTCGTCGTGATCAAACAGCCTTGTTGGCCAGTTTATTGCGTCAAGGAACACCTGTCAGTGTGCGCATGCCGGACGGGACGAGCCCGTTGGCTTATGCTGCGTTGCGAGGCAGCGAGACGAGCGTTCGCTTGCTGTTGAAATATGGTGCCGATCCGAATGCAACCAATCAAGCTGGGGTGACAGCGCTTGTATGGGGCGTACATGAACTCGCAAAAGTTCGCTTGTTGCTTGAGGCAGGGGCGGTTCCGGACGTTCAAACCAGGCTGGGTAACACGCCCTTGATTATTGCCGCGGCGCACGCCTCCTCGGTGGATGTAGTGTGTTTGCTATTGGAGTATGGCGCAGACGTGCACGTGGTGAATCGCCGGGGTACTAGTCCATTGCGCAATGCTGTTCGAGCGGGTGGACTGGAAACTGCCAAGGTCTTACTCAGTCGTGGTGCCCGGCAGAATACCGAAAGCAATGGAGCTTCGGACTTGTCCTTGGCGGCCGGCAGAGGGGACCAGCAAATGGTGGAACTGCTGTTGGCCCACGGCGCAGACCCGAATTATGACAAAGGTCGCAGTGCCTTGACGGCTGCACTGCTGGCGCAAAAACCAGCCATTGTCAAGAAATTACTGGAAACAGGTGCGCGATTGGATCGCCGCCTCGAACCTGGTGGTGTGCCGCCGGTGGTTCTATCCGCATACAGTGAAGTGGGAGACCGTGAGATCATTGAACGGCTGATTGACAAAGGAGTCGATCTCAATGTCCGTAATGAACATGGTGAGACAGCCCTGACCTGGGCGAAGAAACGAGGCTATTCGCAAGTCCTGGAATTACTGGCGAAACATGAAGCCAATGATCCTGTCGAGAGACAGAGAATAGAGATCCCCGAGCGCGCGGTCCGTGTTGATCCTGCAGACATGCAATCAATACTCAAACGTCGTTTGCAGAAGTCGATCTCTCTGCTGCAACACAGCTCAGATGTTTTTCTAGAGAAACGCAAGAACTGTGTTTCTTGTCACCATCAGAACTTGCCATCCGTGGCCATTGGATGGGCGCGAGAACGAGGGTTGATGGTTGATGATGGGTCGATTCGACGAATGATTCGTGGACAGCTAAAGTCGTGGCGTCCACGTATTGAACGGGCTTACCAGATGGACAGGCCTGTTCCCGTTGCACCGCGTTTTATCGGTTATGGCTTGCTGGGTTTTTCCATGCTGGGATATCCCCGCGATGAAGTGACCGATGCATTGGTCTGGTACCTCGCCAAGATCCAAAGCCCGGATGGGCATTGGGTTCCCGGGATGCTACGGCCTCCCTTGGGAGGATCCGAAATTTTGGCGACGGTACTGGCGATGCGATCACTGCAACTTTACGCGCTGGAGGGAAGAGATCTGGAGACCGCTGATCGGATCCGTCGTGCCCGAAAGTGGTTGCAGCGTGCTGAACCGAAGTTGCAACAGGAGTATGCACTGAAGCTGCTGGGTCTCGGCTGGGCCGGTGTTCCTGCGACCGAACTGACAGATTTAGTCGACAAATTGGTTGAGGAACAACGGACAGACGGCGGCTGGGCCCAATTGCCGGGATTGGACAGTGATGCCTGGGCGACTGGCCAGGCTCTAGTGGCGCTGCGTGTCGCCGGTGGTGTGCCCGTAACGCACCCGGTTTATCAGAGCGGGATGACATTTCTATTTCGTACCCAATTCCCTGATGGGTCGTGGTACGTCGAGAGTCGTACCTGGCCTTTCCAGACACATTTTGACAGTGAATTCCCGTACGGAGAACACCAGTGGATTTCTGCCCCGGCGACAGCTTGGGCTGCTATGGCTTTGTTGTTAGCCATGCAGCCCATTACTTCAGTCGTCGATATCGATTACACGGCAACGGCGGTTGCGGATTTGCAACCGTCTGTACTTCCCAAAGAGACAAAGCCTGTTGTCCCCGTGAACAAAGTGGACTTTGTCAAACAGATCCAGCCTATTCTAGAGCGGTCATGCGTGGGATGTCATGCTGGTACCAAGCCCGAGGCGGGGTTTCGTATAACCCGCCGGGAGTTCCTGATTGCAGGTGGTGAGAGTGATTTGCCTCCGATTGTACCTGGCCAAGCGGCAGAAAGTCGCTTGCTCCGACAGGTTGCCGATAAGATTGATGACTTAGAGATGCCGCCGTTGCGTAGCCGTGGGAAGTTTCCCGCGCTGACCAGCCAGCAAGTCCAACTGCTGGCAGACTGGATAAACCAGGGGGCGAAATGGCCGGCAGACGTATTCTTGAAACCGGCCGACTAACATCTTGTCAGTATGGGTTGCCGAGGGAAGGCGCTGACGGAAGATTGCGCTAGTTGGCCGTCTGTGTTGATCGGGATTGTTTTCCTGTAAATAGTACTGCTGCGACAGCATCCACCCCGTGTTTTCGTCTCGCGTGGTTGCGCTCAGCCGGTGCGCATTGTCACCGCGTGTGTGATCGCCAGACGTTCAGCAGCGGTTTGTGCGCGTTGGCAATTAGTCGGTGCGGGTCCGTAATCCGTCGTACCAGACTTGCGGTTGCGCGTTTCGTGTGGGGCGATGCGGCGGTTGCGTGTTTCGTGTGCGGCGATACTGCGATTGAAAGTTTGGTTGTGGGTAGCGGTAGCGTGGGTACAGATCGACACGATCGATTCGAGAAAAAAATGGATTGGCTGAGATTCGCACGGATCTTCGATCGGCGGAGATAAGGCTTGAGGTTTGGAAACTGGTTCCTTGCGGTAGCCAACTAATCACAGGCATGTACCGGATGCGGCGGTTCCAGACGAGGTGGTCCGTGTGACGCCGGAGGTGACGAAGCTGATCTTGGTTATCTTCGAGCCGTGCTACGGCGCGCCGTAACTGGCGCGTATAGATTAGCACCAACGTTTCGATCTGGTCAGGTGACATCCTTTCCAGCCTGGTACGTATCACTTGACGTTGTCGTCGCGATGAGACATTCTCCAACAGTCGTTCTGCCAGCCAGTCACGTTGTTTGTTCCTGGCGACAGGTAAAGCAGCGTCTTGTTTGTCTGCTGGCTGGAATTGATCCATTTGTCGTGGTTGCTCCTCGCCATTGGCCACGGTCAACCAAGTTTGAACGATGAGTGCCGCGTAGAGTAGTGGGATGGGAGTTCTAGGCATGATACGGAGCTTTTTGTAGGGGGAAGCTTTCTGATCTTCGATTGATGTTCTTGCAGAACATGTGCCATTGGGTGGTCGGTTACTTCGAGTCGTGCCAGTTTGTGGAATTTACTGTCGCCTAGCGTGAATCCTGCATATTTGAGCACGTTTACAGCGATGGGATGAAGAATCTTATTGAGTACACTCGTTGTCCAATCGATTCGAATCAGGTGTTATTGAACCAGATGGTGATTTGGCAGGGGCCCTGTGGCAGCCACAGTTGTGCGGGATTGCAGTCGTGCAAACCACACTCACCAGGAGACGAATACGGATTCGGATTGGCTTTGTTGTGCGTGCTGTTTTACAGCTTGGCCATTTTTCGGTCCATTGTGGGGTCAGTCAGGATAGGTCTTAATGGCCCCAGTGCGTTTGATGATCGATGTGGCGTATTGAACCGTGGTTTGTCAGCAAGGTGATGAAGGAATCTAATTGTGTCTCAGGGAGAACAACGAGGATCCGAAAGTGATCAGCAGGTGATGGCGACTTTCCATTACAAGCAGGAACTACGGCGGACTATCCGCTTGTTCGGTTCCTTTGCAGTTGCGTTTTCGTTTATTTCGATCACGACTGGGATCTTCCTGAACTATTCCCTTGTTCTTAAGGGCGCTGGCCCAGCCGGTTTTTGGACTTGGCCTATCGTCACTATTGGCCAGTTGTTGGTGGCTCTCGTTTTTGCCGAATTGGCTGGTCGAATGCCTTTGACGGGGTATTCTTACCAATGGGTGACGCGGCTCGCCGGTCCCGGTTGGGGTTGGTTTACCGGTTGGGTGGCGGTTTGTTTTCTGATCATCGTCGTACCTTCAGTCGATCACGCCCTGGCTTCGGTCATTGGTTATGTTGTGGAAGTTGATGAATCGTCACTCTGGCTCAAAGTTATCGTATGTGTGACGATGATGACGCAGGCATCGATCCACGTGTTGGGAGTGCGACTGGCCAACATCATCAATTCGGTTGCCGTTTTTACCGAAGTTGCCGGCATGGTTGGATTAGTTGTTTTGTTTGCCGGCCTGATGATCTACAAACAACCGTCCGGGGAAATTCTCTGGGAACGCGGTGCCCAGTTTGAATCGGCCGCTGGACCTTCTGATCCAGAGGCGACCGCCGTACCTACCGCCGTCGAACAGGAACGGCCCTATTGGCAGGCCTTCATGATGGCTTGTTTGATGGGTGCTTACACACTGGTCGGATTTGAATCTGCGGCCAACCTCTCCGAAGAAACAGTCAATGCTGAACGAACCGTTCCCAAGGCGGTTGTTTGGTCAGTCGTGGTGAGTGGTACCGTGGGGACCTTGTTCCTGATCTTGACGTCACTGGGGATCGAGGATCTGGAAGCCGTGAAAAAGGAACCGTATCCGTTACCGACGATCATTCAAGGCAACCTGGGGAGCTTCGTTGGGGCTGGTTTTTTTGTCCTGGTTGGCGTCTCAATATTTGCTTGCGGACTGATCATCATGGCTTCGGGTTCGCGTCTGATTTACGCAATGGCCCGAGATAACGTGTTTCCATTGAGTAACGTCTTCAAACAAGTTTCCCCGAAAACGTCGGTGCCCGTTGCGGCTGTCTTGCTGGTATTGGTAGTTGGAATTCTGGCAGAGATATTCTCGGACTCACTGCAAGATCTCATTCAGTCAGCCGCGGTTCTGCCGGCAGTTATCTATTTGATCACGATTTGCGCCTATTTGCGGGGACGCCATGCGATGTCCCCTCGCTTTGGTACTTTTTCGCTAGGCCGGAGCGGACCTGCAATCGCGTTGGTCGCGATTTTCTGGTTACTGCTGATCATTTCGATTCTCAGTATTCCGGTGCAATTTCGTCGCGCGACGTGGACGTCATTGAGCCTTTGCCTGTGTGGTGTGCTGATCTATTTGTGCTGGGTGCGTCAGCGCATTGTTGCAGGGCAGGCCGGTATCCGAAGTTTGTACGAAGAGGCACTCGAAAACAAGAACGTTAACCCGGTTGTGGCTGTGATTGCCAACTGGTTCATTTTTGGAATCCTGGGCTACATATTGCTTGGCCAAACAAGCAAGTCGATCAAGGTCCTCATTGCAACTCTCATCGGGACCGTTCTTTGTTGTATTCCTGGAATTGTGATCTCGGTCCTCAGCCTTATCGACGTCTACCAGGTTGCTGTCGCAGTTGCACAGGGTGAAGAGGT